>CAVFBU010000077.1:0-10886 GCA_963620725.1 Vescimonas coprocola
CGCACGCCAAGTTGTATTTGGCCACGACCTTGTCGGAGGGACGCTTGAAGAGCACGGTGTTGCTGTACTGGTTCTGCCAGCACGGCCAGTGCTTGCGCTCCAGCTGCGCCTTGAGGTATCGGGTGTTCTCCTTGATTTGTGCGGCCTGCCTGCTCCAGCCCTCGTCGCCGATGGTCTGTATGAGCCACCAGAACTTGATGGGTTCCACGCCTGAGCGCGAGCAGTTGATCATGCGCATATTGGCGTTGAGGTAGGGCACGTCGAAGGTGGTCTGGTTGTCGTACACCTCGCGCGACGTGATGAACAGTCCGCACGGGCTGTCAATGCCGAAGAACTTGTGGCCGCTGATGCTGATGGACTCATACGCCATCACCTTGCAGTTGACCATGTCGCGGTCGGCAGCCCACTTGTCGAGTTTCTCAAAGCCCGAGGTGACAGCCGTCTGGGCGTAGGCCACCACGTGGCCTGCGAAGGCCAGTGCGAGTGCCGTCAATAGCGCTTTTGTCTTCATACCCTTTTGTTTTGTCTGTTCTCCTTGGTGTTGAGTAATTTATTCTATCACCCAATCCGCTATGCTTCGTTGGTCTTCCGAGAAGTTGACACCCACTTTCACAACCTTGCGGCCATCATCGGCAAAAGCCTTGGCATAGTCCTTGTCGCTGATTTGTGCCATGGCAGTATCGGCAGACTGCTTATATTTCAACTCGAAGATAAAGATACGCTGCTCCGTCTTGAGCACAAGGTCTATTCTTCCATCCGAAGTCGTATGTTCCACCTTCACATCTTCGCCAAGCATGGTGAAAATGGTGAACATCACGGCTTGATAATGCCGCTCATTATTATTGATTATTGTATATGGAAACTTGTCATAGAAGGTCTTCAAGTGAGGCATAAAAGCTCCCATATCGTCATTGATGAGCACATTCTTTTTATAAGCATAGACGATTGCATCAAGTTCGCCTACTTCGGAAGGGATGTAATATTGGCATAGACTTTCAGCAAAGCCCTGTCTTACTTCTTGATTTGGAAAACTAAGGTGGTACATACCGAGTTGCTTGTCATACCCCTTGATGGTAAGATAACCGCTTTGGAAAAGAACAGGAACGGGGTCTGTAATGGTCTCTGTTGGAACATCAAAGCGATTGGCTCTGGCCCATAAATCATTCAAGTCCATCATATCCATGTTCTTCTGCTGCATCAGTTCTATCAAGAACGTAGGCGTACCAGATGTAAACCAATAGCTATTAAACTCCTTGTCGTCCAAGGCATTGATAATGCTGTAAGGATTGTAGATGTCTTCGCTGTTGATACTGAAGTGGTAGCCGTCATAATGCTGTTTGAGTTGCTCCAATGTCTCTTCGTATGTGAATCCGTTATGTTCGGCCATCTCCTCAATACCCTCTCGGAAATACTGGGTCAGTTCCGTCTTGGTAATACCACAGCAACTACTGTATTCATCCTTCAGCGTGAGAATCTTAAGATTGTTCAACTCGCTGAAGATGCTGAGTTGGCTGAATTTGGAGATGCCTGTGATGAATACAAAACGCAGGTTGCCCTCTTGCTGCTTCAATGGGCTAAAGAAGTCTCGCATGATGTTGCGGATGGTCTTCTGTAAGCTCTCGTCGCTTACAGAATCATGCATCGGGGCATCATACTCGTCAATGAGTACCACCGCCTGCTTGCCTGTTTGAGCCGTGGCTGCCAATAAAACGTTCTTGAGGCGACCTCCAAAAGACTTTTCATCTATAGGATTAATCTTTAACCCATATTTTTTCTCTTCTATTTCCAGTATTCCGTTTAGAATCGAATATGTATTCTCTAAACTAAAATACTTACCACAGCTCAAATCCAAATGAATGACGGGATAGGCCGTCCACTCCGTCTCCATCTTTTCGATGGCCAGTCCCTTGAACAGTTCTTTCCTGCCCTCAAAGTAAGCCTGGAGCGTAGATACAAACAAGGACTTTCCGAATCGTCGAGGGCGACTTAGGAAATGGAACTTGGCATAATGAGCCAGCTGATAGACGATGGCCGTCTTGTCAGCATAGAAGTAATTCCCCCTCACGATTTCGGAGAATGTTTGTATTCCCAAAGGGTATCTCTTTGAAGCCATAATCTTACTCTGACTGTAAATGATTTGCGATATATTCTTCTATCTTTCTATACAGCATATTTGCACTTTTCCTATCATTCTATGGTTGGAAAACTACACTTTTCCTGCAATTTTACCGCTGCAAATATACACTTTTCCTGCGAAATGACCAAACAGAAACACACTTTTCCGTTAAATCAATCCCGAAATAGCAACAAAAGGAAATAGCCGTTTATGCACGTATCCCACTTACTTTAACTTCTATTACGGAAAAAAGTGTGGTGGATGGCTTGTTGTTTCACGGAAAAGTTGTAACTTTGCAGCCGAAAGACGTGAGTATCACTCGGGGTTGACTGGATTTGACAGCGGGCTGAGATGGTACGTAAGCATGCGGAGCGACGACTGTA
This sequence comes from Vescimonas coprocola, assembly GCA_963620725.1. Lineage (GTDB taxonomy): Bacteria > Bacteroidota > Bacteroidia > Bacteroidales > Bacteroidaceae > Prevotella. The sequence continues at coordinate 2,500 of CAVFBU010000077.1, forward strand.
GCCTCCATAATCCCCTCGGTCAGAAATTTAATTGGCGAAAACAAATACGCTCTCGCTGCCTGATCGAAGTACAGTAGATCACTGGCTTAATTCCCTTGCCAGGCAGGGGAACGAGACATCGCTCTTCCGGATGTGGTTCCGAATCGGGGAGGTATAGCGGTGCAGGACAATCGGAAATAGTCTGTGTGGCGCTCCGACGCGCGGATGAAATTTAGGAGATAAGGTCATGATTGGTGGTCCAGGTCTTGTCATGATTCGAAAACCAAAGGCTGGAATAAGCATGTAGAAAGCGTATGGTTTCCCTGTTTGGACGAGGGTTCGAATCCCTCCAGCTCCACCCATACTGCAAGAAGGCCGCTGACACGGGTTCAGCGGCTTTCTTGTGTCTTGCCTGTCAGCCAGTCGAGCAGGGACTCGCAGGCGTCTTCCAACAGCTCCACCACGTGGTCGAAGTCGCGGTCGCCGCCGTAGTAGGGGTCGGGGATGGTGGCACTGTCGTGGTGGCGCAGGAAGTCGGCCATCAGCAACACTTTCTTCTCGTCTTCCGCGCGGCGAGCCTTGGCCTTGATGTCGCGCAGGTTGTCGTAGTCCATACCGATGATGTAGTCGAACTGGTCGAAGTCGTCGCTGGACAGCTGTCGGGCACGGGAGTCGAAGGTGTAGCCGTGGCGCGCTCCGCAGCGCCGCATCCTCGGGTCTGGCAGGTCACCGATGTGCCAGGAGCCGATGCCTGCCGAGTCGATGAGGAAATCGCGCTCCAGATGCCGCTGGGCCACTAACTGGCGGAAGATGCCTTCGGCAGCCGGTGAACGGCAGATGTTGCCGAGGCAGACAAAGAGTATGCTTTTTCGGTTCATGGGGTGTTCTCGTTAGCGTTTTGCTGCGGTCTTGGTGTCCGTTGTCTGCAGGGCGGTGTTGAGCCAGCGAGCCAGTTCGTTGGTCATCTGGTCATGGTATGTGAATGTGGTGCGGAAGCCCCAGCCGTGGCGTCCTGTCGGATAGAAGTGTAGGGCACACTGGCGTTCGGCCTTCAGCATGGCCGAATAGAAGGCGACGCTGTTCATGGGCGACACTGTGTGGTCGTCGTTGCTGTGGAAGATGATGGTTGGCGGTGTGTTGCTGTCTACGCGCATCTCGTTGGAGTAGGCATTCTCCGTTTCTATGGAGGCCGTGTCGGTCAGCAGTGCGTGGTGCGAGCCAAGGTGTGTCAGCTCTTTCTGCATGGAGATGACGGGGTAGAAGAGGATGGAGAAGGCGGGTCTCACACTGGCGTTCTTCGTGGTGGTGAGGGTGGCGGCGAGGTGTCCTCCTGCCGAGAACCCCATGACACCGATGCTGTCGGGGTTGAGCCCCCACTCGGCCGCCCGTTGCTTCATGATGCGCATGGCTTGCTCGGCATCGCGTTCGGGCAGGGTGCGGTTGCCATGGGGCAGGGTGTATTTCAAAACGGCCACGGCCACGCCCTGACTATGGAAGAAGGGAATCCAGTCGAATCCCTCGTGGTCCATGGCGTGGTGAGAGTAGCCGCCACCCGGACAGATGATGACTGCCCGGCCAGTACGCTGGTCTGCCGGTGCAGGAAAGACGGCCATCATGCCTTCCTGCAGTGCTTTAGGATTGTCGGTGGCGTGTTGCGCGTCAGCCCACAGACTGACGGCGGTGCCGTTCTGTGCTGCGGCACGGTTGCTGCACAGCAATCCGAGTACGGCGGTGAGGAGAATCAGTGTTTTTTTCATAGATTATGGATAGTTTGTTGTTTGTTAGGCGTTCATGTGGCGGCGTGCGAGCTGGATCTGACGGCGGTAGACCAGACAGGCCAGTACGAAATAGACCAGCACCTGTATCCACAGGATGTGGTATTCCGTCAGCACGTCGCTGAGCGTGCCGCCCATAGAGTTCAGCCGGACGTAGGCGCGGATGGCGAAGGTGGAGGGGAAAAGACACGACACACCCTGCCAGAAGCCCGGGATATTATACTGTGGCCACGATACACCGCTGAGGAACAGGAGTGGGACACTGGCAAAGACAATCAGCAGCATGACGTTCTCGCGGTAGCGCACCATGCACGACACGGAGATGCCGAAGAAGATGCAGGCGAGGATGTAGGGGAACAGGACGGCCAGCAAGTCCTGCCAGTGGGCCAGACACGGGAAGTCGAAGAGGCGCGGCACGACGACCGTGAGCCAGGTGGCCATGACGGCATAGACCATGAAATAGGCCAGTGCCTTGCCCATGACGATGCGGAACGTGCCGTGGTAGTGTTGCTGTATGGGCACGAGGTCTTCGAAGCGGTTGTTCTCACGCGCCGAGCCGGCGGCAAGACCGATGCCCAAGGCCAGTGTCTGCTGCAGGATGAGTATCAGTACGGCGGGCAGGATGAATGAGCCGTAGCCGCCCGAGGGGTTGTAGATGGGTTGTGCGTCGTAGTCGAGGGGTCGCATGAGTATCTCGTTCTCCCGTTCGGTCTGCTTGCCCGACAGGCGTACCTGTATCTCTCCGTTCATCTGCTGGGTGACGGAGACGGCAGTCATGTAGGCCGCCTTATAGGTCAGCATGGTACTCATGTCGCAGTAGACGGCCACGGCGGTCTGTTCCATGCGGTTCAACTTGTTCTGGAAATCGCCAGGGATATAGTAGACCGCCCGTGCCACCTGTCGCCCGACGAGACCTTTTGCTTCGTCCAGATTGGAGGCGTGAGCCACCACCTTCACGTCGGGAGTCGCATCACAGGAACGGATGAACTGTCGGCTGGCGGCGGAATGGGACTCGTCGACCACGACGACAGGCACCTCGCGCAGCACCTCGTTGTTGTAGATCCAGGAGTAGAGGAGCGGATAGCCCAGCGGCACGAGGATGAAGAACATCAGCACGCCCTCGTCCTTGAACATCTGTCGCATCTCTTCCTTCCAGATGTAGCAGGCATCCCGGATGCCATCGAGTATGGTATGGAATAGGCTGTTCATGGCGCGTCAGGGGATATAGACATAGTTCAACATGGCGTTGCGAATCTTAGGAGCCACCAGCAGGGGCAGCAGGGCGAAGGCCACGAGAGCCACGATGTGCAGCCAGGCATCGGCCAACGGATAGTCGTTGAAGATGCACGTCTGGTAGATCATGAAATAATGGCGCAGGGGGAAGAGCCAAGCGAGTGCCTGCAGCGGCCCGTCCATGGCCATGACGGGGAATGCCGAACCGGCCATGGAGAAGCTCAGCACGCCCCACAGCGAGCAGATGCTCATGGACATACGGAGCGAGGGCATCAGTCCGAAGACGAAGATGCCGAAGCCCAGCGAGGCCAGCACCTGCAACACGGTGAGCATGACGATGCGCCCCGTTCCACCGGGGTGGGGGAAGCCGAGGATGCCGTAGACGTAGAAGGCGTAGGACATAGTCAGCGTCAGGAAGATGAGCACATGAGGCAGGAACTTGCCGCAGAGGGCCACCCAAGCCTTCTCGCCGGCCATCTGCATCCATTCCTTGGAGCGTCCGAACTTTATCTCGGTGCCGATGGCGTAGGGTGTGATGAGGAACATAAACAGCATCATGACACCAGGCACTAACATGGTGGAGAGGTATACGTTATAGTCTGTGGTGGGGTTGTTGAGTGGATGGAGGTCCACCTTGATGGGTTGCAGGAAGGTCTGCGTCTGTTCGTCGGTGAAGCCCTTGGCGCGCAGGGTGGCCTGTCCGACGGCGGCGGAGGCCAGCGTGGCTATCGTCTTGAGGTCACTGAAGAGGAGCGACCCGGCCACGACGGAGGTCTGTGTATAGTAGAAGGAGATTTTCGGCTGTCGGCTGGCCAGCAGGTCGTCTGTCGTTCCTTTGGGGATATAGAGGAAGGCGTAGATGTTGTTTTCCTGAATGGCCTTCCGCGCTTCGGCCACGCTCGGATAGTGGGCTACTACCTTCGAGGTCTGGAAGGCATCCAGTCGGCGGACGATGCTGCGCGTGGTGGACGAGTTGTCCAGGTCTACCACACCCACGGGCATCTCCAGCGGCTTTCCGTCCTGCATCATTGAGGTGAAGAAGAACATCACCAGCAGTGGGAGGGCCACCATACAGAGCAGGTAGATGTGGTTGTGGCAGATGATGCCACACTCACGCACCGCTATCCCGTATATTTGCCGAAGTTGTTTCACAATGCTGTGTGTGTGAGAAAGTGGTTGACGGACTGTTTAGTCCTGTATGACGAGCGACATACCTGGGCGGAGACCCTCCAGTGCTTGCGCCGGACGGGCCTTCACCTCGAAGGTCTTCAGATCATACTGCCCGTTGGCCTTCGTGGCCTTCCAGACGGCGTAGGAGCCTTGGTCTTTCATGTAGTAGACCTTCATGGGGATGGTCTTGTTGAAGGCCGGCACAAAGGCGTTGAAGGTGGCTCCGACGTTGAGTCCGTTCAACTGGTCCTCGCGGACGTTGAAGGTGCCCCAGATGTCGCTCATGATGGAGATGGTCATGATGGGCGAGCCTGTTCCGACGAGTTCGCCGACCTTGGGATAGATGTTGCTGACCTCGCCCTCCATCTGTGCCACCTGTACGGTTTCGTTGATGTAGGAGTTGACTTCCTGCACCGCTCCGCGTGCCCGTCCCACGAGAGCCTGTGCGGCCTGCTTCTCCTCGCGGCGGGCACCATTGCGTGCCATACTGTACTGGCTCTCAGCGGCCTTGGCTTGGGCTTCCATGGCCTTGTAGTTGGCAAAGGCCTCGTCGCGTTTCTGCTCGCTCATGACACCCTCGTCGAAGAGCCGCTGCACACGCTGGTACGACTTCTGTGCAATGTCGAGTCCGGCCTTGGCCTGCTGCCACACCTGGAACGCGCCCTGTATCTGTTCGCGGCGTGCACCATTGCGTGCCATCTCTTCTTGGGCAGCGGCGGCATCCTCGGCACTCTGTGCCTGTTCCATCTTCGCGCGCACCTCAGGTGCGTCGAGGATGGCCAGGGTGTCGCCCACCTTTACATAGTCACCCTCCTTGACGCGGATTTCGAGGATGCGACCGGGCACCTTGCTGGACACCCGGTATTCGCTGGCCTCCACCTGTCCTTGGATATTCTCCTTCTCGTGGCTGAAGGCGAAGAAGCCGATGACTCCCACGACAACCACGACGGCCGTGAACCCGAAGATGGCTAATAGCACGTTGCTATGTTGTGATTTTGCTGACATAATATCTTTCTCCTTATTTTTCTGTCCTTGTTGTACGGTTATTTCTCTCTTAGTTCCCCAGTGTGCCGAGGGCTTTCTGCAGGTTGGTTTGGCTGAGACGCACGTCTATCTCGGCGTCAATCCGCTGCGACTGGGCCTGCAGCCAGGCGGTCTGTGCCTCCATCACGGTGGTGGACTGGATCACTCCCTCGCGGAATCCGATGTTGGCGGTGCGGAGGTTCTCTTCTGCCCTACGGGTGCTGGCCTTGGCCAGTTTCAGTTTTTTGTTGGCCTCGTTGAGGCGGAACGAACTCTGGTTGACCTGCAGTTCTATCTTCTCTTTGGCTTCGTCCAGCTCCAGTGTGGCAATGGCACTCGCGCCCTTGGCCGCACGCACCTTGTAGGCCACATCGCCCCAGTTCCACACCGGCACGCGCACCAACACGCCGATGTTCCACACGCCGCCAAACTTGCGTTCGAAGCCGTTGTACACGTTGGGGTTGCTGACGGCGTAGCCACCCACGAGAGCCACCTGTGGCAGGTTGCCGGCCTTGATCAGTTTGACGGACTGCTCGTTCATGTCGAGCGTGTTCTGCAGCATGCGTATCTCCGGGCGTTGTCCGAGGGCTGCTGCGATGTCGACCGTATGGCTGGAGGCGTTCTGCGTAATGTCGCTGCTGTCCTCGTCGGCCAGTGTGATGGAGCCGTCCAGGGGCAGTCCACAGAGCTGTGCGAGGTACATCTTCGAGAGTGCCAGCCCGTCATTGACCTTTGCGAGGGTCATCTCGGCCTCGTTGACCTTGACGCTGACGCTGAGTCCCTCGGAGCGTGTCGCCACACCCTCGGCAATCATCTTCTCGACATCGCTGTCCAACTTCTTCACGAGGTCAAGGTAGCTTTGTGCCAGTTTCTGCTTATGGCGTAGGGATACCACCTGCCAGTAGGCTTGGTCAATGTTGTAGAGCGTGAGTTGCCGTTCGGCCTCGGCACTGTTGGCGGCCAACTGTTCGCCGAGCACGGCCAGTCGATTGGTGGCGGTGATGGCTCCACCCATGAAGACGGGCTGGGTCACCATGACGGCTCCTGCCCAGATGTTGCGCGTGTCGGTATGGAACGCATCAACAATGCCCATGCCTGTTTGGTTGAGCGTCCCCGTCACACTGTTGATGCCGGTCGTCAACTGTTGGCTAACACCTTCCTGTGTGTAGCCGAGCTGCCCAAGTTGCTGCCATACGCTCTGTGGGATGGTCTGCAGAAACTCGTTGGCCTTGCCGCCGAGCGTGCTCGCCGCGTGTGTTCCGAGGTTGCTGAAGGTTTTCTTCTGGTCGTCGCTGAGCAGCGATATTTCACGGCTGGTGTATTCGTAGCCTGCCAGAGCCGTGACACGGGGCAGATACTTGGTGCGGGCGGACTTGCGCATATTGGTGGCAATGTCCTGCTTGACACGAGCCACCGCCAGTTGCTTGTTGTTGTGGAGGGCCAGCTGTCTGCAGCTGTCGAGCGTGAGTGCCGACTGCGCTCCGACAGGCAGTGCCATACAGGTGGCCAACAGATATCCTGCTATACGTCTCATATATATAATAGGTGTATCTTCGTTTTTTTTTGTTTCCGTTTATTTCTCCAGTTCGATGGTGCGTGCACCAATCTCGTGGCCGTCGGCAATCACCTGGACGCGGTAGTTGCCGGGAGTCAGTGTGGTCTTGGGGGCGAACACCTCTATCATTTTCTCTTCACCCGTGTACTCCACGTCCTTCTTGGCGGTGCAGGTAATCTGCTGTCCCTCAAAGTCGCACTGCACACCACCGTTCAGCACGTTGCCAGCAGGTGTCAGCACACGGACATAGACGGTGCGCATCCCGTTCTGTGCCGTCACGTTGCGCGTCAGCACAAAGCGTATCTTCATCTGGGTCGAGCCACTGATTTTGTGGGGATGCTTCACGCGGTCTGTTGCGTTGGAGGAGAACATCTTCTTGTAGAGCATCACGATGTCGATGTTGGCGGCGTTGAGCTGTGCGGCCACGGCCACCTTCTCCGAGAGCGACATATTATCGGAGGCCAATGCCTGGTTCTGTCGGTTCGTGCTCGCCAGTTCTCCGCGCACGCGGTTGTTCTCGTTCATCAGTTCGGCATTGATGCGGTTGAGCGAGTCTATCTCCATCACATAGCTGCGGAGGATGCTGCGCACCCGTGCAAGTTCCTTCTTCAGTCGGGTGATTTCCGCGGCATCGTCCGACTTCGTCTGCTTCAGTTCGGCCAAGAGCTGACGGGTGCGCTCCTGTTCGCGCGTCAACTGCTCCACGATGGAGTCGTTGTTGATGCGTGTCTTCATCTCGTTGTATTGGTCGGCAAACTGCTGGTACTCGTTCTCCATTTCCTTTTTGTCGAGTGCCGCCAGTTCCTGCATATCCTTGTTGGCCTGTTTCTGCTGGCTGAGACTAAAGGCGAGGTAGGCCACGCCTACAACGAGCAGGGCGATGACAACGCCTACCGCTACAGTGATTACCGTTTTTCTGTTCATATACATATCCTGTTTAATACCATGGTTCTATTACTAAGGTGCAAAATTAAGGATTTTCCGTGAAACGGCAAAGGAAACCCCAAAAAAATGATATTACTTTCAGAAAGAGTATGCTTACCGTTCATTCCACCTTCCACTCCAGGCGGTTCACTCCGTCTTTCAGGCTGAAGCTCATGCCCACCTTCACCACGGGCTTACCTTTCATCTTGAAAGCGTCGGCGTAGTGTTTTGCTTCGATCTGTGCGAGGGCTTCCTCCACACTGCCGTTGATTTTCAGCTCCATCACGTAGATGGTGGTCTGCGTTTCGAGCGTGATGTCGATGCGACCCTTCGCCGTGTGCTGTTCCACCTGAATGCGGTAGCCCGAGAGCAGGGCGAACATGATATAGAGCGTCTGTTGCCAGTGGCCCTCGTAGTGGGTGTTGTCGCAGTAGGGCACGGTTTCGAGGAAATCGGCCATGAGCTGCAGTCCCTCATCGATATTGCCACGACGAATCTGCACCGCCATACGTGCTATCGCCGTGTTGCCGTCGGCGGAGTTGCGCCCCAGGTAGTGGGGTATAAGGCTGCGGAACAGTCCCGTCCGTATCTCGTTGTTCGGAAGCGACAGCAGGTAGAGGTCACTCTCTGGGTCGTAGTCCTTGATGGTGAGGTAGCCGCTCTGGTAGAGCAGCGGCATGATGGTGGTCATCGTCTCCGTGGCTGCATCGAAGTCGGCGGCCTCCACC
>CAVFBU010000078.1:0-10773 GCA_963620725.1 Vescimonas coprocola
TCGGGATGCCGCCGTAGTTGGCGTTGAAGTTCTTGTCGTTCCACTGGTAGCGTTGTCCCGTGGTGCGCTCGCAGTACTCCCACGAGTTGTCCACGCGCACGGCAATGACGTTCTTGCCCTTGACGATATAGGGGGTGAGGTCGAAGCCGCTCGCCATCACGCCGTTCTCAGTGTAGCCCACCCGCTTACCGTTGAGCCAGAGGTCTGCACCGAAGCGCACGCCCTCCAGTTCGATGAAATACTTGCGGTCGCCCACCTCCTGCACGTCGAAGTGTTTGCGATACCACATGATGGTGTCCGAGAGGTGCTCGATGGAGACCTTGAAGGCCTCCTCTCCGTTGAAGGCGCGGGGGAGGGTGATGCGCTTCCAGCCATCGTCCTTGTAGTCGTCCTGTTCAGCACCTTTGATGTCGCCCACCTCCAGCAGCCATCCGCCGTTGAAGTTGAGTTTGGCTCGTTCCACGGCATTCCCCTCCGCGAGGGCGAGGAAGGTGAAGAGCAATAGGAAAAGTCTTGTTCGCATATAGGTGATTTTAGTTGTTTTGTGTTGCAAAGGTACAGATACGTTCCGGTGGACATCCTGTCGTATAGTACATAATATGGTAGTATCGTTCATCCGGCATGGTCCTGGACGGTTGATGTGCTTTGCTTCTTGCCGTATTTGCTCGGCGGTATGCCGTATTTGTTCTTGAAACACTTGTAGAAGTAGGTGGCATCCGAAAATCCCGTTTTGGCACTGACTTCCGAAACGTTGTATTCCCCCTCCAGCAGCATCCCGGCCGCGATGCGGAGCCGTTCGTTCTGGATGTAAACGTTAGGTGAGACCCCCATGACGCTCTTGGTACGGTTGTACACGGTGGTGCGTCCCAGGTTGAGCAGTTCGGCCAGCCGGTCTACGTTGAAGTCGGTGTCGCTGATGTGCTGTGCGACGATGGCCTCCAGTTTGTCCTTGAACTTCTTGTCGAGGGTGGACATCAAGACGGTGGACTCTGTCGGCTGGTTCCGTTCCGCCGCTTCCTGTACCGTCCCCCGTGTCGTTTTCCGCTCCGCTGCCACGAATTGCAGGGCGCGGGCAATGAGGAGCTTGACGTTGTATGGCTTCACCATATAGTCGTCCGCGAAGTTCCTGTAAGCCTTGAGTTTGTGGCTGGGGTCGTCGAGGGCCGTGAGCAGGATGACGGGGATGTCCCGGGTCTCTGGATCGGCCTTCATGTGCTTCACAATCTCATAGCCGCTCATGTCGGGCAACATGATGTCGCAGACCAGCAGCGACGGCTTTACGGTCTTGATGTGTTCATATCCCGTTTTTCCGTTCATGAACCCCACCACCTTGAAGTAGACGGACAGCTCGGTCTGGAGTTGTTCCATCATGTCGGGGTCGTCCTCGATGACCATCACGGTCACGTCGTTGATGGCCAGCGGTGCCATCTCCTTCACGATGCGGTCTACCTCCTCCTTGTCGGTGGCATGGGTGTCCAACGCATCCTTCCCGATGAAGTCCTCCTGCAGATACGGGCCGTCGCCGTCCGGCAGGTCCAGTCGGAAGAGGCTGCCGCCCAGTGCGGCGGAACGCTGGTAGGAGAGCGCGCCTTTGTGCAGCTCGGCCATCTGGCGGGCGGTGTAGAGTCCGATGCCCATCCCGCCTTTGGAAGCATATCCGTGCATGAACGGCTTGAACAAATCGTCTTCCCTTTCCGCCTTGATGCCCGTCCCGCTGTCTTCCACGGTGAAGGTCAGCGTGTGGCCGTCGGTGTAGAGCCGCACGTTGATGGTTCCGTTGTCCGGAGTGTATTTCACGGCGTTGCTCAACAGGTTGTACACGATGGTCTCCACCTTCTGCCGGTCGAAGAGCATCTCGTGTCTGTTGCTCCACGGCGTGAAGGTCATGTGGATACCTTTCTGCCGGGCAATGGTGTAGAAATCGTTGTAGATGTTCCGCACGAAGCCGACGATGTCGCCCGGCTCCACGCCCAGCTTCATATTGCCCGTATTGGCTTTGCGGAACTCCATCAGTTGGTTGATGAGCCGTTGGAGACGCTTCGTCCCTCGGGTGAGGGTGTGTACGGTGTGCTTTGACAGCCGGTCCTCCCTGTTGTCCGTCATCTTCTCCACCGCACTCTGTATGATGGCCAGCGGGGTGCGGAACTCGTGGGAGATGTGGGTGAAGAAGTCGATGCGGAAGTCGGACATTTGCTTTTCCAATGCAATCTGGTGGCTCAACTCGAAGTTCCGCCGCCAGAAACGGTAGAAGAAGCAGACGGTGCCGCCGATGATGGTCAGCCAGAGACACCAGGCCCACCACGTGTTGTACCACGGCTGCCGGATGGTGATGCGGAACGTGGTCTCTTCGCTCCAAGTGTCGCCGTCAGTCCGTGTGCGGACGTGCAGAGTATAGTTGCCGGGATTCAGATTGCTGGATTCTGCATAGGGCCTGCTGGTGGCTGGCCACCACGTCTTGTCCGCCCCTTCCAGATAGTACTGGTAGATGGCATTCTTGATGTGGGGGTAGTCGAAGTTGGAGAAACAGAGGACCAGAGAGTTCTTGTTGTGGGGCAGAACGATGGACTTGGCGTAGTTCAGTGCCTTGCCGGGGTGTTCGCCGTACCCGTCGTTATACACGGAAATGCCGTTGACAATCAGGTCGGTAAAGGCCACTCTTGCCTGCTCTTTCCCCCGTGTCGTGGGGCTGGCCTTCGTGGGGCGGATGACATACATGCCGTCTTCCACACCCATGACAATGCGGCCGTCATGGAGCGTGACGGCACAGTTCTCCGTGAACGTGTTTCCCGAGATGCTGTATCCCGGCAGGAAGGAGCGGATGGCGTGCGTTCCGGCACAGATGCACGAGAGGCCTTCCTCGGTCCCCACCCAGATGTTGCCGAAGGGGTCTTCCGCCAAGGAACGGGTGTTGTTGTCCGTGAGTCCGTTGTCCGTGTTGAACTGCTTGAAGTCGAGCCGGTCTCCCTTCTCGTCGTATGTGCATCGTATCACCCCTCTGGCGGTGGCAAACCAGAGACTGCCGTCTCGGGCAGGGATGCCGCAGCAGACCTTGCTTACGGGCAGTCTGCCGTTGTCCTCGTTGAATTTGGAAAAGGACTTGGCGGTGAGGTGCCGGGCGTTGGTGTCTGCCGTGGCAATGCCGTCGTTGGTGCAGACCCACAGCCTGCCCTTGTGGTCGATGAACAGGTCGCGTATCTGCGCCTCGTTGCCGTTTTCGTTGAGGAACACATGGAAGGTGCGCTTTCCTTTCGGGTCGGCCGCCTGTGGGGTGACAAGCAGTCCGTTGCCCCAGGTGGCCAGCCAGACCCGGCCTTTCCGGTCGAAGACGATGTCATAGAAATTGGCGCTTGGGGCATAGTGGTCTTTCTTGAACTTGGAGTAGTTGATGCCGTCAATGTAGATGCCTCTGCCTTTGGTGCCGGTCCAGGTCTTTCCCTGTGGGTCGACGGCACGGCAATACACGCCTGCGGCAGTCTGTTGCGTCAGTGTGGCCTTTCCGGTCTGGATGTCGTAGGTGTAGGTGCGGTTGGCTCTGGTGCTGACCGTGAGCCGATGTCTGCCGTCATGGCTGAGGTGGCATACGGAATTGCTCCATTCCAGTCTGCCGTTCGGCTCTATCCGGATGAGTTCTGCATCGGGCTCCTTTGCCTCATGGACGCAGTAGACACCGCTTTCCGTACTGACCCAGATGCAGTCGCTGCGGTCAATGTAGAGGTCGAGCAGGAAGTCGGAGTGGAAGAGCGAATGCCGGTCAGAGGAGGAGAAGTGTTGCAGCCGGTCGTCGGTCGGGGTGTAGACGAAGAGTCCGTTGCCGTATGAAGTGATGTACACCTTCCCTTCGGAGTCTTCCGCGGCTGCAAAGTATTTGTCCTTGCCGTAGATGTATGCCTTGTTGTCCAGCAGATGGAACTTCCGGAACAGCTTGCTCTTCTTGCCGATGAGATAGGCGTTGCCCTTCTTGTCGTAGAGGAAATGGTACGATGGGAGCGAATTCTTGTCCATGGCATTCGGTATCTGCAGCTCGGACTTGCGGAAGAGACCCGTCTTCAGGTCCATGGCAAACGTGCGGTCTTGGGTGAAGATGTACCATTTCCCCTGCCAGAAGAAGGAGGCTCTGGACTTGCCCGCATAGCCCTCCATAGACGGGAGAAGTGACCTCCTGCGGAGCGTCCCCGTATGGTCGTACAGGAAGGCTTCGCCTTTGTCGGTCAGCACGGCAACGTGGAGGCCGTCGCAGGTCATGGCGATGATGCGCTTGTCCTTGAGCATTAGGCGGCTCCGGTGGTCGGGAGTGACCATGTTGAGTCCGCGGTCGGAGGCAATCCAGATGTTCTCCCGGTCATCTTCGACCAGTTGCAGCTGTTGGTCTCCGGCAATCTTTCCGTTGCCCACCGTATAGTCGACGGTGTGGAAGGTGCCCTTGTTGTAGGTGATGTGGCGCAGGCCGAAGTCGGCGGAGAACAGCCAGACACCGTGGCGGCTCTTGAAGCGGTTCCTCAATAGCTGGGGCACCTTGTCGTCATAATATTCCGCGAAACGGGCTTCCTCCAGATCGTAGCAGCACAGGAGGCTATTGAAGCTGTATCCCCAAATTAGGTTGGTCTGGCCGTCGTTGAAGAGCTGGGCTACGTCATGGTTGCCTCTGTCCTTGGTGTACTCCCGGAGCTGGGAGAAGTGGACAAACTGGTAGCCGTCGTATCTGCTGATGCCGTTGGGCGTGGCCATCCAGATGAAGCCGTCACGGTCTTGGGTGATGTCGTTGACCGTGTTGCACGACAGGCCGTCCTTCGCGGACAGGCGTATGCCGTCCAGCCGGATTTCCCGGGCTGCCGCGGGCAGCATCTGTGCGAGGCAACATACCCACAACAGGGCACTGCGTATCTTGATGGAGAGGAGTTGTCTGGTCTTTGGTCTCATGTACGGACGTGAAGGTTTTCGGTTATTGATGCACAAAAGTACGACAAATATTCTATATGACAAAACAAAACCGGAGGTCACTGCCGTAAATCTCAAAACTCAAAGGCGGTGTGCCAAAAAACAAGGTCGGCGGAAGGGCGCAGCCGGGACAGATGCCTGTTTTCTGTACGTTTCTCCATATTTCCGTACATTTTTACCAATATACGTCGCGGACTTGGTGTACTTTTGCACCCAGTACTAACCATTAACAAAAAAAGACGGAACATGAACAACAAACAATTTTTGAAAGAGTCTGTTTTGCCCGTTGCATTGTTTTGTTCGGCATGGATGCTTTCGCCTCTGCTTGCAGGCGGACAGGCCTATGCGGACACGACAGTCGTACAGCAGACCAGAACATTGAAAGGCACTGTCGTGGATCACACGGGGGAGCCGATCATCGGGGCCAGTGTCAAGATTGCCGGTACCGCACAGGGTACGGTCACAGATCTGGATGGTAACTTCGTACTGAACAATGTGTCGGACAAGGTCTCCATTGAGATTTCCTACATCGGCTTTATGACCCAGACGGTCAATGCCACCGGACGGAACACCTTGAAGGTGACGCTGGAGGAAGACAACAAGATGCTGGACGAACTCGTGGTCGTAGGCTATGGCGTGCAGCGTAAGAGCGACGTGACGGGCGCATTGGCCCACTTGGATGCCAAGGACTTGACAGCCATGCCGGTAAAGGACGCGCTCGAAGGGATGCAGGGTAAGGCTGCAGGTGTGGACATCACGAACTCGCAGCGTCCAGGTACGGTGGGCTCCATTTCCATCCGTGGCCAGCGTTCCATCACGGCCAACAGCGACCCGCTCTATGTGGTGGACGGAATGATTATCCAGAACGGAGGCATCGACAACATCAATCCTCAGGACATTGAGAGCATCGAGGTGTTGAAGGATGCTTCTGCTACGGCCATCTACGGTGCCCGCGGTGCCAATGGCGTCGTTCTGGTGACAACAAAGAAAGGAAAGACCGGAAAGGTTACGCTCAACTATGCAGGTTCCGTGACGGTGTCGACCCTGCACGATGTGACCAAGAACATGACAGCCGCACAATGGCTGGAATATGCCCGCAGGGCAGCCTACAACAACGGCGGATATGGCGACTCTACCAAGGATTTCGCTCCCAACTACGAGGACGACAAAAAACTTTTCGGCGGTATTGCAGAGAGTTGGGCGAATGTAGACCAGGCTTGGGTGGACGGTGTGTATCATCCGGAACTGGTCGGCTCCTATGACTGGACAGGCCATGGCAAGCAGACCGGCATCACCCAGGAACACACCATCAGCGCATCCGGCGGTACCGACAAGTTTACCGGCTACGGCTCCTTCGGCTATCTGAACCAGAAAGGCACCCAGCCCAGACAGAGCTATCAGCGTTTCACTCTGAACACCTCGTTCGAGGCCAAGCCCCTCAAGCCGTTGGTGTTGGGATTCGCCATGAACGCTTCCTACGGAGACCAGAGCTATGGCTATAATTTCTCCAAGTCCGTGACCGGTGCCGGAGACTATTACAGCGCATTGCGCGGAATGTTGCCGTGGACTGTGCCTTATGACAAGGACGGAAACTATATCAGAACGCCGTGGTTGGACAACATCAACATCGTCAATCCGATAGACGAGGTGAAATACAATACGAACAAGCGCACCAATCTGCGCGTGAGCGGCAATGTCTATGCCCAGCTGGACTTCGGCAAGATACTGAAGGCTTTGGACGGCTTGCAGTACCGCATCCAGTTCGGTCCAGAACTCCAGTATTACCGTATGGGTGTGGCCAATGCGGCCGGTGGCATCAACGGCGACGGCAACAACAAAGTGCAGTACCAGCCGTATCAGCGGGTGTCCTGGACTTTGGATAATCTGCTGTACTACAACAAGACCTTTGCCCAGGACCATCGGATTGGCATCACGCTCTTGCAGAGTGCCTCCAAGTATCATTACGAGCAGGGCAACATTACAGCCAATGTGGCTACGGACAAGGAACTGTGGTGGAACACCGGTTCGCTGGGCAATCCCCTCAACTATTCCACCAGCTTGCAGGAAAAGTCCATCGCATCGTACATGGGACGGCTGAACTATACCTTCCGCGACAAATATATGCTGACGGCCAGTATCCGTTGGGATGGTGCTTCCCAGTTGGCAGACGGCCACAAGTGGGCCAGCTTCCCGTCCATGGCGTTGGGCTGGCGCATAGACCAGGAAAACTTCATGAAGCGGGTCAAGTGGGTGAACAATCTGAAACTGCGCCTGGGCTATGGTATGTCCGGAAACTATGCGGTAGACCCCTACATCACCAAGGGCGGCGTGCAGACGCTGTACTACACCTGGGGCGCACAGGATGCCGTGCCCGGATATGTGCTCTCGGATGCATCGGCGAAAAGTCCGAACCCCTTCCCCAATCCTGACCTGGGCTGGGAAAAGACACAGCAGTACAACATCGGTCTCGACTACGGACTGCTGAACGGAAGAATCAACGGTAGCGTGGACTATTATCACAACAAGACCACCGACTGCCTGCTCCTGACCACCATCCCCTCCTTGAACGGCTACAACTCCACGGTGGCCAATGTGGGTGAGACCTCCGGATGGGGTGTTGATGTGCAGCTGACGGCCATTCCCGTGAAGACCCGCGATTTCCAGTGGACTTCCACCTTGACCTGGACCATTGACAGAAACAAGATAGAGAAGCTGAACAACGGCATGACCGAGGACATCAATAACAAGCGTTTCGTGGGCGAGGAAATCGGCGTGTTCTACGACTACGTATACGACGGCATCTGGAAGACCGCCGAGGCCGAGGAAGCGGCCAAGTACAACCGCAAGCCCGGACAGATCAAGATTAAAGACCTGGACGGCAACGGCAAGATTGATGCCAATGACCGCGCCATTGTTGGAAAAACCCGCCCGCGCTGGTCTGGCGGTTGGCAGAACACGTTCTCCTACAAGAATTTTGAACTGTCGTTCTTTATGTATGCCCGTTGGAAGTTCACCGTCAACAAAGGAAACGAGACGCTGGGCGGCAACTACATGATGCGCGATTTGGACTATTGGATCAAGGATATCAACGAGGATGCCGAGTACTATGCACCGGGTTCCAACAAGCAGTCGGCCGACACCTATTCGTCGTCCATGGGTTATCAGGACGGGTCTTATATCAAGATGCGCAATATTTCTTTGGGATACACGTTCCCGCAGCAGATGCTCAAACCGTTGGGAATCAGTAATCTGAAACTCTACGTACAGGCCATGAACCCCTTCTCTGTATACAGGAAGTGCAAATGGCTTGACACGGATCTCTTGAGCTATGACAACAATACCCGGGTCTATGGGTCTGCAACGACCATCAGAAGTTGGGTTATCGGTATTAATGTCGGTTTCTAATTTAGATTTATCACAATGAAGACAAACAAGATATTATTTGCCACCTTGCTGACAGGCGCAGCAATGGTGTTCACGTCCTGTGGCGATTCCTTCCTGAAAGAGGAGTTGCTGACCGAGAGAGACAAGACGTACTTCGATACTCAGGCAGGACTGGATGACCTGGTCATCGGTTCTTATTCCAAGCTGAAGTTCAAGTTCAACTATGAGTGGGGTTACAACCTGTGGAACTCCGGTGTGGATGAGTTTATGGGCGGAAATACGGACAAACCCGCCTGGCATCACTATTCCAACGACTTGAACTCGCAGGAGAAAAGCAGCAACAAACCGCTGTGGGACAATATGTATGGTTTGGTGGAGCCTGCCAATATGATAATCCAGAACGTACCATTGTACTATGACGCGAAGTCAAGCACGTACAACACCCGTTTGGGAGAGGGCTATTTCTTCCGTGCCTTTGCGTTCTTTGAACTGGTGAAGCAGTTCGGTGGCGTACCGTTGAAGTTGACTCCGTCCACCAAGATTGAATATCAGTTTGCACGCAATACGGAGGAGGAGTGCTACAAGCAGATTCTGGAAGATTTCGAGAAAGCCTACGAACTGTTGCCTGAATCGCCGGAAGACGGGCAGGTAGGGCGACTGACCAAATGGGCTGCCGCACACTATCTGGCAAAGGCGCATCTGTTCCGTACTTCCGAGCTGTATGCTTCCTGGAACGGGCAGTATGTAGACCAGGATCTGGACGCTGTCATCAAGTATGGCAAGGAGGTCATCGCGGCACATCCCCTGTGCTCCAACTTCCAGGAGTTGTGGGACTATACCGAACCGGACGGAAAGAACGAGATGGTCAGTGAGGTGGTGTTGGCTGCACAGTTCTCCGACAACGTCGACACACACGGCCGTTACGGCAATCAGATGCACCTCTATTTCCCTTCGATATACCAGGACATCAAAGGCTGCAAACGCGACATTTCCGGCGACCGCGAGTTCTCCTGTCTGGCCTCTACGGAGTATGATATGCAGGTGTTCGACCGTGTAAATGATTCCCGCTTCTGGAAATCTTTCATCACCAAGTACGGGTGCAATTCGCCCAAGGACGTGCCGGGTTGGGATGAAAAACTGATGGCTGCCCATCCGGAGGCCTTCCCGGAAGGGGTGAAAGCTGGAGAGAAACGCTTCAAGGGCGGTGAAACCGCCATCAAGTATATCGTGAACGAACCCGGTGACGACCGCTACACAGACCTGGGTACCAAGCGGTCTTACGATGAGGTTTGCAAGGATGGAATCTTGCAGAGGGAGCATACTTTCGTGCGTTACTATAAGGGCCAGAGCTTCTCTTGGAACATGAATAAGGACAGGAAGCAAAACGTGGGCAATGAGCTGATAGACAGCAAGAACAAACGATATGTCGCCATTTCCAAGTTCCGTGACGGATACCGTCAGAACAAGAACGACCAGTTCGGAACCCGTGACGGCATCCTTGCCCGTTCTGCCGATGATGTCCTGATGGTGGCAGAAGCCTATATCCGCAAGAAAGATTATGCCAATGCCATCATTTACCTGAATATGGTTCGTGACCGTGCCGGCTATGCAGATGGAGAAGATCGTTCTATCAGTCGGGATGGAGGACAGGCTTACAAGAAGAACAGTGCCTGTGCCGGCAAAGGCGGTGGCCATTCTGCCGATGGTGCCATCTATACCGAACAGAACTCGTACTACGAGTCCAACAACATCGCGGTGACTACCGCTGCAACGAAGAGCAATATGCATCTCAACAGTATAGACGACGTGCTCAACTCAAAGGCTGACAGCCGTATCTATGAGGCTTTGGGCTGCAGTTCCACGGCGGAGAAGATGATGTGCTTCCTGCTCAATGAGCGTACACGCGAACTCATCGGCGAGAGCCACCGTTGGGAAGACTTGGCCCGTACCAAGACTTTGGAGAAACGATGGAAGACGTTCAATCCATCTGCTGTCGCAGGTATCGGTATGTTTGACCCTGCGAAACACTACTATCGTCCGATTCCGCAGTCGTTCCTGGATGGTCTGACGAATCCGGACGGATCGCCCCTGTCCAGTGAGCAGAAGGCGGCCTTGCAGAATCCCGGTTACTAAGGCGGACACTTTGTTTGGTTAATTACAATGATTGTGGGCGGTATCTTTCGCCGGGAAAGATACCGCTCGTTTTTAAGAAAGGAACATCGCAAAGGTTATAGGATTTTTGGCAGAAAACTGGGTTGTTTCTTGCTTCCTGTATGTAATTTTACACCGATAAACGTAAAAAGAATACTAAGAACACTAAAATTCCAACCCCAATGAACAAGATAAAGAAGAAAATGAACCTCGTGGCATGGACTTTCTTGGCCTTGTCCGCAGTGCCATCATCAGCCAAGGATTTCATCTGGTACGACGGCACGCAAGCCGTCACCTATTACT
>CAVFBU010000079.1:0-10674 GCA_963620725.1 Vescimonas coprocola
CAAAAGGTTGAAAGTTTTTTGTGAGAAAATGTATTGTTTCTCAAACTATTTTCTTAATTTTGCAACTGATTAGTATGTTTCTTTGAGAGAAATGGACCAGATTACAGAAAAAACGATTGATATTGACCAGATACTCAAGAGTAAGTTGGGCGATAAAGCCAAATGGACACCTCGCCCCTTGGTTTCGTGGTTGAAACACATCGTCCATCAAGACCGCGTGAACGCCTTCCTTTGGGAAAGTCGCCACAAGACCGGCACCGAGTGGCTTGAAGCGTGCGTTAACTATTTGGAGATGACCATCGACATTGTGGGGAAAGAAAACCTTCCCGCCCCCGACGACGGACGTCTTTACACTTTCGTTTCCAATCATCCATTGGGCGGTGAAGATGGTGTGGCACTCGGAGCCATCATTGGCCGACATTACAACAGCCGGTTCCGCTATCTCGTCAACGACCTACTGATGAACCTCCCGGGGCTGGCTCCTCTTTGTATTCCCATCAACAAGACCGGCAAACAAGGACGCAATTTTCCGGCTATGGTGAAAGCAGGCTTCGAAAGTGACAATCATATGCTGATGTTCCCTGCAGGAATCTGTTCGCGCAGACACCATGGAGTCATTCGCGATGTGCCGTGGAGCAAGACGTTCATCGTCAAGAGTGTGGAATATCAGCGTGACATTGTGCCCATCCACTTCAGCGGCCGGAACTCCGATTTTTTCTATCGCCTTGCCAATTTCAGTGACAAGCACCTCCATTTCAATCTTGCCATGCTTTTTTTGGTTGATGAAATGTACAAAAATGTGGGAAAGAACTTTGAAATCAGAATCGGGAAACCCATCCCCTGGCAGACCTTTGACCGTTCGAAAACCCCGAAGGAGTGGGCACAATACGTGCAGGACATCGTCTATAGTCTATAAATCAAAAGAAAACTTACAGCAAACAGAAATACAACAAATGGAACAGCCCATCATCCAGCCTATTGACAAGGGAGTAGTCAAGAGTGAACTGACACCCGACAAGCGACTACGTCTCACTAACAAGAGCAACAACGAAATCTATGTGGTCACCGCCCACAATGCGCCGCACGTGATGCAGGAAATAGGAAGGCTGCGCGAGATTGCCTTCCGTGAAGCGGGCGGCGGCACAGGCAAGGAGGTCGACATTGACGAGTTCGACACGTGTGAACATTGCTACAAGCAACTCATCGTGTGGAATCCGGAAGCCGAAGAGATTATCGGCGGATACCGCTATCTGTTGGGTATGGACTGGGAATACGACGAACAGGGACAACCCAAACTCGCCACCAGCCATATGTTCCATTTCTCGGAACGGTTCATCAAGGAATATGCGCCGCAGACCGTGGAGCTGGGCCGTTCGTTCGTCGCCGTGCCCTACCAGTCGTCGCGGATGGGAGCGAAGAGCCTGTTTGCCTTGGACAACCTATGGGATGGGCTGGGTGCCTTGACGGTTATCCGTCCCAATGTACGCTACTATTTTGGAAAGATGACCATGTATCCGTCCTATATCCGCAAGGGGCGCGACATGATTCTCTATTTCCTCAAGAAGCATTTTGACGACAAAGAGCGTCTCATTATCCC
Source organism: Vescimonas coprocola (assembly GCA_963620725.1). Taxonomy (GTDB): domain Bacteria; phylum Bacteroidota; class Bacteroidia; order Bacteroidales; family Bacteroidaceae; genus Prevotella. Next base: position 1,598 of record CAVFBU010000079.1, read on the forward strand.
GATGAAACCGCTGCAATTAGAGAGCGATGAACATGAGTTTGAGACGCTCTTCTCGGGCGAGAACTTCAAGGAAGACTACCGAATTCTCAACCGCGAAATCCGAAAGTTAGGCTACAACATTCCTCCTTTGGTCAATGCTTACATGGGGCTTTCTCCCACGATGAAGCTTTTCGGAACGGCCATCAATTATGGCTTTGGCGATGTGGAAGAGACGGGTATCCTCATCGCTGTTGACGAAATTCTGGAAGAGAAGCGGAAACGCCACATAGACTCGTTCGTGAAGGCACATCCCGAGTCGCTGAAAATCACCAGCGGTGCCAATCAGGTCATCTACAAAGAGAAGACCTGTTAGGGAATAGATTACACGATGGGCAGCGATATTCCGCTGATTTTCTGGTACACGTCAAGTGCATAGACATCGGTCATTCCAGAGATGTAGTCTATCACGGCCATGATGCGCACCTCCAAATCATCCGCCTGAATGTCGTATTGGCTGGAGACCCTTCTGATGAGCTGTTGCGAATAGTAACGTTCGGGATGTACTACGGCATCCGTCATTTGTTTGAGCAGCGTCCCCATAATCTTATAACCCGACAGTTCCACATCCAATACGGGCCGGCTGTGATAAATGCAGCGTTCGGACAGTTCGGCACAACGCTGGTAGGCTCCCCGTTGTACAGGGTGAATATGGTCTATCAGACTGCCCGGGAAAGTCCCATTGAGGATGCTTTCCTCATTTTCCACAAAGGCATTGACACACTCGTTTTCCAACTTCCCTATCACGCAGGCGCGGAGATACACGATTTTCTCGTTGGGATCCTGTAGCTCCTCGCTGCTGATGCGCTGGCGGATTTTTTCCTGTGTGTCGTTGTCGAAAAAGTCAAGCAGTCGTTGTTCTGTTTCCTCGTACGAGATGATTTTCAACTTGTGAGCATCCTCTATGTCCATAATCTCATAGCAGATGTCGTCAGCGGCCTCCACCAGAAAAACCAGCGGATGACGGGCATAATGCAGGGGTTCACCAGCATCAGACAACTGTTTTATACCCATTTCATCGGCAATACGCTTGTAGTAATCCTGCTCCGACTGGAAGAAACCGAACTTCCCCTTCTTGCCAGCTGCCGACGAGGCATAGGGGTATTTCACGATGCTGGCCAGTGTGCTGTAGGTCATGACGAAACCGCCTGCACGCCGCCCTTTGAACTGATGGGTCAACAGGCGGAATGCGTTGGCATTTCCCTCGAAATGGGTGATGTCGTCCCAGAATGTCGCACTGACCAGGGGCTTCAGCTGCAGTCCCTCGCCCTCGGTGAAGAAGGTTTGTATGGCCTTTTCGCCACTGTGACCGAAAGGTGGATTTCCCAAATCGTGAGCCAGACAGGCTGTTGAAACAATCTGTCCGATTTGTTCAAACAGCGTACCCTTCAGTTCGGGATGCCGCTCGCTGATGAGCCGCTGCGCCACGTCGTTGCCCAATGACATTCCGACACTGGCCACTTCCAGCGAGTGTGTCAGCCGGTTGTGCACGAAGATGCTGCCCGGCAACGGAAACACCTGCGTCTTGTTTTGCAACCGACGAAAGGGTGCCGAGAAAATCAGTCGGTCGTAGTCACGCTTGAATTCCGTGCGGTCGTCGTGTCGCTCGGTGTGGCGGTGTTCCTGCCCGAGCCGCTTGTTCGATATGAGTTTTGTCCATTCCATGTCGGCAAAGTTACTAAAAAGTATGAACCCGACAAAGTTTTCCGCAAAAAACGATGGCTGTTTAACTGGAAAAATGTAATTTTGCACATCATTTATAGAAGGAAACAACCCATGTTGGAAATTAAAGTCATCAACCGGGGGCATCAGCCACTCCCCACCTATGCCACTCCGCAGAGTGCCGGAATGGATCTCCGTGCTAACCTCGAAGCTCCCGTTGTGCTTCACCCTATGGAGCGTCGGCTCATCCCCACCGGCCTGCACATCGCACTGCCCGAAGGCTATGAGGCGCAGGTGCGCCCACGCAGCGGACTGGCACTGAAACACGGTTTGACCGTGCTCAATGCCCCGGGAACCATTGATGCTGACTATCGCGGCGAGATAGGCGTAGTGCTCATCAATCTGTCGCAGGAAGCGTTTACCATCAACGATGGGGAACGCATCGCACAGTTAGTGGTTGCACGCCACGAACAAGTGGACTTCACACTGGTGGACACCCTCGACGCCACCGAGCGCGGCGAAGGCGGCTACGGCCATACGGGCGTTCAATGAAAGCAGTACGAGGCATGGTCGGAATGAAAAACAACGGAGGATGCTGGAGACGGCACTGTGCGACACTCCTGTTGGCTGTAATGGGAACATGGGGCGGTGTGGCTGCCCAGACATACGAGGACACTGCCCGGAAATACGATGTCTTTTTCCTGGAAGCCGTCAGTGAGCGCGTCAAGGGCAACGACGATGCTGCCTTCGACCTCTTGCGCCATTGTGTCGCCATTGACTCCACGAAGTCAGAGGCTTGGTATTTTCTGGCACAGTACTACAACGCATTGAAGCAGGACGACGAGGCACAGCGTTGCGTGGAGAAGGCCGCCTCGCTTGACCCGCACATCTCCACCTATCAGGAAATACTGGCCGACCTCTATCTCAGCAAACAGGATTACCCCAAGGCCGTTGAAGTGCTCAACCGCATCTACGATGCCAACCACGACCGCGATGACGTGCTCCGTATGCTGGTGTCTATCTATGAAGAACAGAAAGACTACCGTGCTGCCATCCGCACCGTCGACCGCTTGGAAACTATGGAAGGCCGGAACGTACAGTATGCAGCCAAGAAGAGCGGCTATTACGCTGAACTGGGAGACCAGAAAGCGTCCATTCGCGAGATGCAGAAGTTCTCGGATCAATATCCCAACGACTTGAACTATCGCGGCCTGTACGCACAGACCCTGATTGCCAACGGGCAGAAGGAAAAAGGAATGACCATCTTGCAGGACATTCTCCATCAGGATGCAGACAACCGCCTCGCACTCCTTTGCCTGCTGCAACACGAGCAGGAACAGGAAGAACATCCGGACTCGGTCGCCTCGTTGCTCCAGCGCGTATTGCTTTGCAAGAACGTCACGACCCAAGACAAGGTGGCACTCATGCGTCAGCAAATCGCCGAAAGCGAGCAGAACGTGGGAGACTCCACGCGCGTGCTGTCCCTGTTTGACCGGATGCTGGAGCAGAAGCCGTTCGATACCGATATGGCTATGCTCTGTGTCGCCTATATGACGCTTAAGAAAATGCCGAACGACAGCATTACCCGGATGCTCGACCGCGTCATCGCCGAGGCTCCCGACAATGCAGCGGCCAGACTACAGCTCGTCGACTATGCCTGGCGCGGGAAGAACTTGGAGCGCGTGGTCAGCCTCTGTCAGGGTGCCCGTCTGTATAATCCCGATGAAATGGCCTTTTATTACTATCAAGGTGTGGCCTATTATCAACAGGACAAGCTGGACGAGGCTCTTGATGCCTTCCAGAACGGCATCGGTGTCATTACGTCCGAAAGCAACCCCGACATCGTCAGCGACTTCTACGCCGTGATGGGCGACATCTACCACCAAAAGGGGTTCGAGCGCGAGGCTTTTGCCGCCTATGACTCGTGCCTGCAGTGGAAGCCGGACAACGTATCGTGCCTCAACAACTACGCCTACTACCTCTCGGAGTCCGGACGGCTGCTGGACAAGGCCGAACAGATGTCCCTACAAACGGTCAAGGCCGAGCCTAAGAACGCCACGTTCCTCGATACCTACGCCTGGATACTGTTCCAACAGAAACGGTATGCTGAGGCGAAAATCTATATAGATCAGACCCTGCAGTGCGACTCGGACACTTCGGCCGTCCTGCTGGAACACGCGGGAGACATCTACTACCACGTGGGGGACAAGACACAGGCTCTTGTCTATTGGCAGCAAGCCTTGAAGCGCGCGAGAGAGACAGCCACATCGTCCGAAGACAACCGCCTCAAAATCCTGATGCGGAAGGTAAAACGGAAAAAATACGTCAAAGAATGAAAGCATCTCACATTATGCAACTCGTGGGACTGACCGCAGTCCTCGCCCTTGCCGCCTGCGGCACACAGAAGAAGGCCGTTGGCGATGACACCTCGAAAGCCTCGGTAGCCGTGTTGCAAAAGCAGGAATTCCTGCAGCAGGTCGTCGGCCACGCGCAGCAGGCCGCGTTCCTCACGTCAAAGGTGAAGTTCGCCTTTGAAGCCGGAAGCCAGAAGATCACACTCTCCGGCAATCTCAAGATGAAGCGCGACGATGTCATCCGCCTGCAGCTCACAGCATTCGGCGGACTGGTCGAGGCCGGACGGCTGGAATTCACCGAAGACTACGTTCTACTCATGGACCGCATCAACAAGCAGTACGTCAAGGCCGACTACAACCAGTTGGACTTCATGCGCAATAACGGCCTTAACTTCCGCGTGCTCCAGGCGCTCTTTTGGAACGAGTTGTTCCAGCCAGGTATGACGACCCTAACGGACGATATGCTGGCCGACTTTACGATCGACTTCAGCGGTACGGATGCCGTTGTCGCGATTTCGAAAAACCGCCTAAACTACCAGTGGCGCGCCGACAAGACCACTGCACAAATCAATAGTGCCTGTGTGGAGTACGGCAGCCCGGGCGACTATCGGCTGGACTGGGACTACGGCAATTTCAAGCCGACAACGGGCAGTCCCTTCCCTTACTCCCACAACGTCACCCTGCACACGCCGGACAAGACCATCAAGTTAGGTCTGACCCTCAACGACCTGTCCAACGACGGCACCTGGGAGACCCGCACCTCGGTGTCCTCCAAATACCGTGAAGTGACCCTTGACCAACTGCTCCGCCGTCTAACCGCCCAATAACAGCGCATGAAGCGAATCATCATACTCTCCCTCCTTGCCTGCTCCCTTACCGTGCTCCCTGCACAGCAGCGGAAAGCCACAAGGGTCAAGGCGAAAACCACCACGCAGAAGAAGCGCACGGCCACGCGCCAGCCCGAGTCGGTGCAGAGCCTGCAAAACCAGCGCAAGAATATCCAGCGGCAAATCAAGCGGCAGGAGGCGCGGCTGCGCACCAACGAGCGCAACGTGAAGAAGCGCCTTCACGACCTCATGGCCATCAACACCGAGATTGACTCCAAGCGCCGCACCATTGACACCATACGCCACGACATCTCTGGCATTGAACGGGAGATTCAAGCCATGAACCGCGAGCTGAACACCCTGCAACATGAGCTGGACGAGTACAAGCGCCGCTACGTCAAGTCCATGCGCTATATGCACCGCAACCGCTCCATCCAGAGCCAGATGATGTTCATCTTCAGTGCCAGTAGTTTCTCGCAGATGTGGCGGCGGTTGCGCTTCATGCGCGAGTATGCCTCGTACCAACGGTCGCAGGGCGAGGACGTGAAGGTCAAGCAGGCCGAAGTGGCAGCCAAACGCAGCGAACTGGCCGGAGCACGCGACGCCAAGCAGCGGCTGTTGGCGCGCGGCGAACAGGAACAGCGTTCGCTGGAGGGCAAGCAGACCGAGCAGCAGCAGGTGGTCACGTCGTTGAAGAAGGAGCAGAAGACCATCCAGCGTGTGATTGCACAACAGCGCAAGAAGGATGCGGCACTCAACGAGCGCATCGACCAGTTGATTGCGCAGGAAGTGGCGCGGCAGCGGGCACGTGCAGCCGCCGAAGCGAAGCGCAAGGCCGCGGCAGAGGCTGCCCAAAGACGCGAGGAAGAGGCTCGCAGACAGCGTGAGGCCGAAACCGCCAAGCCGTCCCGTCGGGAGACGGCAAAAAACGAGGCCAAGCCTGCAGCAAAACCCGAAACAAAACCCGAGGCCAAGTCCGACAGCAAGTCAAAGGCGGAGCCTTTTATCATAGACAGCGACGACCGCCGCATCAGTGGCAATTTCGAGAGCAACCGTGGCCGTTTGCCCATGCCCATCACCGGGAGCTACCGTATCGTGAGCCATTTCGGACAATATAATGTGGAGGGACTGAACAATGTACGCCTCGACAACAAGGGCATTAACATTCAGGGGCAACCGGGCGCACAGGCGCGCAGCATCTTCGATGGCGAGGTCAGCGGTGTGTACCGTTTCGGCGGAACCATCATCGTCATGGTGCGCCACGGCAGTTACATTTCCGTTTACTACAACCTGTCGTCCGTCAGCGTGCGCCAGGGACAGAAAGTCACTACACGGCAGACCCTCGGACGAGTCGGACAGGACAACATCCTACAGTTCCAGTTGCGCAAGGAGACGGCAAAACTCAACCCCGAAGCGTGGCTTCGATGAGGGTCTAAGGTTGCCGTCTGATGAAGGGTTAAGGCTGTAAAAGGCGCAGATAAGCGCCGATGGAGTGGCGGATTTCTGCGATTTCAATGTATTCGTCGGCACTGTGGCTCCGGCTGGATTCGCCAGGACCGAGCTTCAGTGAAGGGAACGGCATCAGTGCTTGGTCGCTGAGCGTCGGCGAGCCGAACGGCTTCATACCCATGGCAACGCAACGGCTGACGAGCGGATGGTTCTCGGGAATTGATGACGAGGAGAGGCGGAAGGAACGCGCTTTCAGTTCGCTTTTCATCTGTGACTGAAGGTACTGGAAGAGTTCCTCGTTGCGGTAGTGCTCGTTGGTGCGCACGTCAATAGTAAAGCCACATTCGTCGGGAATCACGTTGTGCTGTGTACCGGCGTTGATGATGGTCACGGTGGCTTTGGTAGGGCCGAGCAGACGGCTGACCTTCTCAAACGGATGGTTGCGCAGCCACTGGATGTCGTCCAACGCCTTGTAAATGGCATTCTCCCCCTCGTTGCGTGCCGCGTGTCCGCTCTTGCCGTGCGCCACAGCATCGATTACCATCAGTCCTTTCTCGGCAATGGCAGGCTGCATCCCTGTCGGTTCGCCCACAATGGCCACATCAATATGGGGCAGTTGTGGGGCTATCAACGTGAAGCCTCCTGCTCCGCTCACCTCCTCTTCCGCACTGGCCACGTAGACCAGGTTATAGGCGAGGTCTTCGTTGCAAAGTGCGCGGAACACCATGAGCAGGCTGACGAGTCCGCCGCCACAGTCGTTGGAGCCTAATCCGTAGAGTCGCCCGTCGACGATGTCCGGCGCAAAGGGGTCGCGCGTCCACGTGCTCACGGGCTTCACCGTGTCGATGTGGGCGTTGAGCAGCAGGGTGGGTTTGCCGTCGGAGTACTTCCCCGTGACCATCAGGTTGTTTCCCACCCGTTTTGGCACCATTCCCCATTGCTTCATCTGCAGCTCCATCAAGTCAGCCGCGGCCTTCTCGTCGCGGCTGACCGATGGTGTGCTGACCAGTTGCCGCAGCAGGGCTACGGCTTCCTCGGTCATCTGCTGTATGGCAGCTGCCGTCATGCGGAGTTCAGTCTTCTATCAGGTTTTCACCCGTCATATCGGCCGGCTTCTCCAGTCCCATGATGTGCAGGATGGAGGGAGCCACGTCGGCCAGTCGTCCGTCCTTCACGGTGGCACTGTTGTTGTCTGTCACGTAGATGAACGGCACGGGGTTGAGCGAGTGAGCCGTGTTGGGTGTTCCGTCGGCGTTGATGGCGTTGTCGGCGTTGCCGTGGTCGGCAATGATGATGGCCTCGTAGCCGTTGGCCTTGACGGCCTCTATCACGTCCTTTACGCAGTGGTCAACAGCCCATACCGCCTTGGCAATGGCGTTGTACACCCCGGTGTGTCCCACCATGTCGCCGTTGGCGAAGTTCACCACGATGAAATCGTACTTTTTCTCGTTGATGGCAGCCACGAGCTTGTCCTTGACCTCGTAGGCACTCATCTCGGGCTTGAGGTCGTAGGTGGCCACCTTGGGCGAGGGCACGAGGATGCGGTCTTCGCCCTCGAAGGGCTGTTCCCGTCCGCCGTTGAAGAAGAACGTCACGTGGGCGTATTTCTCCGTTTCGGCCGTGTGCAGCTGCTTCTTGCCCTGACGGGAGAGATACTCGCCGAGTGTGTCCTCCACATTCTCCTTGGGGAACAGGATGTGGACACCCTGGAACGAAGCATCATACGGAGTCATGCAGTAGTACTGCAGTCCCTTGACCGTCTTCATACCCTGCTCCGGCATATCCTGCTGGGTGAGCACGACGGTGAGTTCCTTGGCGCGGTCGTTACGGAAATTGATGAAGATGACCACATCGCCCTCCTCAATCACGCCGTTGACGCTGCTGTTGTGGATGGGCTTGATGAATTCGTCGGTCACGCCCTCATCGTACGACTCCTGCATGGCAGCCACCATGTCCGTGGCTTGCTTTCCTTCGCCCTTCACAATCAGGTCGTAGGCCTCCTTGACGCGCTCCCAGCGCTTGTCGCGGTCCATGGCGTAGAAGCGTCCCACGATGTCGGCAATGGCCGCATCATTGTCAGCGCACACCTTGGAGAGTTGCTCGATGAATCCCTTGCCGCTCTTCGGGTCGGTGTCGCGACCGTCCATGAAGCAGTGTACGAAGGTCTGGTTCTTCAGTCCGTACGTCTTGCCCACTTCGATGAGTTTGAACAGGTGGTCGAGGCTGGAGTGTACGCCGCCATTCGAGGTCAGTCCCATCAGGTGGAGCTTCTTGCCGTGTTCTTTGGCATAGGTGTAGGCGGCCTTCACCTGGGCGTTGTCCACGATGGAGCCGTCCTTGCAGGCGCGGTTGATTTTCACGAGATCCTGGTAGACCACGCGTCCGGCACCGATGTTAAGGTGTCCCACCTCCGAGTTGCCCATCTGTCCGTCGGGCAGTCCTACATCTTCGCCGGAAGCGGCCAACTGCGAGTGGGCCGAAACGGCTGTCAGATAGTCCAGATACGGGGTTGGCGTGTTGTAAATCACGTCACCTTTTCCATGTTTTCCGATTCCCCATCCGTCGAGAATCATCAGTAATGCTTTCTTTGCCATAATATTATTTTTTAACGTATTCCTTTCTGCCTGCAAAGGTACGATTAAGCGAAGAGAATACAAAAGAAAAAACCATTTTTCTTTTTATTCTTGAGCGAGAGTACCTTCGACGCGAAGCGTCAGAGGTACGATTAAGCGAGGGAAAAACCAAATTT
>CAVFBU010000080.1:0-6372 GCA_963620725.1 Vescimonas coprocola
ATTCTATTGTCTAAGCAATATAGGGGTGCTGGTCTAAGATTGGGGAGTACTATACATCTCTTTTGCCTCTTACTATCTCGACTCTCCCAACACCCCACTCTATCCCTTTGGTTATGGTCTCTGCTACACCACCTTTCAATATGGCTCACCCACATTGGCAAAGTCTGTTATCAAGCAGAACGAGGCCGTCACCCTAACAATCGACGTGACGAACACCGGCCAGCGAGCAGGTGATGAAATCGTCCAGCTTTACATCCGCGACCGTGTGGCCTCCGTCACGCGTCCCGTCAAGGAACTGAAAGACTTCGCCCGTATCACTCTCGCTCCGGGCGAGACCCAGAAGGTAACGTTCACCATCACCCCCAACAAACTGATGTTCTATAACTCTGACTTAAAGTACGTCCTGGAACCCGGCACGTTCGACATCATGGTCGGCCCCTCATCGGAGGATTTGCAGTCCGTGGAATTGAAAGTTGATAAACAAAAAGGGTAGGTCTACAACGACTCCTCGGAAATGCCCAAATAAATTTGCCTTCGGCTTATTTTGTCGCGACTCAGTAGAGGAAAAGCGAGCTTTCCCTCTACATTCGCTGCTCCAAAATTTGGCATTTCCCTCGCTTATTCGTACCTCTGACCTTCGGTCGAAGGTACTCACGCTCGGAAATGCTCAAATAAATTTGGCATTTCCCTCGCTTATTCGTACCTTTGCAGCGTGAGAAAGAATACGCTCATCATATTGCTCTTTTTTGCCATCACTTTTGTAATGGCGGAAATGCCGCGCCAGCCCTTTCCCGTTGTAGGAACGACGGGACAAACGGATAGTGTGCCAGCGGACAGCGGCGTGTCTGGGGACGACCTTGTACCGGCGGACAGCAGCGTGCCTGCGCTGGCGGACACGGCGCGGATGGACTCGTTGCAGAAAGCCATCTGGATGCACAACAAGGCCGTCGACGACTCGCTGCGTGCAGACTCCATCAACCGCAGGCGTAAGAACGGCATCGACGCTCCCGTGGAATACACGGCGGAGGACTCGATGACGTATGAGGGGGCTACAGGACTGGCTCACCTCTATGGTAAGTCGCACGTGAAGTATCAGGACATGGACTTGGAGAGCGACCAGATTTTCATGCAGCTTGATTCCAGTCTGGTGCACGCCACGGGGTCTACCGACACGCTTGGACAGAAATTCGGTACTCCTATCTTCAAGATGGGCAACGATACCTACGAGAACGACACCATTGCCTTCAACTTCAAGACGAAGAAAGGACTGATTAGTGATGTATATACGCAGCAGGACGACGGCTACATGACGGCCAAGCTGGCCAAGCGCGGCGGCAACGGTGAGATATTCCTGCAACACGGACGCTACACGACCTGCGACAAGGATCATCCCGACTTCTACATCGCCCTGTCGCGCGGTAAGATGCGACCGGGAAAGGACGTGGTGTTCGGACCAGCCTACCTCGTGGTGGCTGACGTGCCGCTACCACTGGCCATTCCCTACGGCTTCTTCCCGTTCAGCAAGAGCTACTCCTCGGGCTTCATCATGCCGACTTACGGCGATGAGACCTCGCGCGGCTTCTATCTGCGCGACGGCGGCTACTATTTCGCGGTCAGCGACAAGATGGACCTGAAGGTGTTGGGGGAGATTTACACCAAGGGGTCGTGGGGACTCTCCGCCGCCTCCAACTACCGCAAGCGGTATAAGTATAGTGGTTCGTTCTTTGCCAGCTACCAGAACACGGTGACGGGCGAGAAGAACATGCCCGACTACGCCAAGTCCACCAGCTTCAAGGTGCAGTGGAGCCACCGACAGGACAGCAAGGCCAACCCCTTCAGCTCGCTGTCGGCCAGCGTCAACTTCGCCACGTCGAGCTACGAGACCAACAACCTCACGTCGATGTATAATCCGCAGTCTATGACGCAGTCCACGCGCACCAGTTCCGTGGCATGGAGCACCACGTTCTCCAGCATCGGCATGAGTCTAAGCTCGACCTTCAACCTCAACCAGAATATGCGCGACTCGACCATCGCACTGACGATGCCCGACCTCAACATCTCCATCTCGCGCTTCTATCCCTTCAAGCGCCGTCATGCGGCAGGCAAGGAACGCTGGTATGAGAAAATCTCCATGAGCTACACCGGTCAGCTGAGCAACAGCATCAGTACGAAAGAAGACCGACTGCTCCACTCCAGCTTGACGCGCGACTGGCGCAACGGCATGCAGCACAGCATCCCCATCAGCGGTAACTTCACCCTGTTCGGCTACCTGAACGTCAACCCCTCGTTGACCTTCACCGATCGTATGTACACGCAGAAACAGGAACGCTACTGGGATGAGGCTACGCAGACCGAGAAGCGCGACACGCTGCAGGGATTCTATAATGTCTACAACTGGGCACTCAGCCTCTCGGCCTCCACCAAGCTCTACGGTATGTATATCCCGAGCCGTAAGTTGTTTGGCGACAAGATTATTGCCGTGCGCCACGTGGTGACCCCGACGGTCGGCTTCAACTATGCCCCAGACTTCAGTGCATCGCGCTACGGCTTCTACAAGACGTACCAGAAGACCGATGCCGACGGCAATGTGTCGCTGGTGGAATACTCTCCCTATGAAGGTGCCCTCTATGGCGTGCCCGGACGGGGCAAGACGGGAAGCATCTCCATGGATCTCTCCAACAACATCGAGATGAAACTGAAGAACGACGAGGACTCGACCGGGGCGAAGAAGGTTAGCATCATTGACGAACTCGGTGCTTCCATGTCGTACAACTTAGCGGCAGCGGAACGTCCGTGGAGCGACCTCTCCACCCGTCTGCGACTGAAGCTCACCAAGAGCTATACGCTGAACATCAACGCCGTGTTTGCCACCTATGCCTATGAGGCCGACTCGGTGGGGGCTACACCCTATATCGGCAACCACACCGAATACAGCAAGGGACGCTTCGGACGCTTTCAGGGCATCTCACAGAACCTCTCCTATACGCTCGACAACAAGAAGGTCACGGACATCATCAAGTGGCTGAAGGGCGAGCGCACCGACCGCAAGGGTGGACGCGACGAACGGGGCGGACGCAACGGTGACGACGACTACGACACGGGGGTGGAGACGAACGTTGACGAGGACATGGAGCGCGGCAAGCATGGAGCAAAGAAGGAAAACGCCGGAAAGGCCGAGACCGATGAGGATGGCTATATGGCGTTCAGCCTGCCGTGGTCAATCAGTCTCGGCTATGGTATCACGATGCGCGAGAACACCGGTGGGAAGTTCAACTACGACACGATGCGCTACCCCTACAAGTTCACGCAGAACCTCAACATCAGCGGCAACCTCCGCATCTCCGACGGCTGGAACATCTCGTTCTCGTCGGGCTACGATTTCGAAAACCACAAAATTTCAATGACCACCGCGTCGCTGTCGCGCGACCTCCACTGCTTCAATATGTCGTGCTCGGTGGTGCTGGCTCCCTATACGAGCTATAACTTCTCGTTCCGGTGTAATGCAGCCACCCTTACCGATGCGCTGAAGTACGACAAGCGCAGCAGCTATTCCAACGCGGTACAATGGTACTAAAGACATGGCAGAACTACCCACTCTGGTCAAAGACCTCGCGCTCATCCTCATGGTGGCCGCGGTCGTCACGCTGATTTTCAAGCGTCTGAAACAACCCCTCGTACTCGGATATATCGTGGCTGGCTTCCTCGTGTCGCCGCAGATGCCCTATACCATGTCGGTGATGGATCGCAATAACGTACAGATGTGGGCCGACATCGGAGTAATCTTCCTCTTGTTCTCCCTCGGACTGGACTTCTCGTTCAAGAAAATCCTGAAGATGGGGATGGCACCAGTCATTGCGGCGTGTACCATCATCTTCTGCATGATGATGGCAGGCATCCTCGTGGGAAGGGCTTTCGGTTGGACGGAGATGGACTCGCTGTTCTTAGGCGGAATGTTGGCCATGTCGTCCACCACGATTATCTATAAGGCCTTTGACGACATGGGACTCCGGCAACAGCGCTTCGCTGGGATGGTGATGAGTGTACTCATCTTAGAGGACGTGCTGGCCATCGTGATGATGGTGATGCTGTCGGCCATTGCCGGCGGTAGCAGTCCCGATGGCGGACAGATGTTGGAGAGCGTGCTGCGCATTGGCTTCTTCCTCATCCTCTGGTTTGTGGTGGGTATCTTCTGTATCCCGGCCTTCCTGCGCTCCACGCGGCGGCTGATGAACGAGGAGACGCTGCTCATCGTGTCGCTCGGCCTGTGCTGCTTCATGGCCGTCTTCTCCACCAAGGTGGGGTTCAGCAGTGCCTTCGGTGCATTCGTCATGGGAAGCATCCTGGCCGAGACGGTGGAGGCGGACAAGATTATACGGTTGGTGGAGCCGGTGAAGAACCTCTTCGGTGCTATCTTCTTCGTGTCGGTGGGCATGCTGGTGGAGCCGCAGGTGCTGGTGGACTATGCCTGGCCCATCCTCGCCATCACACTGACCATCCTCATCGGACAGTCGTTGTTCGGCTCGCTGGGCTACCTCATCAGTGGCAATCCGCTGAAGAGTGCGATGAAGTGTGGCTTCTCCATGGCGCAGATTGGTGAGTTCGCCTTTATCATCGCCTCGCTGGGCTTGTCGCTCGGGGTCATCGGACGTTTCCTCTATCCGGTGGTCGTGGCCGTCTCGGTCATCACGACGTTCCTCACACCCTATATGATACGCTTTGCTGAGCCTTGCTATACTATGATGGAGCGTCACCTGCCGAAGAAATGGATTGTAGCACTCAACCACATCACGTTAGCGCATCCGCAGACACCGGGTTCGGAGAGCAAGTGGAAGAGCCTGCTGACGCAGATGCTCCGCAACACACTCATCTACAGCATCCTCTCTGTGGCCGTCATCATTCTGATGTTCACCTTCTTCCTGCCCTTCGTCCGTAGCTTCTTCCCCACCTACGAGCTGCACTGGTACGCCAACGCCATCTGTGGGGTACTGACGGTGCTGATCATCTCACCCTTCCTCCGTGCCATGGTGGTGAAGAAGAACCATTCCGAGGAGTTCAAGGCATTGTGGGCTGAGAGCTGGGTCAACCATTTCCCACTGACGTTCACCATCGTGGTGCGCGTGGTGCTGGCCTGTGGCTTCGTGTTCTACATCATCAACTACCTCAGCCGCTTCAAGAATGCCATCATCGTCTCCATCGCACTGGCACTGGTGGTGCTGATGGTGCTGTCGCGGCGGTTGAAGAAGAGTAGCATCCAGATGGAGCGTCTCTTCGTCCAGAACCTCCGCTCGCGCGATATCGAGGCGCAGGTGCACGGCCGTCGCCGTCCGCTCTATGAGGGTCACCTGCTGGATCGCGATGTCCACATGGCCGACTTCGACATTCCCTACAACACGCGCTGGATGGGCAAGACGCTGCGCCAGTTGTCGCTGGGCAGCCAGTTCGGTGTCCACGTCAGCAGTATTCTCCGTGCGGGCCACCGACTGAACATCCCCGACGGCAACGATGTCGTCTTCCCCGGCGACCGCCTCCAGGTTATCGGCAACGATGAGCAGCTCCACCAGTTGGGCAAGGCCATCAAAGACGAGGTGTTCGGCGAGGACCTCGATTTCGAGAAGCGCGAGATGAAGCTCCGCCAGATTGTCATCACTGGTTCCAGTCCCTTCGTGGGCAAGACGCTGGAGGAGAGCGGCATCCGCTCGCAGTTCAGCTGCATGGCCGTGGGACTGGAGGAAGGCAAGGAAAACCTCTCTCCCATCCATCCCAAGCGCAAGTTCCAGAAGGGCGACATCATCTGGGTGGTGGGCGAAAAGGAAAGCCTTGAGGCAATCCTCAAGGCTTGACCCTCTCCTTATTATATATATAGGAGTGTCGTTTCCTGCGCCGAAGGGCGCAGCCGTCAGTCGTTGTATTCCGCTGTCAGCTCGCAGATTTTCACGACCACGTCCATGGCTTTCTCCATCGACTGGACAGACACGAACTCGTAGGGGCCGTGGAAGTTCACGCCGCCAGCGAAGATGTTGGGGCAGGGCAGACCCTTGAACGACAGCTGTGCACCATCCGTGCCACCGCGTATCGGCTTCACCTTCGGGGCTACTCCCGTCTCCTGCATGGCGCGGAGCACGAGGTCGATGACGTGCATCTGGGGGTCTATCTTCTCCTTCATATTATAGTACTGGTCGCTGACAACGGCCTCCACCGTTCCAGCACCGTATTTCGCGTTCATCTGCTCCGCACATTGGAGGATGAAGCGTTTGCGGTCCTCGAACTTGTCGCGGTCGTGGTCGCGGATGATGTAGCTCAGCTTGGCCTGCTCGATGTTGGACTGGATGCCCAACAGGTGGTAGAAACCCTGATAGCCTTCCGTTGTCTCGG
>CAVFBU010000080.1:6382-10645 GCA_963620725.1 Vescimonas coprocola
TGTCTCGGGGGTCTCGTCGGCAGGTAGCATGGCGGCAAACTCGGCGGCCAGGGCGTTGGCATTGACCATCTTGCCCTTGGCGTAGCCTGGGTGGACGCTGACACCCTTGATGCTAATCTTGGCGGAAGCGGCGTTAAAGTTCTCGAACTCCAGCTCGCCCACGTCGCCGCCGTCCATGGTGTAGGCCCATTCGCAGCCGAACTTCTCCACGTCGAAGTGGTGGGCACCCATCCCGATTTCCTCGTCGGGGTTGAAGGCCACGCGGATCTTCCCGTGTTTGATGTCCTTGTGTTCCTGCAGGTAGACCATGGCCTGTACGATTTCGGCAATGCCGGCCTTGTCGTCAGCACCGAGCAGCGTGTGGCCATCGGTCACGATGAGGTCTTCACCGACGTGCTGGAGCAGCTCGGGGAATTTCTTAGGACTGGACACGATGCCCTCGGAGAGCAGGATGTCCGTGCCGTCGTAGTGGTGTACCAGCAGTGGCTTGATGTCGGCACCGGAGCAGTCGGGACTGGTGTCGTAGTGGGAGATGAAGCCGATGGTGGGCACTTCCTCCTTGATGTTTGACTTGAGGGTGGCGTAGAGATAGCCTTTTTCGTCGAGTTCTACGTCGTCGAGGCCTTCGCGCTCCAGTTCCTTCTTCAAGTATTCGGCAAAGAGCAGTTGCTTGGCGGTGCTGGGCACGGTTTGGCTTTCCTCGCTCGACTGGGTGTCGAACTTGACGTAGTTCAGAAATCTTTCAGTGAGAGTCATAATGGTGTATGGTTTGATAATGGTGCGGTGCAGGCCTGTTTCCGGCCTTTCCCGTAGATGTCGTTGATGATGAGTCCGGCCAGCGTGAAGCCGAAGATGCCGGTGATGTGGAGCAGTGTGCCGTTGACCTGTGCCTTCTTGGGGTTCGGGTCGTGGTGGCCGAAGGCGGCATCGACGGAATGGTCGTCGCCGAGGTTGGGTAGGAGTTCCTGGCTGAAGACGCACTGGAACTTCTTGGCCGGGCGGCGCTTCAACTGGCGAAACCGGTGGCGTAGGGCGGCTCCCAACGGACAGCCCTTCACCTTCCAGAACTCGGCCACCTCCACCTTCGTGGGGTCTATTTTTAAGGCGGCTCCCATAGACGAGAAGAACACCGCCCGGGTGCGGCAGGCGCACTCGATGAGAAAGAGTTTGTCGCGGAGGCTGTCGATGGCATCCACGATGTAGTCGTACTGATCCAGGTGGAAGCTGTCGGCGGTCGTCTCATTGAAGAGGGTCTGCAGCGCGGTAATCTCCGCGTTGGGGTTGATGGTGAGCAGGTGTTCCTTGAGGGCTTCCACCTTGACGGCTCCGATGGTCTTTGTGGTGGCCATAAGTTGGCGGTTGACATTGCTGACGGCCACGCGGTCGGAGTCGACGATGG
The DNA here is from genome assembly GCA_963620725.1 of Vescimonas coprocola. GTDB lineage: Bacteria > Bacteroidota > Bacteroidia > Bacteroidales > Bacteroidaceae > Prevotella. The sequence continues at coordinate 7,782 of CAVFBU010000080.1, forward strand.
TGATATGCTGGATGCCAGAGCGCACCAGTGCCTCGACACACCAGCTGCCCACGCCACCCACACCGAACACGATGACGCGCTGCGAACGGAGCGACTGGAGGATGTCGCCACCCACCAGCCGCTCCGTTCTGTTGAATATGCCTTGTTCGATGTCCATGTTTTACTTTACAGCAACTTTCGTGCCATTGACGATGTAGACACCGGATGCCACGGGGATGCTGACGGCCTGTCCGGCTTTGGCCTTGACCTCTGCCACCTTCTGTCCCGTCAACCGATAGACGGTGACGGTGCGGTCGCTGTCCGTCGTCACGTCAATCTGTCCGTGGCCGCCACGGATGTAGGTCTTGCTGATATTCACCATCTCCATACCTGTACTGGTTCCTTCCACGTAGGCCAGGAAATTGGTGGCAGAGACCCTGATATATCCCGTATTGTCTGATGTGTTAATTTGCTGGTCTGGAGCCGTTACGCTGATGTCGTATGCTTTTTGGGTAGAAGGATTGGTAATGGAATACAGCTCGCAAAGGATGCTGTTGCAGCCAATTTCTTCCGGTGTGAAAGATGCCGTGATGGAGGTGATGGTGCCGTTGCCGGGAAACAGCGTTGTTCCGGAGCGATACGCGCCAGAGTATAGTGTTTGACCATGGAATCCCACAACCATCCAGTCGCAATAGGCAGATCCACCATCGTTCCGAATATCATAGGTGACCGTGAGCTGGTTGTCTTTCACTTTCGGTAGCTTGACCTGATAGGTGCCGTAGTAGGCTTTTTCGGTTTCATACTCGTCACTGGCGTTGCTGGTCACTTTGACCAGTGTGAGGGCAGGTGTTCCACCCTGTGCTGCCCCGAACTGCTGACCGTTGACGAGGTCGACTCCCGTGTTTTCGTCCGTTACCCAAAGATAGAAGGTTTCTGCGGGCACGTTGATGGTAATCTCGCGTTCCGACTTGCCCTTGCCGGGTACGGAGACATAGACGAAACCATCTTTGCTGCTGGGACGGGTTTTGTCACTACTGCTGTAGATATTCAACATTCCGATGAAGTCTGCCTCCGCATCGTTTTCTATCTTCAATGTCATAGTGTTGCTTTGGCCAACGAGTAACTCTTTGTCAGCCGTCACCTCGCCTGTCAGCGGATGACCTAACGTGAGTTCGGTCTCGGTGGCATCGAAGGCATACGGCATCAAGCCGTTGTAGCCACACTCGCTCCACGTCGTCCCGTCTGTGCTGTAGAGGGCGTGGATATAGGTGCGCCCCACGGGGAAGGCGTACTTGCCCGAGAGGGGTGCTCCTCCCCAATATCCAGTTGAAAGCTTTTCGAATCCTGCAACATTGGTGACGGGAGTGTATGTGCCGTCCGCGTTCTTCACACCAAAGGCCATATAACCCGTGAATGGCGTGGTACTATAATTGATGAAATAGTCGGTTATCGTGAAAGAAAACGTTTGTGTAGCGTTCTCACGTGTGGCGGTTGTCAGCTCCACTGCGTGTTCTTCTTCGTTGTAAGTGATATAAAGGGGCGCAAGGGTCGCCAGCGGTTCGTCTGTCTTTCCGTTGTCGGGCTGTATGCCGATGATCATATCGCTGTACTGGTTAAAACCGTCCGACGCGCTGCCCGATCCGATGCCGCCCTTTTCGGGGTTGAGGATGGTGATGTCGAAATACCCGTCCTGATAGCCGCCCCATCCCCAGTTGATGTGATAGAGACCTTCGCCGTTCGAGCCGTCGCAGACAAACTGGTGACCGCCATCTGACGACTGGCCGCTGTAGAGCACCGGGCGCTTGGCCTTGAGTTCCGTGTCAATGAGTGTGTTCCACTGCTCCAGGGAGAATGTCTCACGATAGAGATCCATCATCAGGTCTTTGTCATAGCCAAAATAGGTGGCAAGGCGTTCGGCATTGATATAGGCTCCAGACGATTCTCCATAGTCCATCTTGATGGCTGCACCGCAGTGGTACATGAGTTTGGCTACGGCTGCGGCCTGTGTGTCGTTGTATTGCCCAGTCTTGTATTGCGGCAGCATATTGTCCCAGTCGTAGGTGCCGGCAGCATCCTTGTCAATGGCAGGGACGGCGATTTTGTTCGTTGTTGTGGTGTAGGCCGAGGTGCTCGTCTGCAGTTGAGACGGATATTTCCAGTAGACCATGACCTGTGCCATGGCCGTGGCCACGCATCCAGTAGCCGACCGCTTGCCCGTTGCGTATTCGGGACACAGGTTATTGTAGGGCTCGCCCTGGTTCCACTGGATTTTGCCCAACAGGGGAGCTATGGTAGGCTGCGCATAGCTGGACGACTCGCGCAGGGCCTGTGCCTCGGCGGCCAACCGCACGGCACGTGCATCTCCAGCTACCACAGCTTTCGCGAATTCCTGATAGGCGGTGATGAACGCCACATAGGGTGCAGGCAGCGTGCTCTCGTCGAAATTGCCTTGGACGGTATAGCCCACGATGGCTGGCAGACGGTCGTCCGCTGACACGATGGTGTAGCCCTTGTTCTGTCCGTTCCCGATGACATAGTAGGCCGCATCCGATGCGGCACTGCGCGTCTGCTGCTGTGGTGTAGCATCCATAGTGATGCCCAACCGGGCGGCCTGTTGCTGTGCAATCTTCACGGCCTGTTGGTAACTGCGTGGTGCGGCCAGAGCCATCACTTGCGTGAGGCATACGGCAAGGAGTAGGATCAGATGCTTTCTTGTAGACATGGTGTCGGTCTTGTTGGTTTATACTTCCTGCAAATTTACGTTTTTTTTCTGAAGTGGCCAAGAAAACGCGCGGATTTTCCAAAGTTCAGAAAGAAAAACCGCTTTTCCTTTTGTATTCTGCTCACTTATTCGTACCTTTGACCTTCGGTCGAAGGTACTTTCG
>CAVFBU010000081.1:0-10522 GCA_963620725.1 Vescimonas coprocola
CCCGAATTGGTGAAAGCGGATGCAAAGGTACGACTTTTCTGCGAACTGACAAACTAATCCGATAAAAAAATCTTGCCGTTAACAGTTTTTATGATTTTCTTCCCAAACCGCCATCCTACTTTCCAACTGGTCGTACTGGTGTTCTTCTATAAAAGAGGTGCAGATGCGCAACCCCTCCTGACTGGAACCCGTGGTAACAAGACAGATGGCGGATACGCCATAACTCATCAGTTCGTAGGCCAGTTGTCCACTGGTCATATTCTTGTAACCAATGGTAAAATAGAACCCGTCCGCTACCGGTTCGTCCAGGTCCTTGTCGTAGACCATGTGGAAGCCATGGCGAAGGAATATGTCCTTGAGCCGATGCGCCCGACGGCCATAGACGCTGACCTCTTTGCGGAAATCATACTCCCCGTCGGAGGCCGCCCGGAGCATGGCAGCCATAGCATATTGCGCCGAATGGCTTGTGCCCGACGACAAGGCGTACAGCATACGCGTAGAGAACACCGGTCCGAACGCCAGTCCTTCGTAGCGGTGGTCAAGTGCGTCGAAATGCCGATGGAACAGCTTGTCAGAGATACAAGTCACTCCGATGCGTTCGCCAGCATAGCTGAAGGCTTTTGACCCACTAATCAGCAGGATGTAGTTGTCTGTATAGCGACCCACCGTAGGCTGGTAAGGCGGTTGGAACGGCGTGCTTAAGTCGCGACGGAAGTCCATGGCGAAATAAGCCAAGTCTTCCATGACGATGGCATCGTACTGTGTGGCCAGTCGTCCAATGGTCTGCAGTTCGTCTTCATTGAGACAAATCCACGCAGGGTTATTAGGATTGGAATAGACGATGGCACAGATATTCCCCCGTTTCAAGTACGTTTCGAGTTTCGGACCGAGGTGCTCGCCCCGGTAGTCGTAGACATCAAATGTCTCATATTTCACGCCCATCACCTGCAGTTGCATCTTCTGCACTGGAAATCCTGGGTCGATGAACAGTACCGTATCCTTCTGCGGACTCGTCTGCGAGCACGTCAGGAAGGAAGCGAAAGTACCCTGCATGGAGCCACACACAGGTACGCACCCCTCTGGTGCCACGTCAATGCCAATAAATGCCTTGACAAAGCGCGATGCCTCCTTTTTCAGTTCCGGTAATCCCTGAATGTCGGGATAGAGGTTGGCAATACCTTTGCGGAGCGCATCCCTCTGAGCCTCCACTCCGACCTTCGCTGCCGGCAGTCCGGGGATGCCCATCTCCATCTTGATGAACTCCACCCCCGACAGCTTCTCCGCCTGCGATGCCACGAGTTTCACCTCGCGTATGGTAGCCTTGGCAAAGTCCGTGATGCCCAATTTGGCAACCAACGAATCAATGAGTTGTGGATCAATGGGTGTCTGTTTCATAGCTGATGCTCCTTTCCTATGGCCAGTGCCTTGACATTGGCCGCCACGACCGCCTCCCCTTTTCTGGCGAAGACACGCTGTATGGCCGCTTCCAGTTTGTCGTATTCGATATGCAGTGCCTGCTGTGCAGCACCCAGCAGAATCATATTGGCCGAGCGCGGCACCCCATTGTCCTTTGCCAACTGTTCGATATCCAGTATGATGACGTGCGGCAGTGCGCTGAGGTCACGCTCAATGACGGCTCTATCGGGATAGTTCGGGATATTGACAAAGGGAGAAGCGGAGGTGATAACCCAGCCGTCGGCATGGAGGAAAGGCAGGTAGCGCAGTGCCTCCATGGGTTCCATAGAGATGATGACATCTGCCCCACCCTTGGCGATGAGGTCGCTGGCGATAGGCTTGTCCGAGATGCGGAGGTTGGACTGTACGTCCCCACCCCGTTGCGACATGCCGTGCACTTCCGCCTGCTTGATGTATAAGTTCTCGTTCATTGCGGCCTCACCGATAATGGTAGCAATGGAGAGGATGCCTTGTCCACCCACGCCGCATAGTATAATATCTGTTTTCATCTTGTTTGTCTTTTTTAGCGTTACACGGTAACTATTTCCCTCCGTCCTTCTTCTGTTTTAGATGCCGTTGCAAGGTCTGCATACACTCCCGTCGAGGGATGATGACACTCGGACCGTGGTAGTTGATCTCCTCCCGAATGACCTGCGTGATCTCCGCCATATTCTTTGGCAACGGCACGACCACCTTCAGGTGGTTGTCGTCCAGTCCGAGTCCACGGCAGATGGCCTCAAACTTATTCGTACCCGCCGAATCCTGTCCTCCCGTCATCGCGGTGGTCAGGTTGTCACTAAGAATCACCGTGATGTCCGCCTGCTCGTTGATGGCATCCAACAACCCCGTCATTCCAGAGTGTGTGAATGTAGAGTCGCCGATGACGGCCACGGCAGGCCATTGTCCGGCATCTGCCGCACCCTTGGCCATCGTGATAGATGCACCCATATCGACACAGGAGTGGATGGCCTTGTAAGGTGGCAGGAATCCCAGCGTGTAACAGCCGATGTCTCCGAACACGCGTGCGTGGGGATAGTCGGCCAGCACCTGGTTGAGGGCCGTATAGACATCGCGGTGGCCGCATCCCTGACAGAGTGCCGGTGGGCGCGGCACCACATCCTCGCACATCCCGTAGCTCTCGCCGCTCGAGAGTCCCAATGCCTTCTTGACGATGTCGGGGTTGAGCTCGCCCGTTCGTGGCAGTTCCCCCGTCAGTCGACCCTTTACCACGGTGTCGCCAGGCATCACGCCGCGCACCATCTCCTCAACAAAGGGCTGTCCCTCCTCTGCTATCAACACACTGTCACACGCGTGTGTCATCCGCCGCACCAAAGTCTTAGGCAACGGATAGTGGCTGATTTTCAAGACAGGATAAGGGCACCCATCCGGAAAACACTCCATAAGGTAGTTGTAGGCAATACCCGTGGCAATGATGCCCAACGTATGGTCAGGTGCCTCCTTATATATATTATGTGTGCTATGCTCGGCGATGCGTTCCAGTTGTGCCTGTTGAGCGGTGACGGCTGCATTGCGCTTCCGTGCGAAGGCCGGCAGGAGCACCCAATTGGAAGGCTGCGCATTGTAGTTCAGTTCATTCTGCGGCCGTGGCGCATCCTTCACCACGACAACGGCACGCGAGTGCGCCATACGTGTCGTGACGCGCAGCAGCACCGGCAGGTGTTGTTCTTCCGAGAGGTCGAAGGCCTCCTCCATCATATCGTAGGCTTCCTGTTGACTGGCGGGTTCCAGTGTAGGCACCATGGCAAACTTACCATAGAAACGGCTGTCCTGTTCGTCCTGTGACGAATGCATCGAAGGGTCGTCGGCCACCAGCACCACCAGTCCGCCGTTCGTCCCCGTCATTCCGGCGTTGACAAACGGGTCGGCACAGACGTTCAGTCCCACGTGTTTCATGCAGACCAACGCCCTCTTCCCCATGAACGACATCCCCAAGGCCGCCTCCATGGCCGTTTTCTCGTTGGTAGACCACCGACTATGCACACCGCGTTCCCGGGCCAGTGCCGAGCCTTGGATGTATTCGGTAATTTCCGTTGACGGAGTGCCTGGATAGGCATACACACCACTCAGTCCGGCATCCAGTGCCCCCTGCGCAATGGCCTCATCTCCTAACAATAGTTTCTTCATATGCTTATCTTCTTTAGTTATTGTCCTTTTTATGCTTTATCCGTCAGAAAGGTACCGGGCCGTTCATGTCCTCATAGCCGAACGGCGATTCCGTTGTGCCGTTCGGCACACGACCATTCACCTTGCTGCCGAGGATTTCCCCGTCACCGCTATTGCTACTGGTGTTCAGACGGCTGTCTTCCGGATTCTCAAACCGCGTGAATTCTCCCCGGAAGTTCAGCAGCACATCACCCGTTGCACCCTTACGGTGCTTGGCGATGATAATCTGTGCCATCCCTCTGAGGTCGCGTCCGTGGTCGTCCTGATAGATATGGTAGTATTCCGGGCGATGGACAAAGAGCACCATATCGGCATCCTGTTCTATGGCTCCCGACTCGCGCAGGTCCGACAGCTGTGGACGCTTTCCTTCGTTACCCTCACGACTCTCCACGCCACGGTTCAACTGCGACAGTGCGATAATCGGGATGTCCAGTTCCTTGGCCAGTCCCTTGAGCGAGCGACTGATGGTTGACACCTCCTCCTGTCTTGACGAGAAGCGCATACCCTGCGCGTTCATCAGTTGCAGATAGTCTATCATGATGATTTTCACGCCGTGTTCCCTAACCAGTCGCCGCGCCTTGGTGCGCAGTTCGAACACCGACAGTCCCGGTGTGTCGTCCACGTAGAGCGGTGCGCCCAACAGGTTGTTGAGTCGTTTGTCGAGCCTGTCCCATTCGTCGGGGTGCAGTTGTCCGTTCAGAATCTTCGAACCCTGTATCTCGCAGACATTAGAAATCAGTCTGTTGACCAACTGCGTATTACTCATTTCCAGCGAGAAGAACGCCATAGGCACCTGATGGTCTGCCGCAATGTTCTTGGCCATGGAGAGGGCAAACGATGTCTTACCCATGGCCGGTCGTCCGGCCACGATGATCAGGTCCGATGCCTGCCATCCGCTGGTGATGTCGTCGAGCTTATAGTAGCCCGTGGACACCCCCGTCAGTCCGTCTTTGTTGGCTGCCGCCTTCTGGATGACCTCCACCGCATTCTTGATGACCGGGTCAATCTGCGTGTAGTCCTTCTTCATGTTCTTCTGCGACAGCTCGAAGAGCGAGCCTTCCGCTTCCTGCATGAGGTCGTCCACATCGGTCGTTTCGTCGAAGGCTTTGGTCTGGATGTTTCCCGTGTAGGCGATGAGTTGTCGGGCCAGTGCCTTCTGCGCAACGATGCGTGCATGATACTCGATGCTGGCCGACGACGATACGCGCAACGACAGTTCCGTGATGTACCCCGGTCCACCGACATCCTCCAGGTCGCCCTGGTGCGCTAACTGTTCGGTAACCGTCCAGACATCCACCGGTTTCTCCCTCAGTTCCAAGTCCCGTATGGCCGCGTATATCTTCTGGTTGCGCGGTTCATAGAAGCTCTCGGGGTACAGCATCTCGCAGACCACCGTATAGGCATCCTTGTCAATCATCAGGGCACCCAGCACCGTCTTCTCGATTTCCGTAGCCTGCGGCTGTACGTGTGCGAAGTTATTGTCTATGGCCGGTTTACGCGTCCGGCGCGGCTGTTTGTTTTCTGGCATCTTTTTCTCGTGTTTCTTTCCGTTTATAGTGCTTCACATTCCTTCACCCACAGGCTGTTGGCTGCATCGCTGGCCATGCGCCAGTCGCCGCGCGGCGAGAGGCTGACGCTACCCACCTTCGGGCCGTCCGGCAGACAGGAGCGTTTGAACTGCTGGTTGAAGAAGCGGCGACAGAACGTGGTCAACCATTTCTTAATCGTTTCGCGGTTATACTGTCCCTCAAAGGCGCGTTCTGCCAGCAGCATCAACTTCTGCGGTCGGAATCCGAACCGCAGGAAATAGTAGAGGAAGAAGTCGTGCAACTCATACGGCCCTACGAGGTCTTCCGTTTTCTGGGCAATCTGTCCCTGGCTGTCGGCCGGCGTCAGTTCCGGCGAGATGGGTGTGTCGATGATGTCTATCAGCGTTCCCTGCTGTTCCTTGAACTGCGGCAGCGCAGCCATATAGCGGATGAGGTATTGTATGAGGGTTTTCGGCACTCCTGCGTTGACCCCGTACATCGACATATGGTCGCCGTTGTAGGTGGCCCATCCGAGTGCCAGTTCCGAGAGGTCTCCCGTGCCCACGACGAGGGCATTCTCCTTGTTGGCCAGATCCATGAGGATCTGTGTCCGCTCGCGTGCCTGCGCATTCTCATAGGTGACATCGTGGACACTGCTGTCCTGTCCGATGTCCTCGAAGTGCTGTGCGACAGCCTTGGCGATGCTGATCTCCTCCTGTCTGATACCCAACGTCTGCATCAGCGCAACAGCATTGTCGTGTGTGCGGTCTGTCGTACCGAAGCCCGGCATGGTCACCCCGACAATACCTGTCCTGTCGTAGCCGAGCCTATCGAAGGTGCGCACGCAGACCAGCAGTGCCAGCGTGGAGTCCAGTCCGCCGCTGATGCCTATCACCACCTTCTGGCAGTTGGTGTGTACCAGGCGTTTGGCCAGTCCTGCCGACTGGATGCTGAGGATTTCCTCACAGCTCTCTTCCATGTCGCGGTCGGCTGGTGTGAACGGATGCGCGTCGACGGGACGGGTCAGCGTGAACTCCATCGGTTCTACATCCTTACACTCCACCACCCGTGCTGCTGCCGTGCGCTGCGCATTGACAAACGTCGTGTTGTCCATACGATCCGTGCGCAGCCGCTCCACGTCAATCTGTGCCGTCTGTATCTGCGGCTGCAGCGAGAAGCGGTTACCCTCGGCCAGCAGGTGTCCATTCTCGAAAATCATGGCGTTGCCGCCGTACACCACATCCTGCGTGGACTCGCCAAACCCTGCCGAGGCATAGACGTAGCCACTGATGGTACGCGCACTCTGCTGCATCAGCAGTTGGCGGAGGTAGCGGTGCTTGCCCAACAGCTCATTGCTGGCCGAGCAGTTGAAGATGATGTCGGCTCCAGCTAACGTGAGGTTGTTGCTCGGTGGCACGGGAGCCCATACATCCTCGCAGATCTCCACGCCGAACCGCACACCATCGACAGTCTGGAACACGGTGGGCTGCGGCGACAGGAGCACCGGCGACCCGGCCAGATAAATCTCCATGGCGTTGAGATCCTGTGCCGAGGCAAACCACCGTTTCTCGTAGAACTCGTTGTAGTTGGGCAGATACGTCTTGGCCACGAGGCCGAGCACCGTCCCTTTCTGGATGACGGCGGCGCAGTTGATCAGCAGTCCGCCAGCCTGCACGGGCAGTCCCACGATGCAGATGATGTTCCGTTGCCGGGTGAAGTCCAGCAGGGTCAGCAGTCCCTCCTCGGCTTGCGTCAGCAGCAACTGCTGGCGGAACAGGTCTTGGCAGGTGTAGCCCGTAATGCACAGCTCCGGCAGACAGAGGATTTCCACGCCCCGGTCTTCGGCCTCGGCAATCACCTTCTCGATTTCGAGAACGTTATACGCGGTGTCCGCCACGCTCACGGCAGGCACTGCCGCTGCCACGTTAACAAATCCGTATTTCATATTTCAACGCTTTATCGTTTAGTTGGTGTTCCGCCCCGTCACGGGATGAGCAGCGACGAGTCGCCGTAGCTCAGGAAGCGGAAGTCGTGTCCCAGCGCGTAGTCGTAGATGCGCCGCCAGTCGCCCTTCACGAAGGCACTGACCAGCAGGAGCAGTGTGCTCTGCGGCTGGTGGAAATTGGTGATGAGCATCTTCACTATCTTGTATTCGTAACCCGGCACGATGATAATCTGTGTCGAGGAGTGGAGCGTCGTCAGTTGATGGCGGTCGAGCCACGCGATGATATTCTCCAACGCCCGTTGTGCCGGCAATACACGATCTGTGCCAGCACCATGCTCTGCCTCGTAGGGTTCCCACTGGGTGACGTGGAGCTGTTCCTCCGTGAGTTCCGGGTTGCGCTCCAGTTTGAGTCCCATGTAGTAGAGGCTCTCCAGCGTCCTGACACTGGTCGTCCCCACGGCAATGGCCTCGGCCTGGTGCGCTACCAGTCGTTCGAGCGTGTGTCGCCGGACGGCGATATATTCCGTGTGCATATCGTGGTCGCCCAAGTGTTGGCTCTTGACGGGACGGAACGTGCCAGCCCCCACGTGTAGCGTCAGCTCCTCGCGCTCCACCCCGTGTGCGTCAATGTCGGCCAGCACCTCCGGTGTGAAATGCAGTCCGGCGGTCGGTGCGGCCACACTACCCTTTATCTTCGAGTAGACCGTCTGGTAGGTTGTCTTGTCACTCTCCTGCGTCTCCCTGTTCAGATACGGCGGAATGGGCAGTTCGCCCACCGCGTCGAGGATGTCGGCGAAGTTCACCGCACCATTGTCCCATTCGAAGTCTATCCACTGACTGGTGCCGTGCTCTCCGCGCCGTGTGGCCTTGAGCGTCAGCGTGTGTCCTTTCACGGTGAAGGAACGGCTCAGTGCGCCCTCCCTCCATTTCTTGAGGTTGCCCACGAGGCAGAGCCAGCTGCACCGCGCCGTGGTCTGGAACATCTGTTCGTAGTCGGCAGGCTCGGCAGGTTCCAGCAGGAACACCTCGATGAGTGCCCCTGTCGCCTTACGGAAATGCAGGCGCGCCTGGATGACCTTCGTGTTGTTGAACACCATCAAGGCCTTTTCCGGCAGGAAGTCCGCCAAATGGCAAAACGTGCTCTCCGAGAGGTCACCCTTCCGATAGACGAGCAGCTTAGACTGGTCGCGCACGGCCAGTGGGAACTTGGCAATGCGTTCGTCGGGCAGCTCGTAGCTGTAGTCGCTGATATTGATGTCTTTCTCTTTCACTCCTTATACTATGATGCGTGTCTTGTGGTAGTTCTCGCGGAACTCGGTCGGCGAGCAGTTTTTCTTTTTCTTGAAGATGCGGTTGAAGTTGCTGAGGTTGTTGAAGCCGCAGTCGTAGCAGATCTCGGCCACGCTCTTCGTGGTGTCCACGAGCATCCGACTGGCGTAGCCCAAACGCATATCAATGACATAGTCGCTGAGGGTGCGCCCCGTGTGCAGCTTGAAGAAGCGGCTGAAGGCCGAGGGACTCATCCCGGCGATGTCGGCCACGGTAGAGAGGCGTATCTCGTCCATGTAGTTCTTGGCGATGAAGTTCTTGACCTTGAGCACGCGCCGCGAGTCGCTGACCACCTCCACCTTGGCGTAGCTGCTGCTGGCCAAGGGGCGCATCGTCGTGCTCTTCGAGAGTTCGTAGAGGATGGTGAGAAACTGTGTGACGGCGTAGAACTTATCTTGAATACCGCTGAGGGTGACGAGGAGGTTGTAGACGCGGAGGATGTCTTCCATCGAGAAGGCCACGCCCTTCCGGGCTTCCAGCATCATCTTCCGGATGGAGGCAAAGGGTGTCCGTCCGAAGAAGCCGTTCTCGTCGAGGTCGAGGTAGAACTGCACCGTGACCTCGTGGATGTCGTCGCTCTGGCAGTCGTTCTGCTCCCAGACGTGCTCCAGGTCGGGACTGGTGATGAGTACGAGGTCGTACTCGCCGATGGTCTCGTTGGAGTCGCCCACGATGCGCCTCACCCCTGCCGCGTGTTCCACGAAGTTGAGTTCGAACACCTCGTGGTTGTGTATCGGGTATGTGAATTCCTTCTTCCGGCGGTCGGCGATGTAGAGGGAGTCCTTCCCCATCAACGGCGTTATCTCGTGAATGACTTTACTTTCCTCCATAGTGGTGTATGTGGTCCTCCCTTCCCTTATATCTTGAGTTCCTTCATGATTTCACTCATGCGCTGCAGGGTGGAGATGCGTGTGGGCACCAGTGGCAGGCGCAGCACGTTCTCGATGAAGCCCATCTCGTGGAGCATGGCCTTCACCCCGGCAGGGTTGCCGTCCACGAAGAGCAGCGAGAAGAGGTCGATGAAGCGGTGGTGTATCTTCCGTGCGCTGTCGTATTCGCCGCGCATCTGTAGCCGGATCATCTTCGAGAACTCGCGCGGCAGGGCGTTGCCGATGACACTGATGACACCGACCGCACCGCAGGACACCATGGGGAACGTCAGTGCGTCGTCGCCGGAAATCACGTCGAAGTCGCGGGGCTTGTTCTTGATGATCTCGTCCACCTGTTCCAGGTTGCCACTGGCCTCCTTGACGGCCACGATGTTGCGGCAGTCGTGCGCCAGGCGCACGGTGGTCTCGGCCTTGAGGTTCACGCCCGTGCGCCCCGGCACGTTGTAGAGCACCACGGGGAGCTTCGTGGCGGCGGCAATGGCCTTGAAGTGTTGGTAGAGTCCTTCCTGCGAGGGTTTGTTGTAGTAGGGACACACGCTGAGCACGCCGTCAATGCCGTTGAAGTCGCCGTGCTGCAACTCCTCGACCACGGCAGCCGTGTTGTTGCCGCCGCACCCCATGAGGATGGGCACTTTCCCGCCCACCACGTTGACAACCAGCTCCTTGATGTTCCGCTTCTCCTCCGCCGTCAGCGTGGGTGTTTCACCCGTGGTGGCGAGGATGCAGAAGAAGTCTGCCCCGTTGTCCAGTTGGTATTCCACCAAGCGGTGGAGTGCTTTGTAGTCTACTTCGCCGTTCTCGGTAAATGGCGTGATGAGGGCAATGCCCAGGCCTTTGAATATGTGGTGTATCATAACTCTGCAACGTTCTGTGCGCAAAATTACATAAAATATTCTGTAATCCACCACATTTTTGCGGATTTTTTAGAAACTAAGGAGTCCGGCAGGGATGCTTCACACCCTCCTGCCGGACACCTTATTCATCTATTGCTCGCCTCGTCATTGGGGAGCACCTCCTGTAGTCATTAGGGCTTTTCTGCGACAGGACGAATATTGAAACCGTCCTGACCATTTGAAGCCCAGTTTTTGAGGACATTTGTACCTTGCTTAAAATATAGTCGGTCTGATTTACCATTCTCAGATGTGCTGACCGATTGACTCCAGTAATATCCTTCGTTAGTCGTGGTATTT
>CAVFBU010000082.1:0-10348 GCA_963620725.1 Vescimonas coprocola
TGTTGCGGAAATAGCTCAGTTGGTAGAGCACAACCTTGCCAAGGTTGGGGTCGCGGGTCCGAGTCCCGTTTTCCGCTCTTTTTTTGTACAGGAAAACCGAACTCATTCTTATAATTTAGGAAAACAAATATTGCCAGATGAATTTATATATACGCTATTTTGACAGGGAAACGCTCGTTGACAACGTGGACGATGCCATCCGATTCCTTTCGGAGATTGATGAGATAGGCATGGATTCCGTGCTCGAGAAAGACATACGCAGTTACTATAAGAGTGATACGTTTTATCCCAAGCGTTATAAGATTCGTCCGCGTGTCTATTTTATCCTCATCAAGACTGAAGCAAAGACCATGCTTGATTTCAAGGAAAAGCGTGCCTTACATACGGCTACCGACCAGCGTTCGAGGAAAAACGTGTCTGCACTGACGCAGTTGAATGAGGAGAAATACGGCTGGTATGAGGGTGTGTTGGATTTCAAGCGCGTGCAGATTGTTCCTGGAACGGGAAAGTTCCAGTATCGTGACACCCATTTCGTGGCGCAGTGTAAGGCCGCATCCGGGATGGATTGCTACAACCGCATCATTGAGCACTTGCGTGAGCGCGTTGACGATCGCAGCCAGTTCCCGTCAGCCAAAGGCAAGAATTTCACTTTCCGGTTCTTAGGATTGTGCAAATGATGGTGTGCAGTATGGCACATCAGAACCCATTTCTTACAGATAGACGATGAACAAGGTGATGCTGATTGGCAATGTCGGTGCAGACCCAGAAGTCCGTTATGTGGAGCAGGGTGTGGCAGTGGCTCGTTTGAGTTTGGCGACGACAGAGCGCGGATATACCTTACAGAACGGCACGCAAGTTCCGGATCATACCGATTGGCACAATGTCATCTTATGGCGGCGTCTGGCAGAAATCGTGGAGCAGTATGTGCATAAGGGCGACAAATTGTATGTGGAAGGCCGGTTGCGCTATTCCTCGTATGATGACCGTCATGGACAACGGCGTTTCAAGACGGAGATATGGGCCGACAACATCGAGCTTCTTTCCCAAAGGGGACAAAACAATACTGCTGTTTCCGGTGCAGCCCCGTCTTCTGTGGGCAACACTGACGCAGAAACTCTTCCTTCCAAATGACCATGGATTTACAACAGGTTTTAGCAGAAGTACAATTGAACGCGCCAGACTATGGTGCTCTTTTTGCATTGATTTTGGCACTGGCTCTGCTCTTAGTGTCTGGTTTTGCCTCGGGTAGCGAGATTGCTATCTTTTCGTTGACTCCCAGCGATGAGAACGAGTTGGAGGAAGGCAAGTATGCTTCCGACAGTAAGATTATTGCGCTGCGCGAGGATTCGGAGCGCACGCTGGCCACCATCCTCATCACCAACAATCTGGTGAACGTGACCATCATCATGTTGTTGAACTATTTCTTTGCCAGGGTCGTGGATTTTGGCGATGCCGTTTGGCTGCAGTTCCTGTGTATTACGGTGTTGCTGACCTTCCTGTTGCTGCTGTTTGGAGAAATCATCCCAAAGATTTACACCCGGCAACAGCCGTTGCGCTTTTGCCGCCGTGCCGTGTCTGGCATCCTGTTTTGCCGAAAACTTTTTTATCCCTTGGCCAGTGTGTTGCTCCAGTCTGGCGTATTGGCGAGCAAGGTGGTGCAGAAGGATAACCACGTGCTGAGTGTAGACGACTTGGAGCAGGCACTGGAACTGACAGACAAGGCTGACATCAAGGACGAGCAGCGCATGCTGGAAGGCATTGTGCGCTTCGGCGACGAGACGGCCAAGGAAATCATGACCAGCCGTCAAGATGTGGTCGACTTGGATTTCCGGTCCTCTTTTAGTGAGGTGTTGCAGTGTATTGTGGATAACAACTATTCGCGCATCCCGGTCTATCAGGACAACAGCGACAACATTCGTGGCATCTTGTATATCAAGGATTTGCTGCCTCATCTGGGCAAACCATCCACGTTCCGCTGGCAGTCACTGATTCGTCCGCCTTATTTCGTGCCGGAAACCAAGAAGATTGACGACCTGTTGCGCGAGTTTCAGTCGAACCGCGTGCATATCGCCATTGTGGTCGATGAGTTTGGCGGTACGAGCGGCATCGTGACGCTGGAGGATGTGCTGGAGGAAATCGTTGGTGAGATTAACGATGAATATGACGAGGAGGAACACAGTTATTCGCGTATCAACAGCAATACCTTCGAGTTTGAGGGTAAGACGCTGCTGAGCGATTTCTGCCGCATCATCAAGGTGGATGACGATTTCTTTGCCGATGTGGAGGGCGATGCCGACACTATTGCTGGACTGTTGCTGGAAATCAAGGGTGACTTCCCCAGTCTTCACGAGAAGATAGACTACCGCCACTTCACCTTCGAAATCATGGAGCAGGAAGAACGCCGCATCTCGAAAGTCAAGGTGGTGGTGCATCCGTCAGCAGCACCTTCCTCCGCAGACAAGTAAAGGCCGTTACCAGCCGATGGAAGCCCAGCTTACGGCATTGTACCAAGTCGTTTGCTTGATCAGCGTGTTGTAGTTTTCCTTTGTCGTGTTGTAGCGTTCCAAGGGCACGAACATGCTCATACCGCCGAAATTGTCATCGGTCACGGTGAAGTCATCGAAGTTGACCAGATTCGCGGTGTCCCACTTCGTGCTCATTCTCCTGTAGATGACGGTGGCATCGTAGACCTTCTCCCATTTTAAGAAGGTATCAATGGCGGTGTTTTGACGCATAAAGTCCATCATGTCGTACATGATGCGCTCCGCTGGGAAGAACAGACTGATATCGTTGGAGAAATAGTACACCAGTCCGTCCATATTGAATGTCTTGCCGTTCAACTCGTTGACAATGACCTCCTTGGTGGCATCGGCCAAGTCGTCCAGCTTGTCCGTATTCACCGCCGAGATAGCCACGCGGTTGCCCGTCCCTCCAGCTTCGTTGTACAGGTCACACAGCTGTTGGCACAGGCTACCGTCCGTCCTGTTGTACATAGCTGGTATAATGGTCTCGTATGGTGCTCCGGCACCGGGAATCTCCGCTGGCGAGGCTATGATGAGGTCTGTCACGTTGCGCAGCTCGTAGGCCACCTCCACGCTCTGGAAGGCACAGCAGTCGGCAAAGATGAACTTGAAGTCGTGGGGCAGTGCGGCCAGTGCGTCGCGCATATCCGCAATCTCCATCCAATTTTCGCTGCCGCCGATGTCGTCGCCTGTGTCCTGTCCGAAGGCTCGCGATGTGTTGCGTTTGCTCTTCCATGCCGTGCCGCGCAGGGTGGGAGTGTGGATAAACCAGCCGTCTGCATGTCCCCACAGCACCAGTCCATAGGATTCGCTCGGATAGTTTTTCATGCACCATGTCAGTACCTCCTTCATCTTCCCGGCATCCGAGCTGTA
The DNA here is from genome assembly GCA_963620725.1 of Vescimonas coprocola. Taxonomy (GTDB): domain Bacteria; phylum Bacteroidota; class Bacteroidia; order Bacteroidales; family Bacteroidaceae; genus Prevotella. The sequence continues at coordinate 3,396 of CAVFBU010000082.1, forward strand.
GAAGTCCTCATTGTATTTATATAAGGTGTCTACGGGCTGTTTGTCGTTGCCCGTCAACCTCATGATGAAGGGTTTTTCCTTTTTGCTGTTTCTGTCCACAAACACGAGCAGGCGGTCGTTGCTTGCCAGACTTTTGGCACCCTTAATCATGTCATCGATGTTGTCCTGAGCATACGATGACAGGTTGTTCTCTGCCGCCATATAGACGATGACCGTGCGTCCGCAGGTCTCCGGAACGGGATCGGGATCGGAATTGTCGCTGCCGCATGCGCTGTACAAAAAGAGGGTAGAAAAGGCCAGAAAAGCCGTTGTCAGATGTTTCATAAGTGTTAAGTTGACTAATTTGGGTGCAAAGTTAAGTATATTTGTGGATAAATTAGTAACTTTGCACCCAAAAGTTTGAAAACAACAGAAAAACAAAGAACAAGGAGTTGTCTATATGCCCATCATCAAATGTCCCGAGTGTGGCCATCAGGTCAGCAGTCTGGCCGCCACTTGCCCCAGTTGTGGGGTTGCCATCGCAGGTCACATTGTACAGTGCCCCCAGTGCGGTCAGACGATGTTAGCCAGTCAGAAGACGTGTACCAACTGTCATGCAGCGTTGTCTCCCGTCGCGTCTTCCCCCAACAGACCGAGTGAGCCTTCCGACGACGAGTCCTCACACCATTCTTGGTCGTGGGGCGTGCTCGCAGTCTCCTTTATCATAGCCCTTGCCATTATTTTGGCCGGCTGGTATTTCTACAACAGGATGCAGCAGGGCAACGAGTTGGCTGCCTACGAGAATGCCATGGAGAGTCAGGAGCCTGCCGTGCTCCAGAACTACCTCGATATGTACCCCGACGCTCCACAGGAACGCCGCGATTCCATCACAGCCCATCTCACACTGCTCAAGCAAATAGACCAAGACTGGTACAATGCCCTTGCGAGTCAGTCCTCCCATCTCATAGAACGCTACATCCAGCAACATCCAGGGAGTGTCCACACCACTGAGGCGCGGTTGAAGATTGATTCGCTCGACTGGGTCGCCGCCGTCCACTTGAACACGCTGGAAGGCTACAAACAGTACATCACCAAGCATGCGGACGGAGAATATATTGACGATGCACAGACGAACTACGAGAAGTGTCTCAAGATGCAGGTCTCTGTAACAGAATTAGAGACCATCAGCGATCTGCTTCGGACGTATATGACTAACAGTGCCAACCGCGAGCTGCTGTCCTCCAGCAGCGTCAACCTGTCTAACGCAGACATTACCTTTGCCGACGACTTAGAGGTGAAGAAGGTGGAGAATGAAGTGACAGGCAATACCGACTATCAAGTGGCCGTCACCATGCAGGTTGTGAAGTACGACGGGTCAAGTAGCCAAACCTGTCGCCTCACGGCGCGTGTTGTTGGTGGCCGGTTGGTTGATGTCCACATCCAGTGATGACCCAGTGATGACGGTTAGTCGTGAGAAAACACGGAAAAAAAGCCCACTGCTCCCAATAATCATTAAAATATTTTGCAGTTTGCCTGCTTTTTCATACCTTTGTACGTTGAAATCAAAAACCGCGAAATGCAGTAGAGGCCACGGGAATGGCCTTATATGCGGTTTTAACAGAAAATAACGGAAACAAACCAAACATACAATAATGGATCAAACTATCGACAACGACAGAATTCTTAAAATCAATATCGAAGAAGAGATGAAGTCGTCCTACATCGACTATTCCATGTCGGTCATTGTGGCGCGCGCTCTTCCTGATGTGCGAGACGGATTCAAACCTGTTCACCGCCGTATTCTCTATGGTATGATGAACGTCAACAATGTTTCAACACAGCCTTACAAGAAATGTGCACGTATCGTTGGTGAGGTGCTCGGTAAGTACCACCCCCATGGCGACTCCTCCATCTATGGTGCGCTGGTGCGTATGGCACAGGACTGGAACCTCCGCTACACGCTGGTGGACGGTCAGGGCAACTTCGGTTCGGTGGATGGTGACTCACCTGCCGCCATGCGATACACGGAGTGCCGTCTCTCGAAGATGGGCGAACACATCATGGACGACCTTGACAAGGACACCGTTGACATGACCAATAACTTCGATGACTCACTGCAAGAGCCTACGGTCATGCCTACCAAGATTCCCAACCTGTTGGTGAACGGCGGCAACGGCATTGCCGTGGGTATGGCTACCAATATGCCGACCCACAACCTCAACGAGGTGATTGATGGCTGCTGTGCATACATCGACAACCCCGACATCGACGTGGACGGGCTGATGGAGTATATCCCCGGTCCCGACTTTCCCACGGGAGCCTATATCTATGGTCTGCAGGGCGTGAAGGATGCCTATGCCACTGGGCGTGGCCGCATCGTGATGCGTGCCAAGGCAGAGATTGAGGCCGGCGAGACCCACGACAAGATTGTGGTGACGGAGATTCCATACGGGGTCAACAAGGCCGATTTGGTGAAGTATATTGCCGACCTGGCCAACGAACACAAGATAGAGGGTGTGGCCAATGTCAACGATGAATCTGGCCGGCAGGGCATGCGCATTGTGGTGGACTGCAAGCGCGATGCCAATGCCAACGTACTGCTCAACAAGCTCTTCAAGATGACAGCACTGCAGAGCAGTTTCTCTGTCAACACCATCGCGCTGGTCAACGGCCGTCCGCGCCTGCTGACGCTCAAGGACTGTGTGAAGTATTTCGTGGAGCACCGTCACGACGTGACCATCCGCCGCACCAAGTATGAGTTGAAGAAGGCCCAGGAGCGTGCCCACCTCCTTGAGGGACTGATTATCGCCGTCAACAACATTGACGAGGTGGTTCACCTCATCCGCCAGAGCAAGACACCGAGCGATGCTCAGCGCGCCCTGGAGCAACGCTTTGAACTGGACGAGTTGCAGTCGAAAGCCATCGTGGATATGCGCCTGTCGCAGCTCACAGGTCTACGTGTTGACCAACTCCACCAGGAGTATGACGACCTGATGAAGCTCATTGACGACCTGCAGGAAATCCTTGCCAATCCCGAGCGCTGCCGCGAAGTGATGAAGCAGGAACTGCAGGAGGTGAAGGAGAAATACGGTGATGCACGCCGCACGGAGATTATTCCTTTCGACCACGAGTTCAATGCCGAAGACTTCTATCCCGACGACCCTGTGGTGATTACCATCTCGCATATGGGCTATATCAAGCGCACCAAGCTGGATGAGTTCCACGAGCAGGGACGCGGCGGAGTGGGAGCAAAGGCCGCACGCCATCGCGACAACGACTTCACCGAGTATATCTATCCTGCCACCATGCACAACACGCTGCTCTTCTTCACGCGCAAGGGTCGCTGCTACTGGCAGAAGTGCTACGAGATACCGGAGGGCGACAAGGCTTCCAAGGGACGTGCCATCCAGAATATGCTCAACATCGAGCCGGACGATGCCGTCAATGCCGTACTGCGTGTGAAGAACTTCAACGACGAGGAGTTCCTTAAGAGCCATTTCGTGGTGTTTGCCACCAAGCAGGGCATCATCAAGAAGACCTGCCTCGAGGCTTATCGCCATCAGCGTGCCGCAGGTGTGAGAGCCATCAACATCAACGACGACGATGAGGTGGTGGCAGTACGTCTGACCAACGGCCACAACGAGTTGCTGCTGGCCAACCGCAACGGACGTGCCGTGCGCTTCAACGAAGATCAGGTGCGCACGATGGGACGCGTCTCCACGGGTGTCATCGGTATGCGACTGGACGGCGGCGACGATGAACTGGTCGGCATGGTGTGTGTCAACGACCCGCAGACGGAGACCATCATGGTGGTGTCCGAGAACGGCTACGGCAAGCGTTCCGAGGTGGAGGACTACCGCAAGACTGCACGTGGCGCGAAGGGTGTGAAAACCATCGCTGTCACGGAGAAGACGGGTCGCCTCGTGGCCATCAAGGTGGTGACGGACGACAACGACCTGATGATTATCAACAAGAGCGGCATCCTCATCCGCCTCAAGGTGGCCGATGTGCGCGTCATGGGACGCGCCACACAGGGTGTGCGCCTCATTAACCTCACCAAGAAGAACGACTCGATAGCCTCGGTCTGCAAGGTAGACAGCAGTGCCAACGACGACGTGGATGCCGAGGAGGCTGAAACGATAGGAGAGGAGTCGTAATCCTTTGAAAAAATAGAATGCTATAAGATAACACTACAACTAACAATTAAAGCGTATGAAAAAATTATTCGTAATGGCAATGATGTGCATCGCAAGCGGTGCGGCATTTGCCGGTGACAGCCCCGAGCTGAAGGCTATCTTGAAGGCCAAGACCTATGAGGAGGCTGCGAGCCTCGTCAAGGCCGCCAACCTGCCTAATGCAGAAGAGAAGGCTAAGGCCTACAACAAACTGGTGGATCTCGCCATGCAGAAGGTGGCCAAGGAGACGGGTACCATCGCGGAGAACCAGTTGGCCGAACAGATGAAGACCGGCAAGGTGCAGCAGTATGACACGCTGGGACTGGCCGATGCCATCTGCGCTGCCATCGCCGATGCTACAGAGTGTAACAAGTACGACCAACAGCCCAACGCCAAGGGCAAGGTGAATCCTAAGTTTGCCGAGAAGAACGCGCAGCGTGTATGGGCTGTTCGCACTCATCTGGTCAACATCGGTCAGGACGTGTCGCGTTCCGGCAACGATGCTGCCGTGCTGAAATACTGGGGAGCGTTCCTCGATTCATCGGTAGACCCACTCTTCGCCGCTCAGGAACATGAGTCGCAGAAGGCCTATTTCGGACAGGTGGCTTTCTTCACCGCCCGTTATGCTATCCAGCTCAAAGAAATGGCTCGTGCCAACAAGTATCTGGACATGGCTATGGAAGACCCCGAGCAGAAGACGGATGCCCTCAACCTTAAGTTGTACATCGGACGCAGTGAGCTGAAGACCAAGCAGGACTCGCTGCAGTACGTGGAGACCCTGAAGGATCTGTATGCCAAGAACCCCGAGAATGCCGTGGTGCTCGACGGACTCTATATTATGTATGGTGAGCTGAAGGACAGAAAGGCGCAGGATGCACTGCTTGACGGCCATTTGGCTAAGTATCCCAACGACTTCACTGCCTTGGCGGACAAGGGTATGCTCGTGGCCATCGACGACAACGACCCCAAGGCCGGTGCCGAATGGTTGCGCAAGGCTGTTGCCGTAAACGCCAAGAATGCTGTGGTGCAGTATTATCTCGGCACATGCCTGATTGTACAGGCTGGAAACACCGATGACATCAACCAGCGCAAGGCACTCTTCCAGGAGGCTATCCAGGCTCTGGATGCCGCCAAGGAGATAGACCCTGACAAGGCGCAGGTGCGCTGGGGCTACAATCGCTACCAGGCCTACTATGGTCTCTATGGTGCCGACGACCCCAAGACGAAGGCTGCTGAGGCAGAATCGAAATAACACACGTATAATAATATAGCAGATGGATAAGCAACGCTCGTTTGTCTTGTTCTTCTTGCTACTCTCCCTTACACCGTGCCTGCAGGCTCAGAAGAAAGAGCTTCGTCAGGCACGGTCTTATATCAAGAGTGGCAAGGACTTCGACAAGGCAGAAAAACTCATGACAGACCTGTTGCAGCAGGACTCCACGTGTCGCCGCAACGACAAGGTCTATCTGACATGGTTCACTTCAGTGCTGAAGCAGTATGAGGCTGCCAACGAGAAACTGTACCTCAAGCAGCAGTACGACACGGCGGCGTTCTTCGGACTGACGCGCCGCCTCTATGACATTGCCGAGTCGCTGGACTCCCTCGACGTGGCGGAGCATGGTGGCGACAAGCCGCGGCTGAAGTATCGGACGAATCATGCAGCGCTGCTCCATCAGCTGCGTCCCAACCTCTACTTCGGTGGGGCGTATCATGTGGGTAAGGGGAACCACGCGGAGGCCATCCGCTTCTTCGAGACCTACATCGATGCCGACCGACAGCCCCTGTTCACGGGCTACAACTATGCCGCCACCGATGCGCGGATGCCGGAGGCCGCCTACTGGACGGTCTATTCGGCCTTCAGAACCGGCGATGATGACCGGGTATTGCGCTACGCCCCCATGGCCATGGCCGACACATCGAAGGTGGCCTATGTCATGGTTCATGTGGCGGAGGTTTATGGCCGGCAGCAGAACGACTCGGCGCGCCTGGCCACGCTCTGCGAGGGTGTGCGCCGCTTTCCCGAGCATCCCTATTTCTTCCCCCATTTGGAGGATTACTACACCGAACACGGAAATTTTGACAAGGCTCTTGAATATGCCGAGCAAGCTTTGGATTCCAATCCCGAGAATCCCATCTTCCTGTTGGCCAAGGCCACCTCACTGCTCAACCTGCAGCGTTACGAGGAGAGCATCGCCATCAGCAAACAGTTGATATCGGCGTGCGACACGATGCCGGAACCCTACTATACGGTGGCCTCCGCCTATCTCAATCAAGCCTTGGCACTGGAGACGGGTGAGCAGGCGCGTGCCCACAAGAAGGAAATCCGCAGCTACTATGCCTATGCCCGTCCCTATATGGAGACCTACCGCCAACTGGCTCCCGACGAGAAGAAGAAGTGGGCACCGGCACTCTACCGCATCTACTTGAACCTCAACTTAGGCAAGCAGTTTGAGGAAATCGACCGGTTGATGCACTGAAATTGTTAAAAATGGGGCGGATTTTGCATTTCCTTGCTTGTCTCCAGCGGTTTTTGTGCCGTTGGCGAGACTGAAATGGAAACACTTAGGTGTTTTCATAGAAACGCTTAAGTATAACTTTAGAAACACTTAACTGAAACTTTTAAAACACTTAAGTGTTTTTTTTCTGCGCTCTTTTGGGCGCGAGGATTAAGCTGAAACACTTGTATCCTTTAGTCAACTTTTAGACTTTACAGACTGCAAGCAGACTTAACGAAGCAAAAGCAAGGCCCACAAGGCATACGCCCGTCCATCCCATATTGTCCCAAGCCACACCTGCGCT
>CAVFBU010000083.1:0-10123 GCA_963620725.1 Vescimonas coprocola
CTTTCGTTCGAGAATAAAAAGAAAAATGGATTTTTCTTTTGTATTCTGCTCACTTAATCGTACCTTTGCAAAAGTGAAACGTGTATAACTGTGAACATTAGAAACGTATTACGACAACTAAGAATCCTGCACAAGTGCCTATATGCCATTCCTGTGGCTCTCTTTGCCGCCTTTGGAATGACCGCAACGGCACAGCAGAAAGGTAAGGCCACCTTCTATTCCAAACGCGCGAACGGAGCACGTACCGCCAGTGGGGAACGGCTCCACAACGATAGCTTGGTCTGTGCCCACCGCACCCATCCCTTCGGAACACTTCTTAAGGTGAGAAACCCTGCCAACGGCAAGGAGGTGGTCGTGCGCGTTATCGACCGCGGCCCCTTTACCCGTGGGCGCATCATCGACCTCTCCTACCGTGCCGCCCGAGAGCTGGGCATCGTTGCAAAGGGCGTTGCCATGGTTGAGGTGTCTGTCCACAAGCCGGAGGTGGTGGTGCCCTATAAGCCGGCAGACCTCTTTGACGTGCCGGAACTGGACATGGAGGTGACGGAAGGCAACGACTGCGCCGTGCCGCAATGGCAGGACGGTGAGGAAGGGACTCCCACTGCCGAATCAGTGGTCCGTCAGCCCAAACGTTAGGATGCTGTACTGGGCTTCGGTGGCCGTCTGCATGGTCTCGATGCAGGCAATGAGCGTTGCCCCGGTGGTGCATACATCGTCAATCAGCAGGATATGGCGGCCAGACAGTGGTGCGGCATCCGCCAGTTCAAACATTTCCTCCACATTTTTTTGGCGGTCAAATCGCCCCAGCGTGGTCTGGCTCTTGAGAAACTGCTTGCGCTGCAGCACGGTGGTGAGCACTGGGATGCCGGTGGTGCAGGAAATGCCGTAGGCGATGCGCTCACTCTGGTTGTAGCCGCGCTGACGCAGTCTGCGATGGGACAACGGCACAGGCACCAGGACATCAATGTCCGAGAAGAAGCCCGTGGGCGACAGCTCGGCAGCCATCAGTTCACCCACAAATACTGCATAGTCGGGGTGACGGCGATATTTGATGTCGTAGATGAGGCGTGCGGCAGGACTGTGCGGACTGAAATAGGTCAGTGCGACCGCCTTCTCCACAGGTACAATGCCTTGAAACAGCAGGGTCATCGGGTTGTCACTCGCCCGCTCCCCAAAGTGGGTACGCGGCAGTTTGAGGGCACATCCGGCGCAGATGGCCCGTTCGCCAACGCCCAACCGCCGGTCGCAGATGCAGCAGAAACGGGGTTGGATGGTGTCGAGCAGCCTATTCCATATCGTAATCTTCTGCATCGTCGGTATTAATACACTGTCGGATGACATCCATCGTAAACCCCCTGCCAAGGGCGAATTTCACGAGTTTCATGCGCAACTCATAGTCGTTGCGGGCCTTGACGGCACGGCGTTTCTGTTGCAGCAACGGACGAAGGACGCTGATATAGTCTGCATCACCGATGCTGTCAAGCACCTGTTGGCGGATGTCGTCGGCAATGCGTTTCTGCCACAGAGCCTGTTCCACCTTCCGCCGTCCCCATTTGTTGTATTTCACTTTGTCACGGGCAAAGGCCAACGCATAGCGGTTGTCGTCCACATAGCGTTCGCTGACGAGACGCTGCATCACCCGTGCCTGCGCATCGTCGGGCAGTTGCCAGCGGCGCATCTTCTCCTGCATCTCGTACTCGCAGTGCTCGGCCTGGGCACACAGGGCTGACAGGCGGAGGAAGGCTTCTTGTTCGGTCATCGTATTCATAGGCTGCAACGGATGAAACGCGTCTTGCCGAAGGCATCACGACGGGTGGTCACCTCGTGGAAACCCGTAGCGCGGAGCATCGCGCAGAGGTCATCGGCATGGTGCGGATTGATTTCAAAGAAGAGGTGACCCTGCGGACGGAGTGTCGCCTGTGCATAGTGGGCGATGGCACGATAGAAGCGCAGGGGGTCGCTGTCGGGGACGAAGAGGGCTTGGTGCGGCTCGTAGTCGAGCACATTAGACTCCATCATTCCAGCCTCTTGAAGACAGATGTAGGGCGGATTGCTCACGATGATGTCGTAGCGTTCTGTGTCTGTACTGCTTGCCGTGAGGGCATCGCGCTGCAGGAAGGTGACCTTGGCGTACAGCGCATCGGCATTCTCTGTGGCCAGCGCGAGGGCCTCGGCCGAAATGTCCCATGCGGTGACCTGCGCCTCGGGCTGTGCCAGTGCCATCGTGACGGCGATGCATCCGCTGCCTGTGCCGATGTCCAACAGGCGGTCATACGGTGTGTCTTGCATCCATCGGCAGAGCTCTTCGGTCTCGGGACGGGGGATGAGGGCGCGGCGGTCAGTGTGGAAGGTATGACCACAAAACCGCGTCTCGCCCAAGACATACTGCACGGGTTCGTGGCGTTCCAGCCGTTCGGCAATCTGTTGCAGCTCGCCATCGTCCACTTCCGCATCGCGCCCGAGCAAGATATCGCTGAGCGACAGACCATAGCGCACCTCATAGACGAGTCGGGCAATGGCCTTCGCCTCCCCTTCGCTGTAAGTCGCCAGCAGCCCTTGCCACAGGGTACGATACGTCATGGGGCGGTGGGAATTAGGGTTGTTGCAACAGTTGGAGTGCCCGCATCACGATGTCGCTCTTCTCGTTCACGATGGAGAAATACTCATCCATGTCCCACAGGTCGCGGGCCACCAGTGCCTTCAGCTGCAGGCGCAGGAGCGGCACGGTCTTCTGCCGTTCGGCCTCATCCTTGGGCTTGACACCATCTTTTGCGGCTTCTTCTAACATTCGGTCTATGACGGCTTGAGGCACCTCGTAGGTGGTCTTGTACGCATCAAACGCAGGGTATTGTCCGAGCAACTGCCTGCGGTTGTTGTCCACATAGCGCAGGCTGGTGTTGATGATATACGACTTGGCGGCCAGTTCCCGGTAGAACGGCGTGTAGACGGTGGTGTCGAGCGGCACGTAATAGTCGGGCATGATGCCACCGCCACCATATACCGTGCGGTGTTCGCGCAGCGTGTAGCACTTCAGCGAGTCTGCGAAATGGATGCTGTCGGCATGTTGCAGCTCACCGCTGGCCAACCGATTATATACGTCCATCGCGTAGTCCTCTGCCCTACCCTTGACATAGGGCTTCTGGATGCAGCGTCCGGAGGGCGTGAAATAATGGGCAATGGTCAGTCGAATCATCGAACCATCGGGCAAGTCGACGGGACGTTGTACCAGTCCCTTGCCAAAGGAGCGTCGTCCGACCACGATGCCGCGGTCCTGGTCTTGTATGGCACCAGTCACGATTTCGGCTGCCGAGGCGGAATAGCTGTCTATCAGCACCGCCAACTTCCCTTCCTCAAAGGCTCCTTTGCCGTGGGCACGGTAGTCCTTCCGCGCAGCCTGCCGTCCTTTCACATACACGATGAGGTCGCCGGAACGCAACACCTCGTTGGCCACGGCAATGGCCGAGTGCATATAGCCGCCACCGTTGCCCTGCAGGTCGAGGATGAGGGAGGTCATCCCCTGTGCCGTCAGCTTCTTCAGACGTTCGAGAAACTCCTCGTGGGTCTGTGCGCCAAAGCTACCGATGCGGATATAGCCCACCGTCGGGCGGATCATATACGAGGCATCAATGGTCTTCACCGGTATCTTTTCGCGAACGATGTCGAAGTGGAGCAAGTCCTTGATGCCCCGGCGCACCACGCCCAACCGCACCTTGGTGCCCTTGCGCCCACGCAGCCGGCGCACGATGTCCTCGCGCGACATCTTCACGCCGGCGATGACCGTGTCGTTGACCGTCACGATGCGGTCGCCGGCCATAATGCCCTTCTTCTCGGAAGGACCGCCCACCACGGGTTGTATCACGAGCAGGGTGTCTTCCGACATATTGAACTGCACCCCGATACCCTCGAAATTGCCTTGGAGGGGTTCGTTGCTTTCCTGGACTTCCTTTGCGGTGAGGTAGCTGCTGTGTGGGTCGAGCCGCTCCAGCATCCCCCGGATGCCGCCCTCCACCAACTGCTGTTCGTCAACGGTGTCGACATAGAGGCTGCTGATGGCCATTTCGGCCAGTTGGAGTTTCCGCATGGCCTCGCCCTGCGTGTTGACGCGCACCTGTGCCTGTCCGCACAGCGGCAGTGACAACAGCAATATGAGTGTTGAGTGTTGAATGTTGAATGTTGATTTCATTTCGTTTCCGTTATTCGTAGACCTCTTCCGGGCGGTCTTCCTCGACGACGAGGTTGTCAATGATGAAATTCTGCCGCTCCATGGTGTTCTTACCCATGTAGTATTCCAAGAGCTTCTGCACCTGGTCGTTCTTGTGGAGGGTCACCTGCTCAAGTCGGATGTCGGGGCCGATGAAGCCGGCAAACTCCTCGGGACTGATCTCGCCGAGACCCTTAAAACGCGTGATTTCGGGGTCGGGTCCCAGCTGGTGAATGGCGTTGACACGCTCCTCTTCACTGTAGCAGTAGCGCGTGATGAAGTCGCTCTTCCTACCATCGGCCTTGGCCTCGGCTTCCGCCACCACCTTCTTGTCCTTGATCTTCGTACGCCTGTTGCGCACGCGGAACAGGGGCGTCTGCAGCACGTAGACGTGTCCTTTCTTGATGAGTTCTGGGAAGAACTGCAGGAAGAAGGTGATGATGAGCAGGCGGATGTGCATACCGTCCACATCGGCATCGGTAGCCACGATGACCTTGTTGTAGCGCAGCGTGTCCAGGCTCTCCTCAATGTCGAGGGCGGCCTGCAGGAGGTTGAACTCCTCGTTCTCATAGACCACCTTCTTGGTCAGCCCGAACGAGTTCAGGGGTTTTCCTCGCAGGGAGAAAACGGCCTGCGTGTTGACATCGCGGCTCTTGGTGATGCTGCCGCTGGCGGAGTCGCCCTCGGTGATGAAGATGCAGCTCTCTTCCTTCCTGTCGTTCTTCACATCACTGAAATGGATGCGGCAGTCGCGCAATTTGCGGTTGTGGAGGTTGGCCTTCTTGGCTCGCTCGCGCGCTATCTTGGTGACACCGGCCATGGCCTTGCGCTCGCGTTCGCTCTCCTTCACCTTTTGTTCGATGACCTCGGCCACGTCGCCGTGGATGTGCAGGTAGTTGTCCACTTCCTGTTTGATGAAGTCGCCCACGTATTTGTTGATGGACACGCCGTCGCCTGGCGACATGGTCAGGGAGCCGAGCTTGATCTTGGTTTGGCTCTCGAACATCGGCTCTTCCACGTTGATGGCGATGGCTGCCACGAGTCCCGAACGGATGTCGCCATATTCATATTTCCCAAAGAACTCCTTGATGGTCTTGGCGATATGTTCCTTGAAAGCACTCTGGTGGGTGCCGCCCTGTGTGGTGTGCTGTCCGTTGACGAAGGAGTAGTATTCCTCGCCGTATTGGTTGGCGTGTGTGAAGGCTATCTCGATGTCCTCGCCCCTTAGGTGGATGATGGGATAGAGGGGGTCGTTGGTCATGCGATCCTTCAGCAGGTCTTCCAGACCATGGCGACTGAGGATGCGCCGCCCGTTGTACATAATGGTCAGTCCCGTGTTGAGGTAGGTGTAGTTGCGGAGCATGTTCTCCACGATGTCGTTGTGGAACTGATAGTTGACGAACAGCGTGTTGTCGGGTTCGAAGAAGATGTACGTACCGTTCTCATCGTCCGTCTTCTCCGTCTGGTCGCTGGTCAGTTGTCCCCGTTCAAAGGTGGCTTTCCGCACCTGTCCGTCGCGGTAGGACTCCACGGTGAAACGGCTGCTCAGCGCGTTGACGGCCTTGACACCCACGCCGTTGAGTCCGACGGATTTCTTGAACGCCTTGGAGTCGTACTTGCCGCCCGTGTTCAGCATACTGACGGCTTCGATGAGCTTGCCTTGTGGGATGCCGCGTCCGTAGTCGCGCACCGACACCCTCAACTGCTCATCGATGGTCACCTCGATGCGGTCGCCAGCGTTCATCTTGAACTCGTCGATGGAGTTGTCGATGACCTCCTTCAGCAGCACATAGATGCCGTCTTCTGCCAGTGCACCATCGCCGAGCCGTCCGATATACATACCGGGGCGGGTGCGCACGTGTTCCATGTCCGACAGGTGTCGGATGTTGTCGTCGTCGTATCTGACGGTTTCTTCCTTGATATTGTTGTCTTCGTTCATAAGGTCGGGTTAGAGGGTCTTTTTATAGCAGCGGCGGCGCTTGTGTTGCCGGTAGTCGAAATACTGCCACTGGCTCTGCACCTTCTCGTTGGTTTCCATCTCCACATTCGTCTCGCCCCACTCGAAGCCGTATTTCTGGTACCAGGGGATGAGGTCGTAGAAGAGCAGCGCATTGGCTCCCTTGTTCTGATACTCGGGCAGGATGCCGATGAGCATGAGGTCGACGATGCGCGTCTTGTGGAACCGCAGTGCCCGCAGCAGGTGCCACCAGCCGAAGGGGAAGAGCCGTCCGTTGCGGCATTTCTGCAGGGCGGCGGTCAGGGAGGGTATGGTGATGCCCACGCCCACCAACTTGTGGTCGGGCGTGTTCCAGTCTTCTATCAGCGTGACGAGGTTGAGGTCCAGCACGGGGAAATACATCTTGAGGTACTCGTCAATCTGTCCTTCCGTCATCTGCGAGTAGCCGTAGAGGTTGCCGAAGGTCTGGTTGACCACATCAAGCACCTTGCGTCCCACCTGTTCCTTGCCGAACACCTCGCTGCGCTTGACCTTCCGGATGTGCAGGTTGTAGCGTTTCATCACCAGCTGGGCTATCTTCTCGTATTTCTCGGGCATCTCCCCGTTCTTCGGCACGAGAATCTTGAACTCCACGTAGTCGTTGTCTTTCTCCCATCCGCCCATCTGCTTCATGTGCTCGGGGTAGTAGGGGTAGTTGTAGATGGTGGCCATGGTGCCCAACTGGTCGAAGCCCTCAATGAGCATCCCCTCGGGGTCCATGTCCGAATAGCCGAGCGGCCCCACCATCTCGGTCATTCCCTTCGCGCGTCCCCACTGTTCAACAGCATCAAACAGGGCTTTTGACACCTCAATGTCGTCAATGAAGTCGATCCACCCGAAGCGCACGCTCTTCCGCTGCCAGCGTTCGTTGGCCCGGTGGTTGATGATGGCGGCCACGCGCCCGGCCACCTTCCCATCCTTATAGGCCAGGAAATACTCGGCCTCGCAGAACTCGAAGGCCGCATTCTTCTGTTTGTTGTGTGTATGTTTCTCGTCGCTGTACAGGTTGGGCGCATCGTATTTGTTGCCTCTATACAGGTCGTAGTGGAATTGTATGAAGTCTTCTAACAGTTTCCGGCTGTCTACTTTCTTAATGACTATTGATGACATTTTTCTTCCCTTTTAGTTGCAAAGGTACGATTAAGCGAGGGAAAAACCAAATTTATTTGAGTTTTTCCTAGCGAAAGAACCTTCGACGCGTAGCGTCAGAATATAAAGGTACGAACAGACACTTACAGTACATCGTTTCCTTTTAGCAGAAAATCATGCAAACTAAGAAGCAGGATGCCTTCGTCATCGTAGTTGGAGATTCCGCGATCACCCACAATGACTATTTTGCGGAATCCATCGGGAACATGAAGCAACGATGCCTCCTCTTGGGCTACCTTATCATGATTGGGCAGCGAGAAGGCCGACTGAATATAAAGTCGTTCGTCCGCCTTGTTTACCACGAAGTCTATTTCAAGATTGCTACGCATGGTTTTCCCCTCTGCATTGTCCCGAAACACCTCCACCTGTCCCACATCAACATTGTAACCCAAACGACGCAGTTCGTTGTACACCACATTTTCCATGGCATGCGTTAACTCTATTTGTCGGAAATCCACAATGGCATTGCGTATGCCCGTGTCCTCAAAGTAGTATTTCGTTTCTGTTCCGATATATCGCCTTCCCTTCACGTTGTAGCGTAGGGCTTCATTGATGATAAAGGAGTCTTCCAAATGCTCAATATATTTGGCAATGGTATTGTTGCCAATGTCCATACCTCCTGCCGAACGGAAGGTGTTGGATATCCTTTGTGCATTAGTGCTGCTTCCCATTGACGAGGCCAGCACTTTCACCAATTCACGCATACCTTCGGCATTCCGCAAGTTATTGCGCTGCAATACATCCCGAAGGTAAACCGTTTCATATACACTTCGCAGGTATTTCTGTTTCTCCTCTGAAGAGTTCAACAAGGCCACAGCCGGAAGTCCACCGTAGAGGTAATAAGTTTCCAAAGCAGTTCTGTAATCACCGCCAACACCTTCATAGTATTCTGCAAAGCTCAGCGGTCTTACACGTATTTCCCATCCTCTGCCACGAAACTCTGTTATTACATCCTTGGACAGGAATTTTGCGTTAGAACCAGTCACGTAAACTTCGGCATTACTGACGTGAAGGAAAGAATTGAGCACATCCTCAAACTCCCTTACCATCTGCACCTCGTCAAGCAGTATGTAATACTTTTCCTTATCGACCATAAGTCCGTCAATATGTTCCAAGAGAGCATCGGGGTCTCTTAGCTTTCGGTTGCGCCGGTCTTCCAGATTCACCTCTATTATATGGTCTACAGCAACACCTGCATTTAGCAGATGCTGTTTGAACAACGTGAAGAGCAGAAACGATTTCCCACATCGTCTGATGCCCGTCACTACTTTTATCATCCCAATGCCATCGGCTGAGACAAGTTCGTCAATGTACCTCTTACGCTCAAAAACCATACTTTTACATCATATTTTTGTGGAATTCCACAGATTTCTGCCACAAAGGTACGATTAAGTGAGGAGAAAACAAAAGAAAAACTGCGTTTTTCTTTGTATTCTGGAAGCGAAAGTACCTTCGACGCGTAGCGTCATAGATAGTGCAAACGGCCGTTTATTTTCGGTTCCCGGCTGACGGAGAAAAATTATTTCCCTGCCGAGAGAAAAATTTTTCTCTGGGCAGGGAAATGAAAAATGGGGGAGTCGATTCTGACTATTCCGTGGTCGTCGGCTTTTCTGCGACGGCGCGGACGGTTAAGCCGTTAGCACATGGACTGATACCGTGCTGATCATTGTAGTCCACGTGAACGCTATTGACACCATCGACTTGGAGCGCGCAGGCATAGTCGCTATTCCATAGGTTTCCCTTGAACGAACTGGTCCAATAGTAGCAGGAGCCAGTGTTTACAAGGTTGTTATCATAAGAGTTGCGCAATCCCACAGCAGGAAGGGATACCGACTGGCCGCTATATCCATTCTTACCTGTGAAGATAAAACTGCTGTTACCAGAACTAATAGTGCTACCGCTGATGAGTTCTTGGAAATCAGCCTTGGTAGGCATCCTCACTCCTGCGCCCCAGTTTGCCGTGGCTGCATCGTCTTCAGCAGGAAGCGTTGCAGGGGTTTTTCCATATTTGTAGTCAGCCGTCTTATAAGATGACTTTGTACTTGTCTCTCCCCAGGAAAAATAGCCGCCGGCGGCTGTTTCAGAGTCTGCCCCGATATTCTTGGTGGCCCAAAGCACGGACAGGCCGAGGTCTTTAAACGTGTACTGGCTGTTGATGGTGTATGTGCCGTCAGTGTTCTTCACGATTTTTCCCATATCGGTCGAAGCAAGGGAAACTGCCGTCACATGGGCACGGGTTATGGTAAGTGCGCTGTTGTTGGACATCCACCAGGTATTGCTGCTCTTGTCCTTTATCTCAACCCTCACATTCGTGTAGCTGCCCGTGGCCAAGGGGAGATAGAACACGCCGACACCATTCGCAGTCGCTCCACTGAAGGTGAAGCTCACCTTCTTATTGTCGTCGCTTCCTGTCGCTGTCTTAATCTCTGGTGTTGTAGTAGAAGAGGACAGGTCTTCGACGGTAAAGTTGCCCGAGAGCTGCTGGTCGGCCGTAACAGTGAGCGTACCCTCCGTTACAGGCATTGAGGCAATGCGGATGACGGCCAAGCCACCGAGACACTTGAACGAAATGCTCTTGCCGCTGATTGTACCGAGCATCGGCATATTGGTGGGGTTCGAGGGATAAGTGGTAGTTCCGTCCGTGGTCTTCGAGAAGATGTTGCTCTCCGGTTTGTAGTCTGTGTACGAGGCAGGGAGGTTGTAGGTGAGTGCTGCCTCGCCCGTGAAACTATGCTTTTGGCTCTCGCTATATGGATAAACCGCATAGGTGCCTACCG
>CAVFBU010000084.1:0-9681 GCA_963620725.1 Vescimonas coprocola
GTGTAGTGCATACACATTCGACATACGCCACAGCCTGGGCACAGGCAGGTATGGATATTCCAAACATTGGTACGACCCATGCCGATTATTTCCATGACAGTATTCCTTGTACGGCGGATATGACAGAAGAACAGATGGCAGAATATGAGCACAATACTGGTGTGGTGATTGTAGACCGTTTCAAGAAAGACAACATCAACCCCGTACATACGCCAGGTGTATTGGTCAAGAATCACGGTCCTTTCACCTGGGGAAAGGATGCTGACGAGGCTGTGTACCACGCAGTAGTGGCAGAGCAAGTGGCAAAGATGGCTTTTGTTTCTTTCTGTGTGAATCCTAGCACGACTATGAACCCGCTGCTCGTGGAGAAGCATTTCAGCCGCAAGCATGGTCCAAATGCCTACTACGGACAGAAGAAAAAGCATTGATTGAATGTACAATTGAGTATGTATAATTAATAGAACAATATAACCAATAATAAAAAACAATAACAATCATGATTAAAGCATTTGAAAATTACGAGATCTGGTTTGTTACAGGAGCCCAGCTTCTTTATGGAGGCGAGACTGTTAAAATAGTTGATGGTCATTCCAAGGATATGGTTGACGGTCTCAACAATAGCGGTATCATCCCTATCAAAGTGGTCTATAAGGGTACTGCCAATTCTTCGGCAGAAGTAGAGGCCATCATGAAGGCTTCCAACAACGACGACAAGTGCGTGGGCATCATCACCTGGATGCACACCTTCTCGCCGGCCAAGATGTGGATCAAGGGTTTGCAGGCACTCCAGAAGCCGCTCCTCCACTTCCACACACAGTATAACGCGGAGCTGCCCTGGAAGGACATCGACATGGACTTCATGAACCTCAACCAGTCGGCCCACGGCGACATTGAGTTCGGACATATCTGCACCCGTATGCGCGTACCAAGAAAGGTGGTAGTGGGCTACTGGAAGAGCGAGGAAGCACAGAAGCAGATTGCCACATGGGCTCGCGTGGCCGCTGGTGTGGCCGATGCTCACAACGTGCGCTGTCTGATGTTCGGCATGAACATGAACAACGTGGCAGTGACCGACGGCGACCGCGTGGAGTTCGAACAGCGCCTGGGCTATCATGTGGACTACTACCCGGTGTCTTCCCTCATGGAATACTTCAAGAAGGTGACGGACGCGGAAGCGGATGCCCTCGTGGAGGAATACAAGAAGGAGTACACCATCAAGATTGACGAATCGGGCGAGGAGGTGTACTGGGAGAAGGTGAAGAATGCCGCCAAGGCGGAGATTGCGCTGCGCCGCGTACTGAAGGACGAAGGGGCTATCGCCTTCACCACCAACTTCGACGACCTGGGCGATGCGGATGTCAACGCCCCGGATTTCTGCGGCTTCGACCAGATTCCTGGTCTGGCCTCACAGCGTCTGATGGCCGAGGGCTATGGCTTCGGTGCTGAGGGCGACTGGAAGACGGCCTGCCTCTACCGCACCCTCTGGGTGATGAACCAGGGACTGGAGAAGGGTTGTTCCTTCCTGGAGGACTATACGCTCAACTTCGCTGCCGACCGCACGTCGAGCCTGCAGAGCCATATGTTGGAGGTATGCCCACTCATCGCCACCGACAAACCCAAACTGGAGGTTCACTTCCTCGGCATCGGCATCCGCAAGTCGCAGACCGCACGCCTCGTGTTCACCTCCAAGACGGGCAAGGGCATCAAGGCCACCGTGGTAGACTTGGGCAACCGCTTCCGCCTCATCGCCAGCGAGGTGGAGTGCATCGCTCCGCAGGAGATGCCGAAACTGCCAGTGGCCTCCGCCCTGTGGGTACCGCAGCCTTCCTTCGAGATTGGTGCAGGGGCATGGATACTGGCCGGTGGCACACACCACAGTGCCTTCTCCTACGACATCACCGCTGAGTACTGGGAGGACTTCTGCGAGATGCTCGGCATCGAGTTCGTCAACATCGACAAGGACACGACGCTCCGCAGCTTCAAGCAGCAGCTCCGCAACAACGAGATTTACTATATGCTCAACAAGGCATTGAAATAATGTTTTTTATTAGAAAAAATGAGTAACGCAAAAACAACCATAGCAGCGGGCAAGGCCATCCTCGGCATCGAGTTTGGCTCCACCCGCATCAAGGCCGTCCTCATCGATGAGAACCACCGGCCTATCGCACAGGGTGCCCACGAGTGGGAGAACCAACTCGTGGACGGACTGTGGACGTATAGCATTGACGACATCTGGAAGGGACTGCAGGACTGCTACGCCGACCTCCGCGCCAATGTCCTCAAGGAGTATGACACCGAACTGGAAACACTGGGCGGACTGGGCTTCAGTGCCATGATGCACGGCTACATGGCCTTCGACGAGAAGGAACAGATCCTCGTGCCCTTCCGCACCTGGCGCAACACCAACACCCAGAAGGCGGCCACGGAACTCTCCGCCCTCTTCAAGTACAACATCCCACTGCGCTGGAGCATCAGCCACCTCTACCAGTGCATCCTCAACGGCGAGAGCCACGTCAAGGACATCAAGTACCTGACGACACTGGCGGGCTACATCCATTGGCAGCTGACGGGACAGTTCGTACTCGGCATCGGCGATGCCTCGGGCATGATTCCCGTAGACCCCGACACCAAGACCTACAATGCCACGATGGTGGAGCAGTTCAACAGTCTCGTGGCCTCGAAACACTACCCCTGGCAGTTGCTTGACATCCTGCCTGCCACACGCTGTGCTGGCGAGGCCGCAGGTGTCTTGACCGAGAAGGGTGCTGCCCTGCTCGATGTGTCGGGCCATCTGAAGGCCGGCTGTCCGCTGTGTCCGCCGGAAGGTGATGCCGGAACGGGCATGGTGGCCACCAATGCCGTCAAGCAGCGCACTGGCAACGTGAGTGCCGGCACCTCATCGTTCTCCATGATTGTGCTGGAGCACGACCTCTCCAAGCCGTATGAGATGATCGACATGGTGACCACGCCAGACGGCTCGCTCGTGGCTATGGTACACTGTAACAACTGCACCAGCGACCTCAACGCCTGGGTCAACATCTTCAAGGAGTACCAGCAACTGCTCGGCGTACCTGTCGATATGAACGAGGTGTTCGGCAAGCTCTACAACCACGCACTCACGGGTGATGCAGACTGCGGCGGACTGATTGCCTACAACTACTTCTCGGGCGAACCCGTCACGGGACTGGCCGAGGGACGACCGCTCTTCGTGCGGTCGGCCAACGACCATTTCTCACTCGCCAATTTCATGCGTGCCAACCTCTACGCCTCCGTCGCCGTGCTGAAGATCGGCAACGACATCCTGTTCAACGACGAGCACGTCAAGGTGGACCGCATCACGGGCCACGGCGGACTCTTCAAGACCGCCGGTGTGGGACAGCGCGTACTGGCTGCCGCCATCAACTCGCCCATCTCCGTGATGCAGACGGCAGGCGAAGGTGGTGCATGGGGCATCGCCCTGCTGGCAGACTACCTGGTGAACAACACCGGGAAGCTGAACCTCGCCGACTACCTCGAAACGGCGGTGTTCAACGGCAACACGGGTACGGAGATTGCGCCCGATGCCAACGACGTGGCAGGCTTCAATGCCTATATCGAGAACTACAAGAGCGGACTGGCCATCGAACAGGCCGCTGTCATCGCTAAGAAATAACTCCATAAACAAACAACACGATGAAGCATTATCATTTCTTTCTGACGGCAGCACTGGCCCTCTGCACCACGCAGGTCTCTGCCGACAACATCAAGGGCACACTACAGGCCGACCAAGGCAAGAACACCATCAACCGGGAGATATACGGTCAGTTTGCCGAACATCTCGGATCGTGCATCTACGGCGGTCTCTGGGTGGGTGAGAACTCGCCCATCCCCAACATCAACGGTTACCGCAAGGATGTGTTTGAGGCACTGAAAGCCCTCAACGTGCCGGTGCTGCGCTGGCCCGGTGGCTGCTTTGCCGACGAATACCACTGGATGGACGGCATCGGACCGCGCGAGAAACGCCCCAAGATGCAGAACAACAACTGGGGCGGCACCATTGAGGACAACTCCTTCGGCACCCACGAGTTCCTGAACCTCTGCGAGATGTTAGGCTGCGAGCCTTACATCAGCGGCAACGTGGGTTCTGGCTCGGTGGAGGAACTGGCCAAATGGGTGGAATACATGACCAGCGACGGTGACACACCGATGGCCAAGCTCCGCCGGCAGAACGGACGCGACAAGGCGTGGAAGGTGAAGTACCTCGGCGTGGGCAACGAGAGCTGGGGCTGCGGCGGCAATATGCGCCCGGAATATTATTCCGACCTCTACCGCCGCTACGCGGTGTATTGCCGCAACTACGATGGCAACAAGCTCTATAAGATTGCCAGCGGTGCCTCTGACTACGACTACAACTGGACGAAGGTACTGATGGATCGCATCGGCAACCGGATGAACGGTGTGTCGCTCCACTATTATACCGTGACGGGATGGAACGGTTCGAAGGGGGCTGCCACTCAGTTTGACAACGACCAGTACTACTGGGCTTTGGGCAAGTGCCTGGAGATTGAGGAGGTCATCAAGAAGCACAAGGCCATCATGGACGAGAAAGACCCACAGAACCGCATCGGACTGTTAGTGGACGAATGGGGCACCTGGTGGGACGAGGAGCCGGGCACCATCCGCGGCCATCTCTACCAGCAGAACGCCTTGCGCGATGCCTTCGTGGCTTCGCTTTCCCTTGACGTGTTCCATCGCCACACGGATCGTGTAAAGATGGCGAACATCGCACAGGTGGTCAACGTGCTGCAGTCTATGATCCTGACCGACCAGAAGGGCACGGGTCACATGGTGCTCACCCCGACCTACCACGTGTTTAAGATGTACGCACCCTTCCAGGAGGCCACCTACCTGCCCATGACGCTGACCTGCGACACCATCAAGGTGCGCCGCAACCACACCACTCCCGTGGATGTCAATAAGGCAGACGGCTACCGCTCGCTGCCGCTCCTCTCCGGCTCGGCGGCCAAGACCAAGGACGGACAGATCATCGTGGCCCTCACCAATGTGAGCCTCGACAAGGAACAGACCGTCGACATCACCCTCGAAGGTACCACGGCCAAGACCGTCAGCGGACAACTGCTGACCGCCAAGAACGTGGCAGACTTCAACGACTTTGAGCACCCGGACCGCGTGAAGCCAGTGGACTTCAAGCAGGCGAAGATTAAGAAGAACGTGCTCTCCGTCAAGGTGCCGGCCAAGAGTCTCGTGGTGATGACCTTGAAATAAGCACCATCAAACATTCAACTAACATTATCAAAACAACACCATTTATTATGAACGACAACAAAATCATGAACCGGGCTGCGGACAACATCCGTATTCTTGCAGCCTCTATGGTAGAGAAGGCTAAGTCCGGACACCCCGGTGGTGCCATGGGCGGTGCTGACTTCATCAACACGCTCTACAGTGAATTCCTCGTGTACGACCCCGAAAAGCCTGAGTGGGAAGGACGCGACCGTTTCTTCCTCGACCCCGGCCACATGGCTCCCATGCTCTACTCGCAACTCGCCCTCATCGGCAAGTTCACCCTGGAGGATCTCCAGAACCTGCGCCAGTGGGGCTCGGTCACTCCCGGACACCCAGAGCGCGAACTGGCTCGCGGCATTGAGAACACGTCGGGTCCCCTCGGACAAGGCCACTGCTATGCCGTGGGAGCCGCCATCGCTGCCAAGTTCCTCAAGGCGCGCATGGGCGACGTGATGGGACAGACCATCTATGCCTACATCTCCGACGGCGGTGTGCAGGAGGAGATCTCGCAGGGTGCAGGACGCATCGCCGGCACACTGGGACTGGACAACCTCATCATGTTCTACGATGCCAACGACATCCAGCTCTCCACGCGGACGGATGTGGTGACCTGCGAGGACACCGCCCGGAAATATGAGGCATGGGGATGGTACGTGCAGAAGATTGACGGCAACGACGTGGACCAGATCCGCGAAGCCATCAAGAACGCACAGAAGGAGACCGCACGCCCCAGCCTGATCATCGGCCACTGCGTCATGGGCAAGGGTGCCCGCAAGGCCGACAACAGCAGCTACGAGAGCAACTGCGCCACCCATGGTGCACCGCTCGGCGGCGATGCCTACGTGAACACGATGAAAAACCTCGGAGCCGACCCGGAACAGCCGTTCCAGATCTTCCCCGAGGTGAAGGAGCTGTACGCCAAGCGTGCAGAAGAGCTCAAGAAGATTGTGGCAGAACGTTACGCCAAGAAGGCGGCATGGGCCAAGGAGAACCCTGAAAAGGCCCAACAGCTGGCCGACTGGTTCAGTGGCAAAGCACCGCAGATTGACTGGAGCCTCGTACAGCAGAAGGCTGGTGCTGCCACCCGCGGAGCCAGTGCCACAGTGCTCGGCGTACTGGCAGAACAGGTGCCCAATATGATTTGTGCCTCTGCCGACCTCTCAAACTCCGACAAGACGGACGGCTTCCTCAAGAAGACCCACGACATCGTGCGAGGCGACTTCAGCGGTGCCTTCTTCCAGGCTGGCGTGGCCGAGCTGACCATGGCCTGCTGCTGCATCGGTATGGCACTCCATGGCGGTGTCATCCCGGCCTGCGGCACCTTCTTCGTGTTCTCCGACTACATGAAACCGGCCGTCCGCATGGCTGCCCTGATGGAGCTGCCCGTGAAGTTCATCTGGACCCACGATGCCTTCCGTGTCGGTGAGGACGGTCCCACCCACGAACCCGTGGAGCAGGAGGCTCAGATTCGTCTGATGGAGAAGCTGAAGAACCACCACGGCCGCAACTCTGTACTCGTCGTGCGTCCCGCCGATGCCGAGGAGACCACCGTGTGCTGGCGCATGGCGATGGAGAACACCGCCACGCCGACGGCACTTATCTTCTCCCGCCAGAACATCGATATGCTGCCCGAAGGCAACGACTACAGCCAGGCCACCAAGGGCGCATACGTCGTGGCAGGCAGCGACCCGGACTACGATGTCATCCTGCTGGCTTCTGGCTCTGAGGTGTCGACACTGGAGGCTGGTGCTGCCCTGCTGCGCAAGGACGGCGTGAAGGTTCGCATCGTCAGCGTACCGTCGGAGGGACTGTTCCGCAGCCAGTCCAAGGAATACCAGGAGAGCGTGCTGCCGGCTGGCAAGAAGAAGTTCGGCATGACGGCCGGACTGCCCGTCACACTGGAAGGTCTCGTGGGTGCTGACGGCACCGTATGGGGACTGAACAGCTTTGGCTTCTCCGCACCCTACAAGGTGCTCGACGAGAAACTGGGCTACACGGGCGAGAATGTCTACAAGCAGGTGAAAGCCCTCTTGGCCTAACCCTTAAAACTGTAAGACCATGGAAGTAAAGACTGTCGGCGTGGCATGCGACCACGCAGGATTTCCGCTCAAGCAGTTCGTGCTACAGTATCTGGAGGCGCACGGCTATGCCGTCAAGGACTATGGCACCTGGAGCGACGCCTCGGTCGACTATCCCGACTTCGGCCACGCCCTGGCCAAAGGCATCGAGAGTGGTGAGGTCTACCCCGGCATCGGCATCTGCGGCTCGGGCGAAGGCATCGCCATCACACTCAACAAGCATCAGGGTGTGCGTGCCGGACTGGCCTGGATGCCGGAGATAGCGCATCTCATCCGCCAGCACAACGATGCCAACGTGCTGGTGATGCCGGGTCGCTTCATCGACAACAGGATGGCCGAGAAGATCATGGACGAGTTCTTCAAGACCTCCTTCGAGGGCGGACGCCACCAGAAGCGTGTCGACAAAATTCCCGTCAGGGAATAGTCTCTCTACGTCGGGGGACTTCCCCCGAATACAACAATGGCCCGATACCTCCTTCGAGGTATCGGGCCATGATGGTGTTGTGCGGTCTGCGTCAAGCACGAAGCCTTAGCTTCGGTTCAACTTCCATTTCTGGTTCTCAATCTTCTTTACGATCTTCCAAAATGATTCCAACGGGAACACCTTAGCCAATCGCAGCAAACGAACAGTATCAGCCAAGCCTCTTGTCAACATACCATTTCTACGGAAGGTATATCTTTCGTCATGATGTCCAAAGTTCCCACCTTCTTCCATCTCCTTTAATATCATCCTGCCGACCTTCTCCGATGGCTCAAACAGCAGGTGTTTATCTTCAAGTCCAAGACCATACTGCTCCACCCACATCACACCGCGTGCAAACCGCTCCATGCCCAGTGCACAGAGCGTGTCTCGAATGGTGTCCTGCTGCTGGCTCACCATGTCGTCGGTAAGCACGTAGTAATAGTCGATGAGGTGGCGCAGGCCGATGCCCTCGATGAAGAAATGCACCATCATGTGGGCCATCTGATACACGGCATTGAACGCCGTCGACGGCACACGGAAGCCAGCGGCGGCGGTATCTGGACGCTCTGCCTGCAACGCCAAGCCCTGCGCACGACACCACGCCTGAAACCGCCTGTTGCATCGGGGACGCATCAGCTGTCCGGGGGTATAGTGTACCTCTACCGGTACATCTCGGAACACGGGGAAGTCGATGTGGTGATACTGCTCGAAGGCCTCCGGGCACCGCGCCCTCACGAAGCGTGTAATCTCCCGACGCTCGCCAAACACCCAGAGGTCGATGTCGCCGGGTTGCCGGCTCTCGGGCACAGGATACATCCGGGCGTTCCCCTGTCCTTTCAAGATGCAGCTCCGAAAGCCAGCCTCAGCAAATAGTGTCGTTACCTCCGCACAGCGTCGGTTGACCATGAGGTTCTGTTGTCTGATTCGTTCACTCAGTCCTATCCACGCATACAACACGTCCTGAGGTGGCTGCTGTCCCCTCCGGCTCAGCACGTCGAGAGCCAGAAACGCCACACCAGCCACGGCCTGCTTGCGCGACATCGCGAACAGTCCCTGCCATTCCCGGGCGGTAGGGGTATGGCTTAACACCTCCTGCTTCCCTAACGCCACCTGTATGAGTTCGTAGAACAGCGTCATTACATTTCATCTCCCATTTTTATGATGCCGATGGGGTAGAGTTTCCGATACAACAAAACCTATCGGCATTTTTTCTTAGTTGACCCGGCAGGAGTTCAAGAGAGAAAAAGGTCCTAATCACCTCTTATTGAATACAAAATTCAAGCCACACTTCATGTATCTCTCGAATTTATGATCAGAACTGACCAGCAAGACCTTGTCTGAGATGGCCTGCCCTATAATCAATCTGTCATTGGGATCCTTATGGTTATCGGCGAATGGCAAATCGGCATACACTTGCAAATGCTTCTCTGTCACCATTACGATGTCGATATTCATATCATTAAGCCACGTCAAGACATCATGAGCATCCTTCAAGACGGAATTCTTTTTTCCTATGGGCACCTTACCGATATGGCACAAATGAATCAACTCATGTACGCAAACCGAACTTGTATATAACACCGTCTGATAGTCCTCCAATATAGCGTTTACAGCCGGCGATATCTCATCCTTGTTTTTCAACAACAAGAAATAAAGCATATTGGTATCGAGATACACTTTCATCTCATCACCATCTTTAGCAAAGAGGCCTTGTCGGCATCCGTCATACCTGACAAGTCTATCATAGGTTTCGCATCAGAATGAAGCCATTCACCCAACTTGTTGTATTTTTTTTCCTGTTCCATATTCTTCTCTTTTAAACGTTGAAATAGAATATCGCCCCAAAGTTACGAC
>CAVFBU010000085.1:0-9364 GCA_963620725.1 Vescimonas coprocola
GTCGACTCAAGGTTTTTACCCCTCCTTTAATTTTTTTCACCCGAAACGGCCACTACGACTGATTTTGACAAGATTCTTTTTTTTGCGTATTCCGGTCGATACCCGTTCATCTATTCCGATACTATCCGTTCGGTCTCAAAGTAAAAATGGTTGGCAGCGTCTTTACGCGAGCGACTGGATTTCCTCTGTCGTCAAGTCGGTGGCCTGCACTATCGTATTGACAGGGACTCCCAGTGCAAGGAATTTAACCGCCATGGCGCGTTTGGCCGAAGGTACTCACGCTAACCTGCGGTTCTCTTCCTCCTCGCAAGGCATAGCTGGAGCAAGCTCCGCTCTGCGCTTGCTTCGTTCGTCAGTTCGGAAAGCGCAGGAAATGTTTGGGTGTCTCGCCGGAAATGTGTACTTTTGCAGTTGTGTTTTATATGGGTTACGGCATAATACGGCATATCATCGTCTGCGGTGTCGTTCTTTTCTCGCTCATAGGCAGCGTGCTGCCTGCCGCAGCGCAAAAGATAGAAAAGAACGAATATTTCCGTGTGCTCAACCAAAGCCAGGGACTCTCGGACAACAACATCCTTCAGATGATGCAGTTGCCATCGGGCCAGTTGGCCGTGAGGACGCGACGGGGCATCAACCTCTACGATGGCCGACGCTTCCAGTTTGTGGCACTCCCTCGGGAAAAGGCGCAGCCCCTGGCTGAATACAGCGGACAGACCCACCTCTATGCCGACAACAGAAACAGGCTTTGGGTGAAGGATGGCGGGGAGGTGTTCTGCATCGACCTGGAGCGGAAGACGCTGTTGGAGCATCCGCTGGACTCCTGCGCCGGAGCCACCAAGGGCGCGGCCATTGGCGACCTGTTCGTGGACAGCCGGAGGCAGCTGTGGGTCGTGATGGGAGATACCATTGTTAATACCTCTGACGGGGTCTCCATTCGGATTCGCCCCTCATGGGGAAGTCTGCAGGATTTGGACACCGACGGCCAGCGGGTGTACACGTTCCACAGCACTGGACGGGTGGCTGCGTTCCAAGCCGGGAAACTCATCTATACGGTCGCTGCCTATCCTGCTGCGGAAGCCCGACGCTACCGAAGCACCTCGCTCACGGTGCAGATACCGGGCGGACAGTTCTATCAAATACGCACAGGACACGGCACAACGCCACAAACCAACGCTTCCGTCTTCCTCCATTTCGACCCGGAGACCCGCAGATACTCCAGGATTTTCTCCTGCAACTACATTCTGCACACGCTGAATATGTCGTCGGACAACCAAGCACTCATCAGCAGTCAGCAGGGCTATCTGATGTTCGACTTCAGGGTGGGAAACAAGCCGCGCGAGGTTCATACGCTGTCGCTGCCCGATGGTCGCTCGCTCACTACGGGCATCAATACCGTGTTTCGCGACCGCGAAGGAAACATCTGGCTCGGTACCTATAACGACGGCCTCATCTGCGTCTCGCCCATGCTGGGTCTCTTCTTTACCATCGACAAGCCCTGGTGGCAGTCGTCATGGAGCGTGTTGCTGCTGGTCGGCCTGCTTGTCGCGGCAGTTGCTTTCGTCCTGTATCGCCGCAAGAGAAAGATTGGTGAAACCATCGGGTCTGCAGAGCCGGAAACAGCGGAAGCGGCAGAACCGGAACCCGAGCTGATAGCCAAGGCGCGCACGCTGGTGGAGCAACACCTGCAGGACGGAGAGTACGGCGTGGAACAATTGGCTGCCGAGCTCTGTATGGAGCGCACCGGGCTTTACAAGAAGCTCACGGCACTGACGGGCACCACCCCCGTGGCCTTCATCCGCCAGATCCGCCTCGGCAATGCCGCCGCGCTGCTGCGGAAGGGAGAACTGACGGTCAACGAAATTGCCGAAAAGACCGGATTCAGCTCGTCCAGTTACTTCACCAAATGCTTCAAGAAGGAATACGGCGTACTGCCTTCCGAGTACAAATGACCGGCAAAAAATGGGCGCATTTCAACAAATGTGCCACTTGAATCTTCATTTGTCTTAACCTGTTTTTCCCGTTTCTGCCTACCTTTGCAGCCGGAATTCCAAGCCGATTTTCGGTTGAACTAAAAACAAGTTATTAAACTACTAAATTATGATGAAAAGACAATTCTTGCTTGCCCTACTGGGCATCGCAGTAGCAGGGCTTCCCGGCGAATCCTTTGCAAAGCAGTCGAAGAACGCCGCGGCCCTGACCGCCCAACAGAAAGGGGTAAGGACACCGAAGAAAATCAGTGGTGTCATCAAGGACGACACAGGGAATCCTGTCATCGGCGCAACCATCAGGGTGAAGGGACAGAACGATGGAACGGTCTCCGACCTGGATGGAAAGTTTTCCCTCAACGTGGAGACGGGAGACATCCTGCAAATATCCTATATCGGCTTCCAGCCGCGAGAGATTTCCGTAGGGAAGCAACAGCACCTCTCCATCGTGCTTGAAGAAGACAGAAAAGTGCTTGACGAAGTGGTGGTTATCGGATATGGCACACAGAAGAAAGGTGATGTCACCAGTTCGGTAGGCAGTGTGAAGAGCGAAGACTTCACGGCAGGAGCCATCAATGATGCCGGCCAGCTGATACAAGGAAAGATAGCGGGTCTTTCCGTCACCAACCCCAACGGCAACCCCGTGGGCGGCACGGAAATCTCCTTGCGTGGCAACACCACGATACTGGGTGCTTCCACCAATCCGCTGATTCTGATAGACGGCGTACCGGGCAGTTTCAGCACGGTAGCCCCCGAGGACATTGAGAGCATCGATGTGCTGAAAGACGGCTCGGCAGCTGCCATCTATGGTTCGCGCGGTACGAATGGTGTGGTGCTCATCACGACAAAGAAATCGAAGGGCAACAATATCAATGAGGTGCAGTACAGTGGCTATCTCAGTCTTTCCACTATGGCCAAACGCCCCGATTTCTGCGATGCCGGCGACTATCGTCAGCAGATTCAGGACGGCCTGCGGGATGCCTCTTGGGACTTGGGTGAGAACACCGACTGGATTGGTGCCATCACCCGAACGGGACTGAGTCACGTACACAATGTCTCTTTCAAGGGTGGAAACAGCGAGACCAACTATATCTTCAATGTCAACTACCGCAATCTGCAGGGCATCTTCAAGCGTTCGGACAAGGAAGAGTTCCAGGGACGCGCAGAGGTGAACCATTCCATGTTCGATAACAAGCTGCGGTTCAATTTCCAGTTGTTGGGCAACCAGACCGGCTATACATCCACCAACGATGGCGGTAGCTACAACACCTACAGTTGGCGGCAGGCTTTGATTCACAATCCGACAGAACCCATCAAGAACGCCGATGGTTCTTGGCGTGAGAATACGGGTATCTTCAACTATGACAACCCCGTATCGCGTATCTATGAGTGTGACGGTGAGCAGAGGATTTCCCAAACACGTTTTAGTTCCAATATCACCTTCGAGCCCATCAAAGAACTGACATTCAACGCCCTGCTCTCGTACGACAAAATCAACCAGGATGGTGGATATTACGAGACGAAGAACCATATCTCCAATGTTCGGGACGGCATGAACGGCTATGCTTCTGCCGGCGGCAGCAGCACGGTGACAAAACTGATGGAGCTGACAGGTCGCTTCCACAAGACGTTCGGCGACCATACGGTTCAAGCTCTCGTGGGATACAGCTATCAAGAAGGTGTTTACAGCAATCAATATGAGCGTAACTACGACTTCCCGACCGATGCGTTTAGCTGGCATAACATCGGCGTTGGACAGGCTCTGAAGGAAGGACTGGCCACGGAATATAGTTACCGGCTCAATACGAATCTGATTGGTTTCTTCGGCCGCTTGAACTACAATTACAAGAACCGCTACTTGCTGATGGCCAGCATACGCCATGAAGCAGCCAGTCAACTGGCCGGGACAGACGAGCCTTGGGGCACATTCCCCAGCGTCTCCTTGGGATGGCGCATCACGGAGGAGCATTTCATGAGAAACCAAAAGCTCTTTGACGACATCAAGTTGAGGGCAGGCTACGGTGTCACTGGTTCGCAGCCCAGCCAGTCGTTCCTCGGTGTGTCGCTGTTGGGCTATGGCGACTATTATCTCTACAACGGACGATGGATTCGCGCCTTGCAGCCCACACAGAACTCCAACGACAAACTGAAATGGGAGGAGAAACACGAGTATGACGTTGGTGTAGATTTCAGCCTTCTGAACTACCGCGTGAATGTGTCTGTCGACTGGTACTACCGTCTGATCAAGGGACTGCTCTACAACTACTCCGTCCCCTCTCCCCCGAACCTTTATACGACCACTCGGGCCAATGTCGGCGAGATGAGCAACAACGGTCTTGAGGTCATGGTGAATGTCATTCCTGTACAGAACAAGGACTTCCAGTGGAACTCAACGGTTACGTTCTCCACCAACTCCAACAAGTTAAAGAGCCTGTCCAACGATCTGTATCAAACCTCTTCGGACTACTTCATGACGGGCTGGATAGAGGAACCGGTAAAGACGGAGTCGCACATCGTGCGCATCGGCCATAAGGTCGGCGACATCTACGGATTCAAGGTGGTGGATGTGGACGACAACGGCAAATGGATCTATCTCGACAAGGATGGCAACCACGTGAATTACGATGATTTCACCCATTCCTTCGAGGACAAGCAGATTTTGGGCAATGGTGTGCCTACCTGGTACCTCGGCTTCAACAACCAGTTCCGCTATAAGAACTTCGACCTCGCCGTCAATATGCGCGGTGCCTTCGGCTTCCAGATTATCAATGGTATGAGGATGTTCTATGAGAACAGAAGCCGCCAAGACTGGAACCGCCTGCGTTCTGCCTATGACCCAGTGTTCGGAAAGGCAGTGCTGAACAGCCAGTGTTCCGAGGAGTTCAACAGTTACTATGTGGAGGATGGTGACTATTGGAAGATAGACAACATCACGCTGGGCTACACATT
The DNA here is from genome assembly GCA_963620725.1 of Vescimonas coprocola. Lineage (GTDB taxonomy): Bacteria > Bacteroidota > Bacteroidia > Bacteroidales > Bacteroidaceae > Prevotella. Next base: position 4,935 of record CAVFBU010000085.1, read on the forward strand.
CAACGATATGGGAAAGTGGATCAAGGCCCTCCGCCTCTATGCTTCTGTCAACAATGCCCTTACCATCACGGGCTATAAGGGCATCGACCCCGAGGTGTCGACATCGGGCTTGTCTCCTGCCTATGACAACCGCGACAGCTATCCTCACACTCGCGCCTTTACCTTTGGTGTGAACATTACCTTCTAACAACAATACGTTATAGCAATGAAAATTATGAAATTCAATAGATTATACATTTGTCTTTTGGGTGTCTCGGCACTCTTCAGTGCAGTTTCTTGCACCGACTTGAAAGATACGAACTATGCCAGCGTTGTGGCAGACGGTTTCCAGCCGACGGATGAAGACGTTGCATCCCTGCTGTCGTCAGCCTACGTCTCTTGGCGCAAGACCATGCTACTCTGGAACGGGGTGGCGCGTGCCCAAATGCTTTCCACCGATGAGGATATTATACCGGCTCGTCCGAACGGATGGGTGGACGGCGGTGTCTATAAGCGGATGCACCAGCACAAGTGGACCAGTGAGGATGACATTCCCCTTCAGTCATGGGTTCGCACGTATGACGGCATCAACGCCTGCAACCGTGTCCTCTATCAGATAGAGTCCGGCCAGATAGAGCTGGGCGACAAGGAAACGGCCGTTGTCTCGGAACTGAAGGTGCTGAGGGCATCCTATTACTATGTACTGGACGATTTGTTCGGCAATGTGCCCATCATCACCAAATTTGATGTGCCTGCCGGTTTCCTTCCAGAACAGAGCAAGCGTCACGAGGTTTATGAATTCATCATTCAGGAGCTGACGGAGAATATACCTAATCTGACGGAGGAGGTGAACAGCGAGTATTACGGCCGGTTCAACAAGTGGGCAGGATATACACTGCTGGCCAAGATGTATCTCAACTCGGAGGTGTTCAGCAATGGTACCCACAAGGACTACGACAAGTGTATTGAAGCCTGTAACAAGGTGCTGGAATGTGGCGAATACGCGTTGGAGTCGGTGCGCAAGAATGTCTTTGTCACCAACAACGAAAACAGCAAGGAGATTATCTTTGCCCTGCCGTTTGACGAGACATATATTACAGACTGGAATGCTTTCGATTTCCATATGTACAGCCTGCAGCCGGAGAACCAGGCTACCTATAATTTCAAGGCCACACCATGGGGAGGCGCATGTGTCTTGCCCCAGTATATTGACACGTTTGATCCCGATGACCAGCGTCTGAAGGACGACTTTATATCGGGTCCGCAGTATGACAGAAATGGCGCAGAGTTGCTTTGCACCATGGGCAACCTGGTCGGCCAGCCGTTGGTTTATGTGAACGAGGTGAACAGCATTGACGATTCTGATGAGAACCAAGGCCTCCGGTGGGGAAAGTTTGAATATGCAGAAGGCATCACAAACCGCCTGAGCAATGACTTCCCACTCTTGCGCTATGCAGATGTCTATCTCATGAAGGCGGAGGCCCTGTTGCGGACGGGTCACGCAGATGAAGCGGCCGAACTGGTCACGCAGGTGAGGGAGCGCAACTTCTCCAACAACCCCGAAAAAGCCGTTGTCACTGGTGAGGAACTACAGGGAAACAGCTGCTACGACTATGGTCGCCGCGACAACATCAAGACCAGCCACGACAATGCTGTAATAGCCTACGGCAGGATGCTTGACGAACTGGGATGGGAATTTTCACAGGAAGGCCGTCGCCGGCAGGATATGATCAGGTTTGGCGTATTTGCCACTCGCGCTTGGTTCTCGCACGACGCCAGCGGCAAGGAAAAGAATCTCTATCCCATACCCAACAGCCAGATTCTGACGAACACCAACCTCAAGCAGAATGATGGATATTGATTATCTGTTTTATCAAACAGGAAAGCGTTATGATGAAAAGACAATTCTTGCTTGCCCTACTGGGCATCGCAGTAGCAGGGCTTCCCGGCGAATCCTTTGCAAAGCAGTCGAAGAAGGCTGCCAAGGAAAAGGCTGCCGTCACCGCAGTCACCCGACAGGTGGGCGACCAGCAGGTCACCGTCACCTTCTATTCCCCATCCATTGTTCGGGTGGTGAAGGCCAACGGCGATGACGGTGCAGTGGCACAAAAGAAGAGCTACTCGGTCGTTTTGCAGCCTCAGCAACTGAAGGCGGTGGACGTGCAGGAGGACAACGGTGTCGTGAGCATGAAGTCCACCGACATCGCCGTCACGTTGAACCGGCAGACGGGGGTCATCCGTTTCTGCTCCGCCGACGGGAAGCGGCTGTTGGACGACACGGGGACGACCTTTGAAAGGCGCAGCGATGAGGCCAACAAGGGCAAATACCGCATACGCCAGTGTTTCCAGTTGGCGGACGACGAGGCCATCTATGGACTCGGGCAGTTGCGCGACACGTACATGAACCAGCGTGGCCGCCGCAACGTGGAGCTGTGGAACCACAATACCTACATCGCCATACCTTACTTCACCAGTGAGAAGGGCTACGGACTCTATTGGGACAATGCCGGAAAGACCTGGTTTGACGACGGCGAGCAGACCTCCTTCACCAGTGAGGTGGGCACCTGTGCCGACTATTACTTCATGTATCGGGACGGCACGCAGGACGGGGTCATCGCCAGCATCCGCGAACTGACGGGGCAGGCCACGATGTTTCCCCTGTGGTCGATGGGCTTCTGGCAGTGCCGCGAGCGTTACAAGACCAGCGATGAGCTGGCCGGTGTGCTGGACAAATACCGCGAGCTGAAGATTCCTACCGACGCCATCGTGCAAGACTGGCAGTACTGGGGCTGCGACTCCAACTGGAACGCGATGAAATTCCAAAACCCCTACTATATTAATAAGGTGGGCGATCCGGCTTACGACAAGTACCTGCCGGGTGACATGAGGAACATGAAGGTGCAGGGCGAACCGCGCCTAAAGAGTCCCGAAGAGATGGTGAGGTACGTCCACAAGAACAACGCCCACCTGATGATTACCATCTGGGCCAACTTCGGTCCTTGGACCGAGCAGTACAAGAAGCTGAAGAAGATGAACGCCCTGTTGCCCTTCGACACGTGGCCCCGGAACGCCGGCGTGCAGCCCTATGATGTGTTCAACCCCAAGGCGCGCGACCTGTACTGGAAATACCTCTCCAACCTCTACCGCATGGGGCTGGATGCCTGGTGGACGGACTCTACCGAACCCGACCATTTCGAACAGCCCGGCGACGAGAACTGGCAGACCCACGATGGCTCATGGCTCAGCGTGAAGAATGCCTTCTCCCTGCTCCACAACAAGAACATCTACGAGCACCAGCGCGCCATGAAGGGCAACTGGAAACGCTCACTGCAGATGACGCGCAGCGGCTGCTTCGGCATCCAGCACTACGGCACGTTCTCCTGGAGCGGCGACATCTTAGCGTCCTGGGACGAGATGAAGAAACAGGTGCCCTCGGGACTGAACTACACGCTCTGCGGCATCCCGTTCTGGAACACCGACCTCGGCGGCTTCTTCTACTGGGAGTATGAGCAAAGTCCCAAGAACCCGGCCGTGCAGGAGCTGCAGACACGCTGGACGCAGTGGGGCACCTTCATGCCGCTGATGCGCAACCATTGCTCTTCCCCCATGGTGAGCGAGTTGTATGAGTTCGGCAAGGAGGGCGACTGGGCGTACGATGCCATGCTCAAGGCCATCCGTCTGCGCTACCGTCTCCTGCCCTATATCTACAGCACTGCCGGCGACTGCGTGCAGCACAGCGGCAGCATGATGCGCCCGTTGGTGATGGACTATGCGGCCGACAAGAAGGCTTCGCGGCTGAACAACGAGTATCTCTTTGGCCGCAACATCCTGGTGAAGCCCGTCACCGACCCGATGTACACCTGGAAGGACCATCAGAAGAAGGGGCACACCATCTATCCCGACGTGAAGCAGGCCGCCGCTCCCGTCAGCGTCTATCTGCCACAGGGCAACCGGTGGTACGACTTCTGGAGCAATGCGCTCTACGAGGGTGGACAGGACATCCAGCGGCTGTGCCCCATCGACATCATGCCCGTGTTCATCAAGGCCGGCACCATCCTGCCCTTCGGTCCCGAGGTGCAGTATAGTGCGGAGAAACCATGGGACGCGTTGGAAATCCGTGTCTATCCCGGTGCTGACGGCACGTTCACGCTCTATGAGGACGAGGGCGACAACTACAACTACGAGAAAGGGCAGTTCTCCGAGATTCGCTTCGCGTGGAACGAGGCCAACCATACCCTCAGCATTGCGCCCCGCAAGGGTAGCTTCAAGGGGATGCTGCAAAACCGACAGTTCCATATCGTCCTTGTAGGGGCAGACAGTGGTGCTGGCGACAAGCCCATGAAGCCCTGCAAGACGGTGGTGTACGATGGCCAAGCCGTAGAGATACAGCTCTGACTTCCGCGATGCGTCACCCTGCTCGCGCGAAGACTACTTGCAATAAACAGTTCCTC
>CAVFBU010000086.1:0-9115 GCA_963620725.1 Vescimonas coprocola
AAAAAGAAAGATGAAAGGAGGGGTTAAAAACCTTGAGTCGACTCAATCAATCGAATGAGTCGACTCAATCGATCAATTGAGTCGACTCAAAGAAAAAAATGAGTCGGCTCAAAGAAGAAATTGAGTCGACTCAGAAAATTACGACAGGAAGCCTAACAGGGCACCGGCAGCAACGGCCGAGCCGATGACACCGGCCACGTTCGGACCCATGGCGTGCATGAGCAGGAAGTTGTGGCGGTCGTATTCCAGACCGAGGTTGTTGGAGATGCGGGCGGCCATAGGTACGGCACTCACACCAGCATTACCTATCAGCGGGTTCATCTTCTTGTCCTTGGGCAGGAAGAGGTTCATGAATTTCACGAAGAGCACGCCGCTCATGGTGGCAATGATGAAGGCTCCGGCACCGATGGCGAAGATATAGATGGTGCTCATGGTGAGGAACTCAGAGGCCTGCGTTGAGCAACCCACGGTGAGGCCGAGGAGCATCACGACGATGTCGTTCAGTGCCGAGCCGGCGGTCTTGGCCAGACGGGTGGTCTTGCCCGACTCCTTCAGCAGGTTGCCGAAGAAGAGCATGCCGAGCAGGGGCAGACCCGAGGGCACGATGAAGGCCGTGAGCAGCAGTCCGACGATGGGGAACAGGATGCGCTCGGTCTGGCTGACCTGACGAGCAGGCTTCATCTTGATGACGCGCTCCTTCTTGGTGGTGAGCAGGCGCATCAACGGCGGTTGGATGAGTGGCACGAGGGCCATGTAGGAGTAGGCGCAGACGGCGATGGCTCCCAGTAGGTTGGGCGAGAGCTTGGAGGCCAGGAAGATGGCCGTAGGACCATCAGCACCACCGATGATGGCGATACCTGCTGCCTGATTCGGCTCGAAGCCGAGGAGCAGCGCGATGATATAGGCACCGAAGATGCCAAACTGGGCGGCTGCGCCGACCAGCATCAGCTTGGGGTTGGCCAACAGTGCCGAGAAGTCGGTCATGGCACCAATGCCTAAGAACACCAGCGGCGGATACCAGCCCTGGCGCACGCCTTGATAGAAGATGTTGAGCACGGAGTTGTCCTCGTAGAGGCCGATTTCCAGTCCGGCATCCGCACGGAAGGGGATGTTGCCCAGGATGATGCCCAGTCCGATGGGGACGAGCAGCAGTGGTTCGAAGTCCTTCTTGATGGCCAGCCAGATGAAGAGTGCTCCGACGGCTATCATGATGAGGTTTCCGGCCGTGGCGTTGGCAAAGCCCGTATAGGTCAGAAACTCATTGAGGTTATCTGCTATGAAATGTATGAAATCCATAATGTTCAGGGTTTATCGCGTTTGTAGAGGGACGGGGTTAACCGATGGACAGCAGGACACCGCCTTCCATCACCACGTCGCCGGGGACGACGTTGACGGCAGTGACCGTACCCGCAAATTCAGACTCGATGTTGTTCTGCATCTTCATGGCTTCCAAGACCACCAGCGTGTCGCCGACGGCCACCGTGTCGCCCACCTTGACCTGGACGGATGTGATGGTGCCGGGCAGCGGAGACTTGACGGCGCTGCCTGCGCCTGCTGCAGCGGTGGGGGCTGCGGCGGGAGCGGCTGCCGGGGCTGCGGTTGCTACCGGAGCTACCGGTGCGGCCACCTTGGGCTTGACGATGGTGGGATGCTTGGCAGCGTTGATGGGCTGCTGGAGCTCTACTTCAAACGGGATGCCGTTTACGTTCACCTTGGCGATGTTGCCTTCTACTTCCTGGATTTCGACATCGAAGTCAACACCCTGTACTTTATACTGATATTTCTTCATGGGGTTATAATGCGTTGTTAGTGGTTGTTGGAATGTGTGGTGCGGTGTGGTCAACAGGCACGACGGGGTCGTGGAAATGGGTCATCTGCGGATAGCCGTCGTCCCAGTGGGTGGGCTTGGGCTGGATGGTGATGATGCCGCTCTCCACGTCGTGTACATCGTCCTCATACTGGCTGAGTGCCATACCGATGACGGCCATGTAGACCTCGCGGTCGATACCCTTGGTCTTCAGTCCGTCCTGCAGCACGTTACCCGTGATGTGTCCCACCTCCATGGCGGTCTCCACGGTCTTGGTGATGGGCTTCAGCGGCTGTGCGTTAGCCACCTTCTTGGCCGTCTCAAGGTGTCTCATAATCAAGCCAAACAGGTCGAAGACGAGCCAGAGCAGGATGAGACAGACGAAGACGATGCCCATAGCCATGATGGTGATGGCGATGCCGTAGGGGTCTTCGCGCTTGAACTTGGCCACCTTCGACTCGCTGACGGTCGTGACGTTGGAGATGCCCGGTGTCACGCGGTCGGCAGACTTCACCTCCCAGTCGGTGGCCGTACCGTTGTTGGCGATGCGCGCATACGACTGGTCAGCGCCCAGCACGGGGACGGTGACGGAGTCCACGAGTTGCGTGGCGTTGCCGTTGTAGAGGGCAATCCACACCGACTTCGTGGAGTCGATGGGGGTGGCGAGATGCAGCGAACCCAGGTGGGGCTTGCTGTTGAGGAAGAGCACGAGGTGCTGCTGTCCGCTCAGACTGGTGCGCGGCTCCCCATTGGGGATGACGCTCATACGCTTGATGCGTTCGGGCACGCTCATGGAACGCTGGAGGACGGAACGGTCGGTGGTGAGGTACATCCCTCGGATGTTGTAGGTGGAGTGCGAGATATTCTCAATCTCGACCCACGCCCCACGCTGTCCGTACTCGTCCTGCAGGCTGGCGCTGTTGTTGGTCATCACTTCGTTCAGCTTGATGCTCGCGTCCATCTGGGCGTGTGCAGCGGAAGTGCCTGCCAGCAACATTGCGCTTAACAGAAATCCGGATTTAGTCATGTTGGTTAAGTAAGTATTTTGATGTAAGTTTTTATGTGTTTCGTTTCTTGTGCCGTCAGCCGCAGAAGAACAGCACGATAATCTGTGCGGTGAAGATGCGGAGGAACATGGACAGCGGATAGACCGTGGAGTAGCCCACCGCAGGGGCTTCGCGCGAGCAGATGGAGTTGGCGTAGGCCAAGGCTGGCGGGTCGGTATAGGAACCGGCTATCATACCGGCGATGGTGAAGTAGTTGAATTTGAAGCGCAGGCGGGCTATCGGACCGACAATCAGGATGGGGATGACGGTGATGAGGAAGCCAGTCAACACGTAGAGCAGTCCGTCGCCTTGCACGACGGTCTCGAAGAAGTTGGCTCCGGCCTTGATACCCACGCTGGCCAGGAAAAGCACCAGTCCGATTTCTCGCAGCATCATATTGGCCGAGGTAGTGGTGTAGGTCACCAGTTTTATCTTATAGCCGTAGCGTCCGATGAGGATGGCGATAATCAGCGGTCCACCGGCAATACCGAGTTTCATGGGGACAGGCATTCCGGGGAAGGCCACGGGCAGCGAACCGAAGATGATGCCGAGGATGATGCCCACGAAGATGGTGGCGATGTTCGGGGTATCCAGGCGGCGGATGGAGTTGCCCATCTGTGCGGCGATGCGGTCGACGGCATCTTCCGGGCCTACCACCATGATGCGGTCGCCCACCTGCAGGGGCAGGCTGCTGGAGGCGAAGACGTCCATGCCCTGGCGCGTGATGCGCGTCACGTTGACACCATAGACGCTGGAGCAGTGCAGCGACAGCAGCGTGCGTCCATTCATCTTGGGGTTGGTCACCAGCACGCGCTTCGACACGAAGGGCTGATCCTGCTGTTCCCAGTTGACCTGGATGACGGGACCGATGAAGGCGATGATGGCCTCGGCATCGGCTTCCGTACACACGATATAGATCTGGTCGCCCTTGTGGAACACAGTGTTGCGGTTGGGGATGCTGACGTGTCCCTCGTGCAGGATGCGCGAGCAGACGAAGTCGCGGTTGAGGAAATCATGTACCTGCAGCAGCGTCTTCCCTTCCAGGTACGTGTTGGTCACCTCCAGGTGCATCTTATGCGGCTTCAGCGTAGCCTTCACACCCTCCTGCTCGTTGAGCTGAGCCTCTTCCTGATCCAGGCGCACCTTACAGATGTACCTTATCAATATAGTGGCACCGATGATGCCTAATACACCGAGGGGATAGGCGCAGGCGTAGGCCGATGCTATCTGCGGTGCATTGCCGTTGAACACAGATCCGAGGGCTTCGTTGGCCGCACCGAGACCCGGTGTGTTGGTGACGGCACCATAGAGCGTACCGACCATCATAGGCAGGCTGGTGACGTTGGACGTATCGAAGAATATGAAGTAGCAGGCGAACATGACCGCGATGTTGAGCAGGATGATGGTGGTGGCCAGTCCGTTCAACTTGATGCCGGCCTTTCCGAAACTCTCGAAGAAGCCCGGTCCTACCTGCAGACCTATCATAAAGACGAAAAGGATAAGCCCGAAGTCCTGGATGAATGTCAGGATGGGCTGCGGAGCCGTGAAGCCGACGTGGCCGGCCACGATGCCGGCGAACAACACGAAGGTGACTCCTAAGGAGATGCCGCCAATCTTGAGCTTGCCCAAGTACACGCCGACGGCGATGACCACGGCGTAGAGCAGCGCGATGTGCGCCACGGAATCAGTCGTGGTGAATAAATCTTTCAACCATTGAAATGTTTCCATAACATGCTTTTTCTTACAGCGTGCAAAGGTAGCCAAAAATTGCGCAATGGCATAATTTTTGTGCATCTTTTTTTTATAAATATCAAAATAGTGCAAAATCTTTCTGCGGTTCGGAATTTATTCGTAACTTTGTAGGCCGCAAGCAAAGGCTGCTGCGACATAAATGAAGGACTACAACGAAACAACTTACATAAAAATCATTTATCCTATGGCTAACAAAGAAAAACTCTTCACCGAGTTTCAAGCGCCAACCACACAGGAGTGGCTGGACAAGATTGAAGTCGACCTGAAAGGCGCGGACTTCCAGAAACGGCTCGTGTGGAGAACCAACGAGGGCTTCGACGTGCAGCCCTTCTACCGCCGCGAGGACCTGGCCGGACTGAAGACACCGGAGTCTATGCCCGGCGAGTTCCCGTTCGTCCGTGGCAACAAAAAGGACTCCAACGAATGGTACGTCCGCCAGAACATCGCCGTCACCGACCCCGTGGAGGGCAACAAGAAGGCACTGGACATCCTGATGAAGGGTGTCAACTCCATCGGGTTCCGCTTCGGCGGCGACCAGGTCAGCGCCGACTTCATCGAGAAGCTGCTGAAGGACATCCGCCTCGACATCGTGGAGGTCAGCTACCGCACCTGTCCCTGCCACGCCCTGGAGCTGGCGGAAATCCTCAAGGCCTACTTCGAGAAGGAGGGCTACGACAAGGAGAAGATCGTGGGTGGCGTGGGCTTCGACCCCATCGACAAGATGCTCCAGAAGGGCAAGGATACGAGCCACGTGCTCGCCGTGCTCCCACAACTGGTGGAGACACTCAAAGACTATCCCAACCTGCGCTGCGTGATGGTACATTCCGACACGCTGAACAATGCAGGAGCCTACATCGTGCAGGAACTCGGCTACGCGCTGGCCTGGGGTAACGAATACCTGCAGCAGCTGACGGATGCCGGCATCAGTGCAGACCTGGCCGCGCAGAGCATCAAGTTCTACATGGGTGTGTCGGAAAACTATTTCATGGAGATTGCCAAGTTCCGGGCAGCACGCCTGCTCTGGGCACAGATCGTCAAGCAGTATGGTCCTCAGTGCGACTGCTCCTGCAAGATGATTGTCAACGCCTCCACCTCTACGTACAACCAGACGGTGTTCGACAGCTATGTCAACCTGCTGCGTTCCCAAACCGAGACCATGAGTGCCGCCCTCGGTGGCGTACACTCGCTGGTGGTCACGCCGTTTGACAGTGCCTACGAGAAGCCCACCGACTTCTCCGAGCGCATCGCCCGCAACCAGCAGTTGCTCGTCAAGGAAGAGAGCCACTTCGACCGCATCGTTGACCCCTCTGCCGGCTCCTATTATATAGAACACCTCACCGATGCCCTGGCGCAGGAGGCTTGGAAGATTTTCCTCCGGGTGGAGGAAGAGGGCGGCTTCTTGGAGGCCGTCAAGAAGGGCACTGTGCAGGACGACATCAACGCCACGAACGTGAAGCGCCACGGCGATGCCGCCAAGCGCAAGGAGTTCATCCTCGGCACAAACCAGTTCCCCAACTTCACGGAGAAGAGCGAGGGCAAGCGCGCTGTCGCTGCCTGCGCCTGTGGCTGCGGACACAGCCACGCGGATGCCACACCCGTCAAGAAGCTGGAGGCCACCCGTTTGGCCGCCGACTTCGAAGACCTGCGCATCCACACCGAGGAGGGCAAGGTGCCCACGGCGTTCATGCTCACCATCGGCAACCTCGCCATGCGGCAGGCCCGTGCCCAGTTCTCCTGCAACTTCCTGGCCTGCGCCGGCTATAAGGTCATCGACAACCTCGGCTTCAAGACCGTGGAGGAGGGTGTTGACGCAGCCCTCAAGGCCGGTGCCGATATCGTGGTGCTCTGCTCTTCCGATGATGAATACGCAGAGTATGCCATCCCGGCGTTCCAGTACCTGGACGGCCGCGCCATGTTCGTCGTGGCCGGTGCTCCGGCCTGCATGGACGACCTCAAGGCCGCCGGCATCGAGAACTTCATCCACGTGCGCTGCAACGTGCTGGAAACCCTGAAAGAATACAACCAGAAGTTAGGCATCTAAAGTTATGAGAAAAGATTTCAAAAACATCGATATTTATGCCGGCATCCACGCCACAGACGGGACAGCCTGGCTGAAAGAGAACCACATCGTGCCTAACTGGAAGACACCGGAGCACATCGAGGTTCGACCCGTATATACGAAAGAAGACCTGGAGGACATGGAGCATCTGGACTTCGCGGCAGGCATCCCGCCCTATCTCCGCGGTCCGTACAGCATGATGTATCCGTTCCGCCCGTGGACCATCCGCCAGTATGCCGGATTCTCCACCGCCGAGGAGTCCAACGCCTTCTACCGCCGCAACCTTGCCAGCGGACAGAAGGGACTGTCCGTGGCCTTCGACCTGCCGACCCACCGCGGCTACGACCCGGACAACGCCCGCGTGGTGGGCGACGTGGGAAAGGCCGGCGTGTCCATCTGCAACGAAGAGAACATGAAGGTGCTGTTCTCGGGCATCCCCCTGAACAAGATGTCGGTCTCGATGACCATGAACGGTGCCGTGCTGCCCATCCTGGCCTTCTACATCGTAGCCGGTCTGGAACAGGGCGCGAAGCTGGAAGAGATGGCCGGAACCATCCAGAACGACATCCTGAAGGAGTTTATGGTGCGCAACACCTATATCTATCCGCCAGCCTTCTCCATGAAGATTATCGCCGACATCTTTGAGTTCACCTCGCAGAAGATGCCGAAGTTCAACAGTATCTCCATCTCGGGCTACCACATGCAGGAGGCTGGAGCCACCGCCGACATTGAGCTGGCCTATACGCTGGCCGACGGCATAGACTACCTGCGCACGGGTGTCAACGCCGGCATCGACGTGGATGCCTTCGCACCGCGCCTGTCGTTCTTCTGGGCCATCGGCATGAACCACTTCATGGAGATTGCCAAGATGCGTGCCGGACGACTGCTGTGGGCTAAGATCGTGAAGAGCTTCGGGGCCAAGAACCCCAAGTCGCTCGCCCTGCGCACCCACTCGCAGACCTCGGGATGGTCGCTGACCGAGCAGGATCCCTTCAACAACGTGGGACGCACCTGCATCGAGGCCATGGCGGCCGTACTGGGACACACCCAGTCGCTCCACACCAACGCCCTGGACGAGGCCATCGCCCTGCCCACCGACTTCTCGGCGCGTATTGCTCGCAACACGCAGATCTACATCCAGAACGAGACGAAGGTGTGCAAGCAGATAGATCCGTGGGCTGGCTCCTACTACGTGGAGACGCTGACCAACGAACTCGTCCACAAGGCTTGGGAACACATCCAAGAGATTGAGAAACTCGGTGGTATGGCCAAGGCCATCGAGACGGGACTGCCCAAGATGCGCATCGAGGAGGCCGCCGCACGCACACAGGCTCGCATCGACTCGGGCGTGCAGACCATCGTCGGCACCAACAAGTACCGGCTGGAGCACGAAGACCCCATTGATATCCTGGAGGTGGACAACACCGCCGTGCGCAAGCAGCAGGAGGAGTGTCTGGCTCAGGTACGCGCCTCGCGCGACGAGGCCGCCTGCCAGGAAGCCCTCAAGGCCATCACCGCGTGTGTGCGCGACTTCAAGGAAGGCCGCAAGAGCGAGCACAACCTGCTCGACCTGGCCGTGAAGGCCGCCCAGCTGCGCTGCACCTTGGGCGAAATCAGTGATGCCTGCGAGGAAATCGTAGGACGTTATAAAGCAGTAATCAGAACCATTTCAGGCGTGTATAGTTCAGAAAGCAAGAACGACTCCGACTTTGAGAAAGCCTGCGAGTTGACCGAGAAATTTGCGAAGAAGGAAGGTCGCCGCCCGCGCATCTTCGTGGCGAAGATGGGACAGGACGGCCACGACCGTGGTGCGAAAGTAGTGGCCACCGGCTATGCCGACTGTGGCTTCGACGTGGATATGGGACCGCTGTTCCAGACTCCTGCCGAGGCTGCTCGCGAGGCGGTGGAGAACGACGTCCACATCGTGGGTGCATCGTCGCTCGCTGCTGGCCACAAGACCTTGATACCGCAGTTGATAGAGGAGCTGAAGAAGCTCGGACGCGAGGACATCATGGTGATTGCCGGTGGTGTAATCCCCGCCCAGGACTACGACTTCCTCTACAAGGCTGGCGTTGCCGCCATCTTCGGTCCCGGCACGTCCGTGGCCAAGGCGGCCTGCGAGATGATGAAGATCCTGCTCGACGAGGAATAAGCCACCTGCCGTGCAGGCAGACGAACAACAAATCCCCGTACCTTGTGTCATGCAAGGTACGGGGATTTCTATCTAAAGGGAAGGTGATGCCTATAGAGTGAATCGATCGAATCACTCGAGTGCCAAAGAGTACTCCAATAAACCTATAGTATATTTAAAGGTTTCCCGTCACCCGCAGGTATTCGGTTTCGTAGACTTTATACTATAATACCCCCGATTTTTCGGACCAGTGCATAAGTCAAACAAAAAAATAGTAACTTTGCACACAAATGGGAAAATCAACAAGACGTAAGCACACG
>CAVFBU010000087.1:0-8939 GCA_963620725.1 Vescimonas coprocola
CCAACGTGCTGACCGCATCGCAGGGTGAGGCCATCATGGCTCACCGCTTCAAGGAATACCAGCCCTACAAGGGCGACATCGAACGCCGCATCAACGGTTCGATGATTGCTATGGAGACGGGAACGGCCTTTGCCTATTCCATCGACAAGTTGCAGGATCGCGGCAAATTCTTCATCGACCCAGGCGAAGAGGTCTACTATGGCGAGGTGGTCGGCGAACACGTCCATGACAACGACCTCGTGGTCAACGTGACCAAGGCCAAGCAACTCACCAACGTGCGTGCCTCGGGTTCGGACGACAAGGCGCGCATCATCCCGAAGACGGTTATGTCGCTGGAGGAGTGTCTGGAGTACATCAAAGAGGACGAGCTGGTGGAGGTCACCCCGAAGTCCATGCGTATGCGCAAAATCATCCTCGACCACGACCAGCGCAAGAAGGCCAACAAGTCCTAAAGGGATTGTTGCCCTTTATCCGAGAAGCGACTCCACGAACGTCTATCCGAGAAGCGACTCTACGAATGTCTTGGTGACGTGGAACGAGTTGTCGGCCACGGTGTTCCAAAAGTCATGGTACATCGAAGCATTGGTGTCGCGCAAGGGAATGTCACTCACCACACGGAACGAGATGAAGGGCACACCATACTTAAAACACGTCTGTGCGATGGCAGCCGACTCCATGTCCACGGCCTTCGCGTCGGGGAAGTGGCTTAGGATGTTGCGCATCTTGTCCTTGGAGTCCACAAACCAGTCGCCCGTCACAATCAGTCCGGGATGGACGGAGAACCCCTCACCCTGCACCCGGCAGGCTTTCTCCAGCAGCCGGGGGTCGGCTTTGTAGCGCGCCGGAAGACCCTGCACCTGTCCGTACTCCACCGCACTGCCGCAGTACACGTCGTGGTAGCTTACCTCAGCACCCACCACCACATCGCGCACGTTGATGTCGTCGCCGTTGCCGCCGGCACAGCCACTCGACACGATCACGTCGGGCTGGTACTTGCGTATCATCTCGGCCGTACCCAAGGCGGCATTCACCTTGCCGATACCACACTTCTCCACAATCACGCGGTCGTCACCGAACAAGTGCTGCAATTGCTGCAATTCCTTGTCCATTGCCACGATAATTCCTATTTTCATGTTTCGTTTCCGTTGATTTCTGCGTGCAAAGGTACTAAAATTTGCGTAAAATAGTTATCTTTGCACGCGGAAACAAAAAACAAAACGGTTATGAAAAGTTTGAAGCAGTGGTTGCCGGACCTTCTGGCAGTGATTTTGTTTGCGGCAATCTCGTTCGCCTATTTCTTCCCCGCAGACATCGAGGGGCGCATCCTCTACCGCCACGACTCCTCGGCAGGACGCGGCGCAGGACAGGAAGCATCGGAATACTACCAGCGCACGGGAGAGCGCACCCGGTGGACCAACGCCCTCTTCGGCGGAATGCCCACCTACCAGACGGCACCGTCCTACAACAGCACCGACACCCTCTCGCAGGTGGGCAATGCCTACCACCTGTGGCTACCGGAAAACGTGTGGTACGTCTTTGTCTACCTCTTGGGCTTCTACATCCTGCTGCGAGCTTTCGACTTCCGTTGGTATATGGCCACGCTGGGAGCCATCGTATGGGCGTTTTCCAGCTATTTCTTCATCATCATCGCCGCAGGCCACATCTGGAAGGTCATCGCACTGGCCTACCTGCCGCCGATGATAGCGGGCGTGGTACTGGCCTACCGGCGCAGATACATGGCCGGACTACTGGTTACCGCGTTGTTCTCCGCCCTTGAGGTACTCGCCAACCACGTACAGATGACGTACTACTATCTGTTTGTCGTGGCGGCGATGGTCATTGCCTTCCTCATCGAGGGGGCACTGCGCAGGGACTGGCGACACCTGGCCAAGGCCACAGGGGTGTGCATCGCCGGCGCTGCCATCGGTATCTGCATCAATATGTCCAACCTCTACCACACCTGGCAGTACGGCAAGGAGACCATGCGCGGACAGAGTGAGCTGGTCAAGCAGAACACCGCCAACCAGACGGCCAGCGGACTGGACCGCGACTACATCACCCAGTGGAGCTACGGCATTGACGAGACCTGGACACTGCTGATTCCCAACGCCAAGGGCGGAGCCAGTGTCAGCATCGCCTCCGACCCCACCGCCATGAAGAAGGCCGATGCCACGGTGAGCGCGTTCTTCCAAGACACCTTCCACATGGATATCTACGGCAACTTCCAGGAGTATTGGGGCACCCAGCCCATGACGGCAGGACCGGTCTACGTGGGAGCCTTCGTCCTCATGCTGTTCATCCTCGGACTATTTATCGTTAAGGGACCGATGAAGTGGGCACTGCTCGCCGTCACCATACTGTCCATCCTCCTGTCGTGGGGCAGGAATTTCATGCCGTTCACCGATTTCTTCCTCGACTACGTACCGATGTACGCCAAGTTCCGGACGGTGGCCTCCATCCTCGTCATCGCGGAATTCACCATCCCACTGTTAGCGATGTTAGCACTGAAGAAAATCGTGGATGAACCCGAAATACTGAGAATCAAGCAACGCTGGCTCTACCTCTCCTTCGGACTGACGGGTGGTGTGGCCTTGCTGTTTGCCGCATTGCCGGACTTGTTCTTCGACTTCAATTCCATCCACGATGCGGACACCGTCAACAGCCTCAACAGCCAGCTCAGCAGCATCCTGGCCGGCTACCCCGACCTGTTGGCCGACTACCGGCAGAACGTCCTGCCGCGCCTTATGCCCAGCCTCGCCGCCATGCACAAGGCGGTGTTCACGGCTGACTGTCTGCGCTCCTTCACCATCATTGCCGTCGGTATGGTGCTCCTGCTGCTGTTCCGCCTGCATAAAATCCGCAAGGAATGGTTGGTCGGTGCACTGACCGTGCTCTGTCTGCTGGATATGTGGCAGGTCAACAAGCGTTACCTCAACGACGAGATGTTCGTGTCGAAAACCGTCCGCGAAGAGCCGGTGCAGAAATCGGTGGCTATCGACCATATCTTGCAAGACAAGACCCTCGACTTCCGGGTGCTCAACCTGGCTGGCGACACGTTCAACGAGAACGAGACGAGCTTCTACCTAAAGAGCATCGGCGGATACCATGCTGCTAAACTGCGCCGCTACCAGGAACTCATTGACGAGCATATCAAGAAGGAGATACTGGGACTGGCCACGGCCTTCAACGAGGCTCAAGGCGATATGACCAAGGTCAACGGCGACTCCCTCTATCCCGTGCTGAATATGCTCAACACGAAATACTTCATCCTGCCACTGCAGGCCAGCCAGACCGTGCCGGTGGAGAACCCCTATCGCTACGGCAACGCGTGGCTGGTGGACCAGGTGGACTATGTCAATAGTGCCAACGATGAGATTAATGCACTGCACCACCTCGACCTGCGCCACCGGGCTGTGGCCGACAGCAAGTTTGAGGGCGTCCTCGGGAAAAGCACACCGCAGGACACCGTCAGCATCGTGACGCTGAAAGCCTACCAGCCCAACGAACTGACCTATGAGGTGCGGACGGGTAAAGGCGGCGTGGTGGTGTTCTCCGAAATCTATTACCCCGGATGGACGGCTACGGTGGATGGTCAGGAACAGGAACTGGGACGCGTCAACTACGTGCTCCGCGCCTTGAAGGTAGCCCCCGGACAGCATCAGGTCGTTCTCACCTTCAAGCCCAAGAGCATCGCACGGACGGAGACCATTGCCTACTGCGCCATGGGTGTCCTGCTGTTGCTGATAGTGGCACTGGCCGCAGGACACGTCCGCAAGAGACGGCAGACCGCCACAGACCGTCCGCAATCCTGTTAACGCCGTCAGCCGCATGGAATTCAGGACTCCCGTAGCCATCGCGCCACCGCCCTTCCAGATAGCACCCCTGGAACGCATCCTGTGTGTGGGTTCCTGCTTCGCCGACCATATCGGACAGCGGTTTGTGGACAATAAGTTCCGCGCCACGGTGAACCCCTATGGTGTGATGTACAATCCCGCCTCCATCCTCCATACGGTGAGGCGCACCGATGCGGCCTTCCCTGTGGCGTTCCTCACGCTCGGCACCAATCATGTGTATCGGCTGAAGGCGAGTGGCGAGATTGTGGACAACTGCGAAAAGCGGCCACACCAGCTCTTCGAGGAGGAGGTGCTGACCGTCCGTCAGTGTGCCGACTACCTGCGCGAGGCCATTGACCTGCTGCGCAGTCGCTGCGCCGAAGCCCAGGTGGTGCTGACCGTCAGTCCCATCCGCTACAGGAAATACGGCTTCCACGGCAGTCAGCTGTCGAAGGCCACGCTGCTGTTGGCCGCCGACGAGGTGGCGCAGTTGCCGTATGTGTACTATTTCCCGGCCTACGAAATCGTCAACGACGAGCTGCGCGACTACCGCTTCTATGCTGCCGATATGCTCCACCCCTCCGAGCAGGCCATTGACTACATCTGGGAGCGGCTCTGTGCCACCTGTCTTAGCGACCGCGCCCGCCAGTTTTTAGAGGAGTGGCAACCCGTCCGCCAAGCCCTTGGCCACAAACCCTTCGCCCCCGAATCGGAGGCTTATCGCGCGTTTATGGATAAAACTATGTTAAAAGTGGAAGAACTACGGAAAAAATATGGTAATTTTGCGTTATGATTTACTCCATAGAAAAAATCGCCACACTGATTGGCGCACACCGCATCGGCAATGCCGACACGCAAATACGATGGCTGCTCACTGACAGCCGTTCGCTGTGTTTCCCGGAAGAGTCGCTGTTCTTTGCCCTGCAGTCGCAGCGCAACGACGGCCATCGCTATATCAAGGACCTCTATCGCAGGGGTGTCCGCAATTTCGTGGTGGAGAAGACGAACCTCGAAGGTGAACCGTTTTCCACCTGCCCCGATGCCAATTTCCTGCTCGTCCCCTCAGCCCTTTCCGCCCTGCAGCGGCTGGCCGAGCGTCACCGCGATGAATACGACATCCCCATTGTGGGCATCACCGGTTCCAACGGCAAGACGATGGTTAAGGAGTGGCTGTACCAGCTGCTCGCCCCACAGATGAACGTGACGCGGTCGCCGCGCAGCTACAACTCGCAGATTGGAGTGCCGCTCTCCGTGTGGCTGCTGTCGGAGCAGACGGACATCGGTGTGTTTGAGGCAGGCATCAGCCAGCCCGGCGAGATGGAGCATCTGCGCGACATCATCCAGCCCACCATCGGTGTACTGACCTCACTGGGCGACGCTCACCAGGAGAACTTCCGTTCGCTGGACGAGAAATGCGCGGAGAAGTTGCAACTGTTCCATGGCGCAAAGGTGGTGTTCTACAACAGCGACGACGATACCATCAGCCGTTGTATGCGCCGCTCGGGCTATACGGGCGAGAAGATGGGATGGAGCCGCAACAACGAGATGGCACCGTTCTATGTGGCCAGCGTGGTGTCTTCGTCTGACAGACCAGGACAGACCGAAGTGACCTATATATATAAAGGAGTGCGCGCGACCTACCGGCTACCCTTCATCGACTTTGCATCGGTGGAGTGTTCTATTGCCTGTGCCGCCGTGGCGCGCTACCTCGGGGTGACTGCCGAGAACCTCGCTGCGCGTATGCAGAGCATCGAACCCGTGGCCATGCGCCTGGAGGTGAAGGAGGGACGGCACGGCTGCACCCTCATCAACGACTCCTACAACTCGGATGTCAACTCGCTCGACATCGCGCTCGACTTCATGAACCGCCGTCCGGACCACCAGGGGCGCAAGCGCGCCCTCATCCTGAGCGACATCCAGCAGAGTGGCAAGAGTGCCACGGAACTCTACGACGAGGTGAACAGGCTGTGTCTGCAGCGTGGTGTCAGCCGCTTCATCGGCATTGGGCCGGTCATTCGGTCGTGTGCCGACCGCATCACCATCGCCGACAAGGCTTTCTTTACCGATGTCAACCAGTTCGTCCAAAGCAGTGCGTTCCATACGCTGCGCGACGAGGTCATCCTGTTGAAGGGGGCACGCGCCTTCGGCTTCGACCGACTGACGGAACTGCTGGAGCAGAAAGTCCATGAAACCATCCTGGAGGTCAACCTCAATGCCGTGGTCAACAACCTAAACTACTACCGCTCGTTCCTCCATCCCAGCACCAAGCTGGTGTGCATGGTGAAGGCCGATGCCTATGGAGCAGGAGCCGTGGAGGTGGCGAAGACGCTGCAGGACCACTGCGTGGACTACCTCGCCGTGGCCGTGGCCGATGAAGGGGTCACCCTGCGCCGCAACGGCATTACCCAGAACATCATCATCATGAACCCAGAGATGACGGCCTTCAAGACGATGTTCGACTATGACCTTGAGCCGGAGGTGTACTCCTTCCGGCTGATGGACGCCCTCGTCCGCGCCGCCGAGAAAGA
This sequence comes from Vescimonas coprocola, assembly GCA_963620725.1. Classification (GTDB taxonomy): domain Bacteria; phylum Bacteroidota; class Bacteroidia; order Bacteroidales; family Bacteroidaceae; genus Prevotella. The sequence goes on from CAVFBU010000087.1 coordinate 6,362, forward strand.
GGGTATCACGGGCTGGCCCGTCCACATCAAGCTGGACACCGGGATGCACCGGTTAGGCTTCGACCCGGAAAAGGACATCGACGAGGTCATCGCACGGCTGAAAGGACAGAATGCCATCATCCCCCGCTCCGTCTTCTCCCATTTCGTGGGCAGCGACAGCGACGACTTCGACGCGTTCTCGGCCGAGCAGTTCCGTAAGTTCGATGCAGGCAGCAGCAAGTTGCAGGCCGCCTTCTCCCACAAGATACTCCGTCACATGGACAACTCCGCTGGCATTGAGCACTTCCCCGAACGCCAGCTCGATATGTGCCGCCTCGGCCTGGGACTCTACGGCATCAACCCCCGCAACAACCAGGTGCTGCACACCGTCAGCACACTGAAAACCACCATCCTGCAGATGCGCCGCGTGCCGAAGGAAGAGACGGTGGGCTACAGCCGGCGCGGCGTGCTGGAGCGCGACTCCGTGATAGCGGCCATCCCCATCGGCTATGCTGACGGTCTGAACCGCCACTTAGGGCGCGGTGCGTGCTACTGTCTGGTGAACGGGCAACGGGCACCCTACGTTGGCAACATCTGCATGGATGTCGCCATGATTGACGTGACAGACATCGACTGCAAGGAGGGCGACAGCGTGGAGATTTTCGGGGAACACCTACCCGTCACGGTGCTCAGCGATGTGCTCGACACCATCCCCTACGAGGTACTGACCGGCATCAGCAGCCGCGTGAAGAAGGTTTATTTCCAAGACTGAAGACCGCATGGACGTTAACGTTTACGTAAAAAAGATGCGTCTATCTGGCCTTTTTCTCGTTTTTTATGAGTATCTTTGCAGTCGGACTACACTAAAACATCAATAAAAACAATAAAAATGAGTTCTGTACAGACCACAAAAATGACCAATTACCGCTGGGTAATTTGCTCGATGTTGTTCTTCGCAACAACCGTCAACTACATGGATCGACAGGTGCTTTCACTGACGTGGAAGGACTTCATCGCTCCCGAATTCCACTGGACCGACGACGACTACGGTACGATTACGGCAGTATTCTCCATCCTGTATGCCGTGTTCTGCCTGTTTGCCGGTAAGTTTATCGACTGGATGGGCACCAAGAAAGGCTATCTCTGGTCCATCTTCGTATGGTCGCTGGGTGCCTGCCTCCATGCTGGCTGCGGCTGGATTACGATGCAGATTGAAGGACTCGACTCCGTGGCCGCCCTGCGTGCCGTAGAGGCCGGTTCTGCCACTGCCGTGTCCATCGCCACCATCAGCGTCTACCTCTTCCTGTTCTGCCGTTCCGTGCTGGCCATGGGTGAGTCGGGCAACTTCCCTGCCGCCATCAAGGTGACAGCGGAGTATTTCCCGAAGAAAGACCGCGCCTTCTCCACCTCCATCTTCAACGCTGGTGCATCGGTGGGTGCCCTTGTCGCCCCACTGTCCATTCCGCCGTTGGCCGAGTGGTTTGGCTGGGAGATGGCCTTCATCATCATCGGTGTGCTGGGCTTCGTCTGGATGGGCTTCTGGGTGGTTCTCTATGAAAAGCCCAATAAGAGCAAGTATGTCAATGCTGCCGAGCTGACCTACATCAACCAAGATGCTGAGACGGATGCCGACCCGAAGGATGCCGACGACGAAGGCCCGCAGATCAGCTTCGCCCGTTGCTTCACCTACCGCCAGACCTGGTCGTTCATCGTTGGCAAGTTCATGACCGATGGCGTGTGGTGGTTCTTCCTGTTCTGGGCTCCGGCCTATTTCTCCGACCAGTTCGGCTATAAGTCGTCGTCGGGCATGGGTCAGCTGCTCATCTTCACACTCTATTTCATCGTGACCGTGCTGTCCATCTTCGGTGGCTACCTGCCCAAATACTTCGTAGAGAAGAAGGGTATGGGAGCCTACGCCGGACGTATGCGCGCCATGCTGCTCTTCACGTTCTTCCCGATGACCGCCCTGCTGGCACAGCCGTTGGCCGCCTGGGAGGGTTCTCCCATCGACCCAGCATGGTGGCCTGCCATCATCATCGGCCTCGCCGGTGCTGGCCATCAGGCTTGGTCCGCCAACCTGTTCTCAACCATCGGCGATATGTTCCCGAAGTCGACCATCGCCACCATCACCGGCATCGGTGCCATGGCCGGTGGTCTGGGTTCCATGCTCATCAACAAGTGTTCGGGAAGCCTCTTCACCTATGCCGAGGAGCAGGGTGCAGCCTTCACCTTCTTTGGTTTCGAGGGCAAGCCTGCCGGCTACATGATTGTGTTCTGCATCTGTGCCGTGGCCTACATCATCGGCTGGACCATCATGAAGGTGCTCGTGCCGAAATACAAGCCCATCGTGGTAGAGTAATCCCTGCCACCGACCTAACGGCAGAGGAAATCCAGTCGCTCACATAAAGACGCTGACATAACAAAAGCGGCCAACGGTGTTTATCCGTCAGCCGCTTTTTTGAGTGTTGAGGGTTAATTCTTAATTATTAATTGTTTAATTCTTAAGAGGTTAGTCTTCACCTGTGCCGGAGTCGCCACTGGGAGTGGTGCTGCCGCCGGAGGTCTGACCGCTGTCGGTGCTGCCGCCCGAAGAGCTGCC
>CAVFBU010000088.1:0-8835 GCA_963620725.1 Vescimonas coprocola
GATACGTAGTTGAGAATTTGCAGAAAGCAAGTGTAACACGCTGGGACTTTGGGGTCCGTCAGCCGCCGGCCGAGGAAGGCCGACGAGTTTTGTTCTTTTTTTATTGTTACACTTAAAAATTTCGTTTATGAGAAGGAAATTTTATCAGGAGCGGGTGTGCTGTTGCTCGCCCACGCAGGGTATGGTCTATATGCAGGCCCGCGTGTTGAAGACCATCGCAGACCGTGAAATGCGCTCCCTCCGCTGTGCGGCAACGTGCGGACGAAAAGCCCAAAAGGCGATGGCACTCGGTGACCTCTGTGTGGAAGCGCACCATCCGCTCTGGGCACTGAAGGTCTGGCGGTTTGCCATCCGCGAGATTCACCGCAAGGACTACGACGACTGGGTGGCTGTGCACTTCAACGAGGCATACAGCAGTCTGCAGGAGGTGGTCTCGGACGGAGCGTGCGAGCTGATTGGAAGGCGAATGGACGAGGTCTGCCGGCGTCTCGGACTGGATGCCCCCAAGGGGAAGAACAGCTGGGAATATCGGTGTGGGGACGGCTGGTACGGGAGTTTCTTGCAGGAGAAGTATGGTATTGACGTGGCGGACTGGTGTGAACGCTTTGCCGGGATGAGAGACGAGGCCATTGCTCGGCAGACCACAGCGCGCATCTTCCAGGAAGGGCAGGGGAGCCTGCCGCCGCAGGCGCAGGATTTCTTCCAGTACTGGGAGGACAGGGATGCCACCATGCAGAACCTGTATTTTAAGATTGACGACTGGAGCTGATTGCTCCAGCCGTTACACCACCTTGTCGCGCGTCCGTCAGTCGATGAAGCGACGGAGCAGCCCGTCATAGTGGTCGATGCGGCGGTCGCGGAGGAAAGGCCACCAGCGCCGCACCTGTTCCGAACGTGACAGGTCGATGTCCACGACGGCTGTGGCCTCACTGTCGCTGGGTGCTTCATAGAGCAGTTCGCCCTGCGGCCCTGCCACGAACGAGGTACCCCAGAACTGGATGCCGCCGGTCTGACCGCTGGGGTCGGCCTCATAGCCGGTGCGGTTGACGGTCACGATGGGCAGTCCGTTGGCCACGGCGTGGCCGCGCTGCACCAGTTGCCAAGCCATGCGCTGCCGTTCCTGTTCGTCGGCGGTGTCGCTGCTCTCGTAGCCGATGGCGGTAGGGTAGATTAGTATGTCGGCACCTTGCAAGGCCATCAGCCGCGCAGCCTCGGGGTACCACTGGTCCCAGCACACCAATACGCCCAAACGACCTACGGAGGTCTGAATGGGACGGAAGCCCAGGTCGCCCGGCGTGAAATAGAACTTCTCGTAGTAGGCGGGGTCATCGGGGATGTGCATCTTGCGGTATTTCCCGGCTATGGTGCCGTCCTTCTCCAGCACCACCGCTGTGTTGTGGTACAGTCCCGGTGCTCGCCGTTCAAACAGCGAAGTGACGATGACCACGCCCAACTCCCGTGCCAACGCCCCGAAGAAATCGGTGGAAGGCCCAGGGATAGGCTCGGCCAAGTCGAACAGGTCTACCTGCTCAGTCTGACAGAAGTAGAGGGCGTTGTGGAGTTCCTGCATGACGATGAGTTCCGCGCCCTGACGAGCCAGCGCGCGGATGCTTTCGGCCAGACGACGACGGTTGTCCTGCGTGTCGGCCGTGTTGTGCTGTTGAATGAGTCCTGTTTTCATCTTTAGTAGTATTGCATGGTGCAGCAGTGGAGCGAGCCGTGTTGCCGGATGACGGCGCGACAGTCAATGCCAACGATTTCCCGGTCGGGGAATGCCTCGCCGATGATGCGCATGGCCTCGCTGTCGAGGTCGGGCTGGGCGTAGGTGGGCACGAGGACAGCACCGTTGATGACCAGGTAGTTGGCATAGGTGGCAGGCAGGCGTTCTCCGTCCTCATAGATGGGGCGCGGCATGGGCAGGCGAAGCAGCCGATAGGGCTGATCGTCCATGGTGCGGAGCTGTTGCAGTTCCTGCTCCATCAGCAGCAAATCCGGATGCTCAGCGTCTGCCCCTATATATAATAAGGTGTCGTGGGGAGCCGCGCGCATCAGCGTGTCGATGTGGCCGTCGGTGTCGTCGCCTATCAGCATGCCGTGGTGCAGCCACACGATGCGGTCGGCTCCGAGCCACTTCTTCAACCGCTCTTCTATCTCCTGCTGTGTCAGGGGCTGGTTGCGGTGGGGAGCCAACAGACACGAGGTGGTGGTGAACACCGTGCCACAGCCGTCGCTCTCGATGCTTCCACCTTCGAGCACGAAGTCGAGGTGAGGCTCATAAAACCCCTTTACCTGACGGTTCACAAAGATTTGCCGGTTGATGTCGTTGTCGAGGTCGGCGGGAAATTTCTCGCCCCATCCGTTGAACTTGAAGTCGAGCAGGACGTGTTTGCCATAGTACTCCACGGTGATGAAGCCGTGGTCGCGTGCCCAGGTGTCGTTGTGGGGAATGTCGTCAACCACCAACACCGGTTCCCGGCGTTCTATCTCGCGCTTTATCTCTTCGTAGACGGCGGTGATTTCGGGTAGCATAGAAGCCCAGTCGGTGTCCGCGTTGGGCCATGTCAACTGCACCATGCTTTGCGGTTCCCATTCCGCTGGCATTCGTCGAATTATCTCTCTCTTCCACATAGGTAAAATGGTTTATGGTCTCCTGCGGTGTCTGTTACGGCGCGACTTGCCGTCGCCCTGAGTGGCATTGCTTGTCTGACTGCTTTGTGTCGCCTTTTTGTTTTTGTCGGTTTTGCGTCCCTTGTCGGGTCGGCGATTGCTGCCGCGTCCGCCGCGTCCGCGCGTACTCTTCCGAGGCGCGTGGGGATTGTATTCCGGTCCCGTGCCCAGTCCTTCGGGGATGGGGTTCTTCACGATGGTCTTTTCCAGGAAACGCTCGATGTCGGCAAAGGCTCGCATATCGTTCTCCGACACGAAGGTGATGGCCACGCCGTCGCGCTGTGCTCTCGCCGTGCGTCCGATGCGGTGGACGTAGTCTTCGGCATCGTGCGGCACATCGTAGTTGATGACCATCAGGATGTCGTCGATGTCAATGCCGCGCGCCACGATGTCGGTGGCCACGAGCACATCCACCTGTCCGGCCTTGAAGCGGTACATCACGTCGTCGCGCTCCTGCTGGCTGAGGTCGCTGTGCATCGGGGCGCAGTTGATGTGCAGGCGCTTGAGTTCGCGCGTGATGTCCTTCACCTTGTCTTTCTTGCCCGAGAAGATGATGACGCGCTGCAACTCACCGGCCTTGAAGAGGTGGCGGATGATGTTGATTTTCTGTGGCTCGTAGCACACGTAGGCCGACTGCTGGATTTTCTCAGCCGGCTTGGAGACGGCAATCTTCACCTCCACGGGATTGGTGAGCAGCGTGCGAGCCAGCTGCTGTATTTTCTCAGGCATGGTGGCCGAGAACATGATGGTCTGGTGGCCTTCGGGCAGCAGCTTGGCAATCTGCAGGATGTCGTCCGAGAAGCCCATGTCGAGCATACGGTCGGCCTCGTCGAGGATGAAGAACGAGAGGTGCGAGAGGTCCAGATGACCCATACGGATGTGGGACAGCAGTCGTCCGGGCGTGGCGATGACCACGTCAGCACCCATCTTCAGTCCCTTCGTCTCCTGGTCGAAGCGCGAGCCGTCGTTGCCACCGTAGACGGCCACACTCGACACGTCGTCGAGATAATAGCCGAAGCCCTGCATGGCCTGGTCTATCTGTTGCGCCAGTTCGCGGGTGGGCGACATCACGATGCAGTTGACCGCATCGCGTGGGTAGCCGCCGTCGTCAAGCAGACTCAGCACGGGCAGCAGATAGGCCGCCGTCTTACCGGTGCCGGTCTGTGCCACGCCGATGAGGTCGCGGCCATCGAGAATCTGTGGAATACACTGTTCCTGGATGGGAGTCATCTCCTCAAAGCGCATATCATAGAGTGCGTCGAGGATGTTGTCGTTGAGGTATGTTTCTTCGAATGTCACGGTTGTTTCTGTTTTTTTCTTCAATGATTAGTTGGGCGCATGCCTGTAGCAATAGTAGGCAATGAACGCGTAGAGGATATTGGGAATCCAGGCCGCCAGCGCCGGCGGTGTCTCAGCATTGATGGCGAAGGTGGCGCAGATGGTCTGCAGGAGGATGTAGGAGAAGGAGAGGGCGAGACCGATGCCGAGGTAGAGTCCCATGCCGCCTTTCCGCTTCCTCGACGAGAGCGACGCGCCGATGACGGTGAGGATGAACGAGGCGAACGAGGAGGCGATGCGCTTGTGGTATTCCACCTCGTATTGCACCACGTTGCCGGAGCCGCGCGACAGTTGCTTGGAGATGTACTGTTTAAGCTCGGGCGAGGTGAACGTCTCCTGCTGTCCCTTAGAGAAGACGAGGTCCATGGGTTCCATCTGGATGAGGGTGTCCAGTTCCGCTCCGCTCTTTATCTCTTCGCGCAGTCCCTTCAGCGTACGGATTTTATAGCTCCGCGCCTTCCAGTGGTAGCGCGAGTCGGAGATGGTGTCATACTGGAGGACGTTGGCCGTCATGTGGCTCACCAACTTCTTGTTCTCGAACTTGTAGAGCGAGAAGCCGAATCCCGTCTTGTGGATGTCGTCGTACTGGGCGATATAGGCCACCACCCCCTTGTCGACCATCAACTGGATGTTGTTGGCGGAGGTGTTTTTCTTGCTGTTCTTGTAGAGCGACTCGAAGTCGTGGCGCACCACGGTGCCCTTCGGGATGATGTACGCGCCGAGCCAGAAGTTGAGCACGGCGATGAGTGCGGCAGAGATGAGGTAGGGGCGCAGCAGCCGTTTGAAACTCATGCCGCAGGCCAGCATGGCGATGATCTCCGAGTTGCCAGCCAGCTTCGAGGTGAAGAAGATGACGGCGATGAAGACGAACAACGGCGAGAACAGGTTGGCAAAATAGGGGATGAAGTTGGCGTAGTAGTCGAACACGATGGCACGCAGCGGTGCGTGGTAGTTGGTGAACTTGTTCAGGTTCTCGTTGATGTCGAAGACGATGGAGATGGAGATGATGAGGACGATGGAGTAGATATAGGTGCCGATGAACTTCCGGATGATGTACCAGTCCATGCGCTTGATGTAGCGCAGTGGGTTGTAACGGAGCAGGCGCAACCCGATGCGCCGGAGTCCTGCTGTGTTGATGTTCAGTTTTCTCTTCATCGTCAAGTCTCTTTGTCTATGGTTATCGTCTGCGTCCGAGGTTGTCCATCACCGACCGCTTCCACTGCACGAAGTCGCCCTGCTCGATGTGGCGGCGTGCGTCGCCCACCAATCGGAGATAGAAGGCCAGGTTGTGGATGCTGGCAATCTGCAGGGCCAGCAGCTCCTGTGCCTTGAACAGGTGGTGGAGGTAGGCCTTGGTGTGGATGCGGTCGATGTCGCAGCCGTCGGGGTCGATGGGCGAGAAGTCGGCCTCCCATTTCTTGTTGCGCAGGTTCATCGTGCCCTCGTAGGTGAACAGCAGCGCATTGCGTCCGTTGCGCGTAGGCATGACACAGTCGAACATATCCACGCCGCGCTCGATGGCCTCCAGGATGTTCTGCGGCGTACCGACTCCCATCAGGTAGCGGGGCTTGTCCTTGGGCAGGATGTCGTTGACCACCTCGATCATCTCGTACATCACCTCCGTGGGTTCTCCCACGGCCAGGCCTCCGATGGCGTTGCCGTCTGCACCTTTGTCCGCCACGAACTTGGCGGCTTCGCGGCGCAGGTCCTTGAAGGTGCAGCCCTGCACGATGGGGAACAGGCTCTGGCGGTGGCCGTACAGCGGCTCGGTCTCGTTGAACCGCTTGATGCAGCGGTCGAGCCAGCGCTGCGTCATCATCAGCGACTTGCGTGCGTAGGCAAAGTCGCTCTGTCCCGGTGGACACTCGTCGAAGGCCATCATGATGTCCGCACCGATGACGCGCTCCGTGTCCATGACGTTCTCGGGCGTGAAGAAATGGCGCGAACCATCGATGTGCGACCGAAACTCGCAGCCCTCCTCGCGGAGCTTCCGTATGCCGGTCAGCGAGAAGACCTGGAAGCCGCCCGAGTCGGTCAGGATGGGACGGTCCCAGCTGTTGAAGCGGTGGAGTCCGCCGACCTGCCGCAGGATGTCCAGTCCCGGGCGGAGGTACAGGTGGTAGGTGTTGCCTAAGATGATCTGTGCCTGCACCTGTTCGCGAAGCTCAGAGAAATGCACACCCTTGACGCTCCCCGCCGTCCCTACGGGCATGAAGATGGGAGTCTTGATGGATCCGTGGTCTGTCGTGATGAGACCTGTGCGCGCATCGCTGGCCGTGTCGGTATGTTGCAGTTCGAAGGTCATTTGCTGTCGTTGTCGTCGTCAGGGATGGTAAAGTCCAGCGGATGCTCCACGGTCTCGTCGGTCAGTGCGAAATTCCATACATCCTGCACATTCTCCACGTAGTGGAACTCCACGCCTTGGCGGTACATCTCCGGGATTTCCTCAATGTCCTTGCGGTTCTCCCGACACATCACGATGTCGGTGATGCCGGCACGCTTGGCAGCGAGGATCTTCTCCTTGATGCCGCCCACGGGGAGCACCTTTCCGCGCAGCGTGATCTCACCCGTCATGGCCGTGTTGCGGCGCACCTTGCGCTGCGTCAGCGCGGAGGCGATGCTGGTGGCGATGGTGATGCCTGCCGAGGGGCCGTCCTTCGGTGTTGCGCCCTCCGGCACATGGATGTGGATGTTCCAGTGGTCGAAGATGCGGTAGTCAATTTTCAGCAGTTCGGCGTGTGCCTTGACGTATTCGAGTGCGAGCACGGCACTCTCCTTCATCACGTCGCCTAAGTTGCCGGTCAGCGTGAGCTTCGCGCCCTTGCCCTTCGACAGCGAGGTCTCGATGAAGAGTATCTCGCCGCCCACACTGGTCCAGGCCAGTCCAGTGACCACGCCGGCATAGCTGTTGCCTTGATAGACGTCGCGGTAGAAGGGTGGCTTGCCCAGCAGTCCCTCCAGTTCCACGGGCGTGATCTTGTCGAAGGGCATCGTGCCGTTCTCGGCCATCTGCAGCGCCACCTTGCGCAGGGCTTTGTTGACTTGTTTCTCCAGCTGGCGCACACCGCTCTCGCGCGTGTACTGCTCAATGATTTTCTCAATGGCCGCTTTGGTGAAGGTCAGCCGTTCCTTGGACAGTCCCGTGTTTTCCTTCTCGCGCGGTATGAGGTGTCGCTTGGCAATCTCCTGTTTCTCTTCCGTGATGTAGCCGCTCACCTCAATGATCTCCATGCGGTCAAGCAGTGGCTGGGGGATGGTGCTGAGGTTGTTGGCCGTGGCCACGAACATCACCCTTGACAGGTCGTAGTCCAGGTCGAGGTAGTTGTCGTGGAAGGCACTGTTCTGCTCCGGGTCGAGCACTTCGAGCAGGGCGGATGCCGGGTCGCCGCTGTGGGTGTTCTGCGTCACCTTGTCTATCTCGTCGAGGATGAACACGGGGTTGCTCGTCCCAGCCTTCTGGATGTTCTTGATGATGCGACCGGGCATGGCTCCGATGTAGGTGCGACGGTGGCCGCGTATCTCTGCCTCGTCGTGGAGTCCGCCGAGCGACATCCGCACGTACTTGCGTTTCAGGGCATCGGCGATGGACTTGCCCAGACTGGTCTTTCCCACTCCCGGAGGACCGTACAGGCACAGGATGGGCGATTTGAGGTTGCCGCGCAACGACAGCACGGCGATGTATTCAAGGATGCGCTCCTTGACCTTCTCCAGCCCGTAGTGGTCGCGGTCGAGGATGCGCTTGGCGCGCTTTAGGTTCAGGTCGTCCTTGGTACACTTGTCCCAGGGCAGTGCCACCAGCGTCTGCAGGTAGGTCAGCTGCACGTTGTAGTCCGGGCTTTGGGCACTCAGCTGGTCGAGCTTGTCCACCTCGCGCATGAACATCTTCTTCGTCTCGTCGCTCCATTTCTTCCGGGCGGCCTTCTCCAGCAGGTCCTTCTTCTCGGGTGCGGCCTCGTTGCCCATCTCGGCCTGGATGTTCTTAATCTGCTGCCGCAGGAAGTAGTTGCGCTGCTGCTCGTCGATTTCCTCGTGTGTCTTCTTACGGATGTCGAGCTTCAAGGACAGCAACTCGTGCTGCTGGTTCATGTAGCGGATCATCATGAAGAGTCGCTCCTTGATGTCGTCGGCGGAGAGGAGTGCGATGCGGTCAGTGACCTTTTCCACGAAATTGCTGCAGACGTAGTTGAGGGCCATGATGTTGTTCGAGATGTTGCGCACCGAGAAGGAGGCTTCGTCGGGTATCTCGTCGTTCATCTCGACAAACTCCGTGATGCTGTCGCGCAGCGTTCCCATGGCCGTATTGAACTCCATGTCGTTCTGTGCTGGCACCAGCTCGTCGGCAGGGAACACCCGCGAGAGCATGAACTCGGCACTGGGCAGTTCGTCGCCCAGCGTGATGCGCCGCACACCCTGCACGATGGCCGTCACCTTGTTGTTCGGCAGACTGATGATTTTCACGAGTTTGGCCATCACGCCCGTGGGGTAGAGGTCTTTGTGGGTCGGCTCTTCCTTGTCGGTCGAATACTGGCAGAAGATGGCAAACGGCAGGTTGCCCTGTTCCACCTTCTGCAACAGTCGCAGGCTCTGCTCGCGCCCCACGAGGATGGGCATCACCACACCGGGGAACATCACGATATTGCGCACGGGCAATATGGGCAGCACGGGTGGCATTTCAATATGTATCAGTTCCTTGTAGTCCCCCTCCAAATCGGCTATCAGAGGGAATGTATTGCTTTGTTTTCTACTCATTCTCTATCTTTCCTGTCTCTTTCGGTCTGCAAAGGTACGATTAAGTGAGCAGAATACAAAAGGAAAACTTGTTTTTCTTTT
>CAVFBU010000089.1:0-8817 GCA_963620725.1 Vescimonas coprocola
AGCTTCCATGGTGGCCGCTTCGCTGTAGACGCGGATAATCGGTTCGGTATTCGACTTGCGCAGATGAACCCACTGGTCGGGGAAGTCTATCTTCACGCCGTCAATGTCGTTGACCTGTGCCGTCGCATCGTTGGAAAACATCTCCTTCACCTTGACGAGAATGGCATCAACATCCGTATCGGGAGTGAGGTCGATGCGGTTCTTGGCAATCTGATAGTCGGGGAACTGTGCACGGAGCGCACTGACCTTGCAGCCCTTCTCGGCCAGCGACGTCAGGAAGAGGGCAATGCCCACGAGGGCATCGCGGCCATAGTGGCACTCGGGATAGATGACACCGCCGTTGCCCTCGCCTCCGATGACCGCTCCCACCTCCTTCATCTTGGTGGTGACGTTGACCTCACCCACAGCTGCCGCAGCATATTGTCCGCCATGGCGCAGTGTGACATCGCGGAGCGCACGCGTGGAGGAGAGGTTGGAAACGGTATTGCCTGGGGTCTTCGACAATACATAGTCGGCCACGCTGACCAGCGTGTACTCCTCGCCAAACATCCGACCATCTTCGCAGATAAAGGCCAGTCGGTCGACATCGGGGTCTACGACAATGCCGAGGTCATACTTTCCGGTCTTCATCTCGTCCATGATGCCCTTGAGGTTCTTCTCCAAGGGTTCGGGATTATGGGCAAAGTCGCCTGTCGGCTCGCCGTTGAGCATCGTGTATTCCACGCCCAGCGCGTCAAGCAGTTTGGGAAGGATGATGCCGCCTACGCTGTTGATGGCATCCACGCAGACCTTAAAGCCGGCCTTGCGGACAGCCTCCTGGTCCACGAGTTCCAGTCCCAGTACATCTTCGATGTGCCAGTCGTCGGCCTCATCGCAGTTGATATAGTGTCCCAGATGGTCCACATCGGCATAGTGGAACTGTCCGCCGTCGGCTATCCGCAACACTTCTGCGCCGTCTGCCGCAGTAAGGAACTCGCCCTCGCCGTTGAGCAGTTTCAAGGCGTTCCACTGGCGTGGGTTGTGGGAGGCTGTGATGATGATGCCGCCATCGGCACCGAGCTGGCTGACGGCCAGTTCCGTGGTTGGCGTGGTGGCCAGTCCGATGTTGACGACATCGAATCCCATACCCATGAGTGTTCCACACACCACACTGTCCACCATCACACCCGAGATGCGTGCATCGCGCCCGACGACAATGGTCGGACGATGGTGGTTGAAGGTGGCGTTTTTCCCGTTGTTGCCGCCGTTCTTGAGGAACTGCGCATACGCGGTGGTAAACTTGACGATGTCGAGCGGATTGAGCGTATCACCCGTAGCACCTCCGATGGTGCCCCGGATGCCTGAAATGGATTTAATCAGTGTCATGCTGTTAATCTATATTTACTGTAAATGATTAATAATCGCGTTGATAAGTAATGACGTAGAAGGCCGGATAGACCGACTGCGAGGCGGTCTGCGAGCCTTGCGAATGGGGCACTATCAGCTTGACCTTCGCAATCTCGTCGCCCTCCTGCAACGGGCGTCCTACATTGACATAAAGGAGCGGGACGAGCCATCCGGCAGGCACAGACGACGAACTGTGGTAGAGCTGCATCAAACCCGACACGAACGAAGCCTGGAAGGTGCTGCCGTTGCGCTGCACGGTCATCTTGTCCACGTACTGCGACACGTCCAGATACTGCCCGTTGATGTAGATGGTGCCTACCACGTCGTTGCGGATAAGCAGGGAGTCGGTCTCGATGTTCGTTTCCGAGAAGCGGCAGAGCACATTGACGGTGCGTCCGCTCTCTATCTGCTGACCGCATCCCTTGCGTACAATCTGCATATAGACACCGCTCTTGTCGAGCAGCACATACTGGTTCTTATCAAGGTCGGTGGTCTGTCCCTGTGCTTCAAACTGTTTCTCGCTGATGACATTGATGGCCGAATCGACAAGGAACTTGCTGATGGCCTGTCGTTCCTTCTTTTTCAAGTCACTGTACGTTTCGTAATCGTTGCATGCGGCAAGAAGCGTCATGACCACGACGGCCAGCATCAGATAAGGTGTTTTCTTCATTGTTCTTTGTTGTTGACATTGCGTTTTGCGCGGCAAAATTACGAATTATTCCACAATTATTGCCACGTTTAGACTACTTTAACTTGTCTTCATAGGCCACAAGAGCCTTCTCCACCACCTTCACGGCCTCGTCCAATGTGCCATGCAGCTTTCCGCCCGACGCATTGAGGTGGCCACCGCCATTGAAGAAGTCTGCCGCCATGCTGTTGCACGGAAAATCGTCCACGGATCGGAGGCTGACATTGATGACATGGTCCTTACTGGTATCTTCGCGGAGCGAGATGGAGAGGCGCAGCCCTTTGATTTGCAGCGGCATATTGACGATACCTTCCGAGTCGCCCTTCACGAAATGGAACGCCTTTTGGTCTTCACGACTCAGCGTGTAATAGGCAGCATGACGTTCGGCATCCACCACGAGACGGTTGCAGAGCACATGGCCAACCAGTCGAAGGCGCGACTCACTGTAGTTGTGAAAGACGTTGCGGTAGATTTTGTCCTTGTTGATGCGCTTGGTGAGGAGTTGGCTGATGATGAAGTAGATGTCGGGCGACGAGGAATTATAGGTAAAGCCGCCTGTATCGGTCATCATGCCGCAGTAGACGGCGGCAGCAAAATGCCGTCCGAGCTGCTCAAACACGCCCAGCTGCCAGGCCACACGGAACACGAGTTCGCAGGTGGACGACATCTCGGGATGGGACACGCAGACCTCGCATCTGATATTGGGATCCAGATGGTGGTCGATGAGCACCACAGGAGCCTGACAATTCTTCAGCACATCTGCCATAGCATCCGTTCGAGAGAACGTATTGAAATCCAGACAGAACACCAAGTCGGCTATCTTCAATACCATGTCAACATAGTCCGAACGCTTGTCGTAACGTACGATTTTCTCGGTGTTTGGCAGCCATTGCAGATAATCGGGATACTGATCCGGCACGACCATCAGCGGTTCCTTCCCCATGAGTTTCAACACCTCCGTCCATCCGAGGATGGAACCCACCGCATCACCGTCCGGGCTGACATGGCAACACACCACGATATTCTCCGCGCCATCAATAAGGGAGCGCAGCTTGCTGCACTCCCCGTCTGTCATAATCTGTTTCAACATTCAAAACAGCTTGTTGGGGTAGACACCTTCGTCCACCAGTTTCTGGATTCGCTTCACGGTATCTTCACGGTCGGCCGCATAGGTCACTCCAAACCACTTTGAAGTGGTGTCGAGCACCTTGACGGTGGCCGTACGTTCGTTGATCAGTTTGTTGACCATGAGCGGAATAAAGAACTCAGCTTTGAGGTTCTCTAAGTTTTTCGGGTCGGACAGGAACGCCTTGAACTCTTCTTCCGAATAGTGGAAATAGTCGGGGGTGAATCCCCACATGTTCATGGAAACGGGGGTGTTGTCTGCCACTTCCACCCAATGGCCGTTCTCATCCTTGTAACGGATGGGTTCCTCGGCCGCACCAGCATTGGAGCCGTCTGCCGCACAACGCACAATCTCTGTGCGCTCCACCACGGTAGTCAGGTGTCCTTCGGCATCCGTTGAACAAATGCCGCGTGCCACAGTGCCGTTCTCACTCAACGTGTTGCCCACGCGGAAACCAACCATCGCATACTGGTTCTTGGCACCCTCCGGCAGTTCACTCAGGAATTTCCCGATGACCATGAAGGCATCGCGGTTGTAGAAATCATCGCAGTTGATGACGCAAAACGGCTCCTTGATGATGTTCTTGCCCATCAACACGGCATGGTTCGTACCCCAAGGCTTCTGCCGTCCTTCCGGCACAGTGAAACCATCGGGCAGCGCATCCAGTGACTGGAAACACAGTTCGCACGGCACCTTATGTTGGTATTTGGCCAGAATCTGGGTGCGGAACTGTTCTTCAAAATCCTTCCGAATGACCCATACAATCTTGCCGAACCCGGCTTGTATGGCATCATAGATACTATAGTCCATAATCGTTTCACCATTAGGTCCCAGTCCGTCCAGTTGCTTGAGACCTCCGTAGCGGCTGCCCATTCCGGCTGCCAAAAGAAATAATGTTGGTTTCATAGTTCTTTGTTGATATGTAGAATTCTTATTGTTTGCAAAGTTACGAATTAGTATGGGAAAAGCAAAAGGAATGGCAAAAAAAAAATTGCTTGTCTCGCGACAAACAATTTTCCTTAACCTTAATAATCTAATACCATGAAAAACACATCGCAAATTTATGCATTTTTTAATGTATTCGCAAGTGTTTTACTAAAGATTTACTGCTTTTTAACTTTTTATATACCTTTCAACATTCCATTTAAATATCATTAACTCTTTCTTATGCTTCTCATCCGCCTCTTTCTGTTCCTGTGTGGCTGGCGGATTCAGGACTTGTGAGCAGGTAATCTGCAGGTCGTCCAGTTGCTCTGACACAAACCGCGCCACAAACATAGTCTGCGGCAGCGCGATGAAACGTTCGGTCGGCAGCGCTTTCCAATGGGTGGTGTAGAAGTGTATCTCGCTCTCTGGTGACTCTTTGCCGAAGGTCGCCAACAGGCAGAGGATGGTGTCGTTGTTCGCTTGGAGCATCCTCACATCATAGCGTAAGGCTTCGCTGACCTGCAGCGAGAAGGTGCTGTCGCTCAGCGACAGCAGTTCGCTATGACCATCCAGACTATTAGTGACACGCGCCTGCATCTTTGAAGCCAGAAAATCAACCATGTCAAGTTTGTTGTTTTCTGTCAACTGCGGAACCAAGTCACTTGGCATAGCGAGAAATACGTCTTTCGCCGTACGCTGTGCCGCTGCTGCAAACGATGTCAAGAGCAGAACTCCCAAGAATATTGTTTTCTTCATGATGTCAAATCATTTATGTTGTCAACCGCGTCCCAAGCGAAGATCCTTGACGCGAACGGCCTTTCCTTCACCTTGCGGAAGCGACCCTTTCTTCACGAGACGAACACGGGGCGTAAGCAGGATTTCGTCCTTCAGTGCACGTTGTATATCCTTCGTCATACGCTGGAGTTCGGGATACACATCGGTATTCAATCCGTCAAGTTCGACCTCTACCGTCATCACGTCGTTGTCATTTTCGGTATCCAGCGTAATGAGATAGTTGCTGCCCAAGCCAGGATATTGAACGAGGATTTTTTCCACTTGCATGGGGAATACATTGACGCCCTTGATGATGAACATATCGTCGGTACGTCCCTTGATGCGGTCGATACGCCGGTGCGTGCGTCCACAGGGGCAGTCGCCAGGAATGATACGGGTCAAATCGTGGGTGCGATAGCGCAGGATGGGCATCATCGTACGGTCGAGCGTGGTAAGCACCATCTCACCAATCTCGCCGTCAGGTACTGGCTCCAGTGTGTCGGGGTCAATGATTTCCACGATATAGTTGTCTTCCCACAGGTGCATTCCATTTTGCTCCTTACATTCAAAAGCCACTCCCGGACCATTCATCTCTGTCATGCCAAAGGAATTGTAAGCTTTGACACCCAACAGCCGTTCTATCCGTCGGCGTTGTTCTTCGGTATGTGGCTCTGCCCCGATAAACAGGGTATGCAAACTGGTGCTTCGCGGGTCAATACCCTCCTCATGGAACACCTCGGCAAGGCGGATGGCATAGGACGGAATGGCATGAAGGCAAGTGGTTCCAAAATCGCGAATGAACATAATCTGCCGCTTGGAGTTGCCTGCTGCGGCAGGAATGGTCGTTGCCCCCAACCGCTCTGCGCCATACTGAAAGCCCAAACCGCCCGTAAACATACCATAGCCGCTGGAGTTTTGGAACACATCCGTATCCCTACAACCGACCATATACATGTTTCGGGCAATCATGTTGGCCCACGATTCTATGTCGTGACGTGAATAGGCCACAACGGTGGGATGCCCCGTCGTACCACTGGAAGAGTGGATGCGGATAGCATCCTTCATATCTCCGCCCACGAGACCAAAAGGATAGTTGTCACGCAAGTCCTGCTTGGTGGTGAACGGCAGGCATCTCACGTCGTCAATCGTCTTGATACTGTCAACTGTAATGCCGCGTTCGCCGAGCACCCGTTTATAGAACGGAGACTGGAGACATACTATTATCGTCCGGCGGAGCTTCTCTACCTGTAACTGTTCCAACTGTTCCCGTGGCATGGTTTCCAGTTCGGCCTGCCAATATTGTTCGGTTTTCATCTTTTATATGGTTTTTATGGTTGTCAACAGGTTTTGGACAATTGGGCCATCATTACAGCCGCCAACCCGGCAGTCTCCGTACGCAGACGGCTCTGTCCCAAATGGACAGACTGATAGCCAAGAGCTATAGCATGCTCCACCTCCTCTATGGCAAAATCACCCTCTGGGCCGACTAATACGGTGATAGGGGTGTCTGCGGGCACGTCTCGTAGTTCGTCAAACAGGAAGGTGCGTTCCACCTCCTTATAGCAGTGTGCGATGTACTTTGCACCGGGACGTTCTTCAGCAATGAAGCGGTCGAACGGCATCATCTCGTTGAGCTGTGTCTGCCATGCCTTGCGGCTCTGCTTCATAGCAGAGACGGCAATCTTTTCCAATCGCGGAAGTTTCAAAACACGCCGCTCGGAGAAGCGACAGTCCAGGAATGAGACCTCATCGACTCCCACCTCAACGGCTTTTTCCAACAGCCATTCCATTCGTTCTGCCATCTTCGTGGGGGCAATGGCTAAATGAATGTGTCCCGGCCATGGGCGCTGTTGCGGCAGTGTCTCAACGATGCGGTACAGGCAACTGTGGTTGGACACCACATCCACCTCTGCCCTAAAGAAGGTCCCTGCTCCATCCATCAATATCATCTCGTCACCGGCTTGCAGGCGCAAGACGCGTACGGCATGCTGGGCTTCGTCGGGAGGCAACGCATTGGTCTCACCGGCGTGCGGCACATGGAAATATCGGACTTCTTTCATTCCTTTTATTATAACTTAATGTCCTTTCGGTTTGAACAGCAGGGCGAAAAGCAAACCTACCGCCAATGCATAGCCGGCAAAAATCAGCCAACACGTCTGCCAGTCGCCCATCAGATAGCCTTCGTCGTTGAAGGAACAGAAACGGTTGATGACCTTACCGGCCAACAGGGTACCAATGGTAGCACCAAGTCCATTGGTCATCAACATGAATAGTCCCTGTGCAGAGGCACGCACCTTCGCATCGCACTTCTGGTCGACAAACAGTCCTCCGGACACGTTGAAGAAATCGAAGGCCACACCATAGACCACACACGACAACACAAACAGTACGACACCCGGGAAGGCCGGATTGCCCAGCCCGAAGAATCCAAACCGCAGCACCCAAGCAAACATGGCGATAAGCATGACGACCTTGATGCCGTAACGCTTCAAGAAGAAGGGAATCAGCAGGATGCAGAGTGCCTCAGATACCTGGGAAATGGAGACCAGCAAGGTCGCATTGTTGGCTGCAAAGGTATCAGCCATGCCGGGATCTCCCTTGAATGACGTGATGAAAGGCGTTGCATAGCCGTTTGTCACCTGCAACGACATACCCAGCAAAGCGGAGAAAATAAAGAAGAGAGCCATCTGTTTGCTCTTGAACAACCGGAACGCATCCAATCCCCACATCTCGGCAAGTGACTGGTTTTCCTTCTTCACCAACGAACACTGCGGCAAGGTGAGACAATAGCAGAAAAGCACAAGACTCATCAACCCGGAAACGAGGAACTGGAAATGCGTATACTGGAACTTGAAATTGTTGTCGCCCAAGACGAAGAGCAATGACCCGTTGTCCCATGCGGCACAGTTGACCAACCACATCATGACAATAAAGCCTACGGTGCCAAAGACGCGGATAGGCGGAAAGTCCTTCACCGTGTCAAGGCCGTGGTTCTTCAGCAGGGTAAATGCCGTGGTGTTGGACAAGGCCAGTGTGGGCATATAGAATGCCACGCTGAAAGTGTAGACCGCCATGAACACCACCACATCCGGCCTGTCTGCGGTCTGACCCATCCAGAATAGCACACACATGGCAATACCGGCCAGGAGATGGCAATAGCCTAAGAGGCGTTGCGGCTGGACATACTTGTCGGCCACTATTCCCATCAGAGTCGGCATAAAGATGGAAACAATGCCCTGAATGGCATAGAACCACGAGATTTCTTCCCCCATTCCTGCCTTTCCCAAATAATTTCCCATCGAGGTGAGGTATGCACCCCAAACGGCAAACTCGATGAAATTCATCAGTGCCAAACGTACTTTGATATTCATATTATTATAGTTTTAGACGATTGGTCGGTCACCGCCCCAGAGGGTCGGGTTTCCTTGTGCGTCATTTTTTATTTCCTGACATTTTGGTATCCACTCGGTGAAGGGGTATTCCCGGTTTAACGGGAATATTTTGCACACCGTTCCGTTTCTTACCGCCACGACCTGCCGCGTCCACAGTCAACGGTTGGGAATCCGCAGTTCTGGGCAGGCTATCCTTCTTGATTTCATCATTGATTTTGACGGGTTCTGCTGTTAATGGTTTATCCACCGGGTTCTCTTCTTTCTTCTGATGGAAACGTATGAGCTGCAGATTGTTGATAAACATCATGCGACGAACATTACGGTCTTGATGGTCAGATGCAAGATAAACAAAACCCTTCATCTCCTTCAGTCGTCCATCACGGTTTGCCGGAACCCGAATCTGGGAGCGTCCGGACATAGTAATGTGATATACGGTCTGCACGATGCTGTCGCCCTCATAGGTGGACAATAGACAAACAACCGCATCACGAGAACCTGTTTCGTAGATATACTCGGAGTTGAAT
>CAVFBU010000090.1:0-8786 GCA_963620725.1 Vescimonas coprocola
ACGATGGGCGATGAGCTGGGCCGTAGCATAGCGGATGCCGTCGATGTTGACAGGGAAGATGCAGGAGGTGCCAGAGGGGATGGTCAATTTTGGCAACTTCACACCACAGACCTCTAATTGCACGTCTTGCTTGGCAGAGAGGGGACGTAGGCGTTCGTAATTGTTAACGAAGATGAAGGCTGAGCCGTCCTT
The DNA here is from genome assembly GCA_963620725.1 of Vescimonas coprocola. GTDB lineage: Bacteria > Bacteroidota > Bacteroidia > Bacteroidales > Bacteroidaceae > Prevotella. Next base: position 193 of record CAVFBU010000090.1, read on the forward strand.
CTCCCGATACGACCAACGCAGGTGTGAGTCATCCCCTTGCGGAATGTCCTGTTCGCACGGATAGACCGCATCCATCGGAGCTAACACTTCGCCGTAGTCCTGCATGAAGAGGTGGAGCTTGCGAAGCAGATAGTAGTGGGGATTTCGCTGACCGAACTCATTGAGCGGAGCCTGGAAGTCATAGGTCTTCACGGGCAGGTCGTTCCAGTTGGTGGCGGGTGTCTTCTGTGTCTCGTTCAGGTAGGTCAGCTTGCCCTCGGGGTTCGTGCCGCCGTGATACATATAGTAGCCAAGGAGGTTTGAGCCGCTACCGAGCTTCACGACAGCCATCGCGTAGGCATCTTCAGGATAGAGATAGACGCGACGGTGGTAGCTGGTCATCATACCGCCACCGAGTTCGCAGGTGAAATAAGGATACGCACCCTGCTCCTTTTCGCCCTTTTTATCAGAATACTTCAGCTGTTCACTGGCGATAGCCTCCGAGGCACGGTGACTGCGGAAGTTGAAAGCCTTGTAGTAGCTGCCAGTGCCCTCGATGGTGTCGCGGTCCCAAAAGCCGTCAGCATAGTCACCGTAGAGGGGTATCATCTCGCCGTAGGGAACGGGCGACTTCAACTCCGGCCAGCCCGTGCGGGTGTAGAAGGGCAGGTCGAAGCCTATTTCCTTGGCGATGCGCTTGAGTGCTAAAAGATAAGAGCCAGGGCCGCCAAACTCATTGTCGAACTGTGCGGCCACCACTGGCCCTCCATCTTTCCATTGCAGGCCCTGCACTTGTGTAAAAATCTGGCGGTAGAGCCGCTTGACATATTTCAGAAACACAGGGTCTTCGCTCCGAGTCTTGCAACCCGAGGCAATCACCCAGTCGGGGATGCCGCCGCAGCGCACCTCGCCATGACAGAACGGCCCGACACGCAGCACTACGGGCAGCCCTTCGGCCTTGCAGATTTCCAAGAACCGTCGGAGGTCGCGCTGACCGCTCCAGTCGTACTGGCCCTCGATTTCCTCAATATGGTTCCAGAACACGTAGCATGCAATCATCGTGATGCCGCCCTCCTTCATCTTGTGAACCTCATCAGCCCATTCATCGGCAGGAATGCGCGAGTAGTGTACCTCGCCCATGGCAGGCACGACACGCTTGCCATCCATCATCAGGCTACGCCCGTCCCACGTCACTGCTGGCACGTCGCCCAGGGCCATCTTCTGGTTGTCAAGCACGCGCTCGCTGATCTTGAAAGCCGTTCCGTGACGGATGCCCTTGGGGAAGGTCATCTCGTCGGACACATCTGTCCACGTCTTTCCGTCATAACTGTTGGCCAGGTGCAACCCGGCACTCTCTCCCCGGAAATAGGAGAACAGATACACGTCTCTTGCCGAGACACTCACCGCCATCAGCAGCATAGCCACAACGGCCATAGTCATTCTTCTATACATCATCCTAAAACATTTTAAATGTAGAAACATAACCACCTGTCGCGGCCATACGCACCTTTAGGGGCTTGCCCGCCTGAATCTTAACGGTCTTTTTTGTGACATCAGTAGGTCGCTTGCCGTCTGCCCAATAGGTCAGCGTGTAGGTGCCTTCGGGCAAGAAGTTAGTGTCGAGGGTCACGGTACGGGCTTCGCTGCCATTGTTCATCACACCTACGAACCATGTGTCGCCGCTACTGCGGGCCAGGGCAATATAGGTGTCGGGCGTGCCGGAGAGGAAACGGGTGTCGTCCCACTCCGCAGGCACGATTTTCAGGAAGTCGGCACCCGCCTGTCCAAGGATATGCTTTGGATGGTCACAGACCACGGTGTAGGGGCTTTCGTAGATGACGAACTTGGCGAGTTCGGCGCAGCGGGTGTTAGGCACCAGCGTGGGCGACTGTGCGCGGTGGTCGGAAGGGTTGACATTGAGGAAACCGCCGGGGGTATAGTCCATCGGTCCGGCGAGCATACGGGTGTAGGCCAGCATCACGTTATGACGGGCCGACACGCCACCCTCCCACTTGTTATATTCGTTGCCCTTCACCCCCTCACGGGTCATCAGATTGGGCCACGTGCGTTCGATGCCGTCGGGCTTGTAGGCACCGTGGAAGTCCACCATCAGATGACGCTTGGCGGCCTCGCTGACGATGCGGCGGTACCAGTCCACCATCGGCTGGTCGTCGCGATCCATGAAGTCAATCTTCACTCCCGCCACACCCCACTGCTCATACAGACGGAAAGCCTCTTTGTAGGCATCGTTGCGGTTCACGTCGCTGCTATAGAGCCAAAGCCACAGGCGCACGTTCTTCTCACGGGCATAGCGCAGCAGTTCGGGCATATCTATCTGTGGCGCAGCCTTGGTGATGTCGGCCTCTGGGGTGTTGAAAGGGCCGTACCATTGCCAATCGACCAGCATATAAGGCCAGCCCTCCTCAGCTGCCAAGTCGATGTACTCCTTGATGACTGGCATTTCCATCTTCACCTCACCGCTCCACCAGTGGTCCCAGGCCGAGAGGCCAGGCTTAATCCACGAAGGATTGTCGATGGCGCAAGGCGGGTTGAGGGTGCGGATGAGTTCGCTCTCGATGAACCTGCCTGGGTTGTCGCCTATCAGGATGACGCGCCAGGGTGTCGTCAGTTCGTCCTCGAAGCGTACTTTCACGCCGTCCTCCTCTTCACCGGGCAGGGGTGAGAGCATGGTGTGGAGCTGTCCGTTGGCCCCGCTGAGGTAATAGCCGGGATAGTGGTTGATGTCGGCCTCAGTGATGGCCACCCAATGTTGGGCATCGACCTCGGCCAACAGGGGCAGACCCGCCAGCACGTTGGGCTGTAATTCGCTCAACGGTGTGCGGAAGAACTCGGCCTCTTGCGGCGAATGGTAGCGCTGAGATCTCTTAAAGTAGTTCGCCACGTATGCCGAAGCTATCTCGGGCAGATAGAAGCCTGTCAGTTCCTTTGTTATCTCGCGCGGCACTAACCGATGGTCATCGTAGAGGTGGTAGCGGAAGGCCACGCCCTCGTTGAAGACCTTCACCTGCAAGTCCATCCTGCGCCGTTCGCCGCCCTGCTCCTGCAACTGTAGTGTCGCTTCGTTCCACATCATATCCACCTCGGCGTGCTTGTTCTTCACGACGGGTATCCAGTGGTCATGGCCGCTCTTCACTTCTGGCTGACCGATGAGCACCAGGCTGTCGCCCATCGCCCGTTCGCCCTTCAGCTCGAAACCAAGAGGTGAGGGGGCAAGGATGGGCTGCCCGTTATACACGATACTGTAACTCAGCTGATTGCTACAATTTACTTCTAAACCGATGCTTCCATTGGGGGAAGAAATCTGAAATTCCTGAGCCATCATACTTATGGCTGCATAAAAGAGTACGTAAATCGTTAAAATCGCTTTTCTCATACTTTCTTTACTTTAATTTGTAGAGTACACAGGCATGGGGAGCAAGGTTTTTGCTCACCTTGCTGGTAGAGCCGATGCGCTTGCCCGTCCAGAGGTCGGTGACCTTGCTCCGTCACTGTGGGGCCATAGCAGTCCCACGAGTTCCAACCCATGGGCGGTGTCTGCGCCCACTGCTTAAACTGCTGCGCCTTGGTCTGCGCCTGTACTGTCATGGCCAGCAAGGCCAGCAGTGCGAAGAATAATCTTTTTGTCATAGTCGTTGGTTTTTTTGTTTTGTTTGGGACAAAAGTACGAAAAATTAGTGGGAAAGGCGAACCTTTCCCGCTAAAATCATTGTGTTCCCACCAGAATCATCATTCCGTGTAGCCCTCATTCTGCTTCAAGATGCCGCCAGCTTCGGTGATGGCAAACTGTGGAATGGGGAACAGCACCTGATAGTCCTTGGCGTTGTTGCCGCGCTCCTGTGCCCGCTTGATGTACTCGCCGTGACGGATGAGGTCCTGACGGCGCACGCCCTCGCCAAACAGCTCGTGGCCGCGCTCCTCCAATAGGTAGCTGCGCAGAGCCTCCTTGGAAGTGGTGGCAGTAGCTGGTATTTCGATGCCAGCACGGTCGGTGACTTGCTTCAAGGCATTGACAGCTGTGGAGGTTGGACCATTCAACTCGTTCTCAGCTTCGGCGAAGGAGAGCAGCACCTCGGCGTAGCGCACGACGGGCTGTCCCGTCCGCGTGCCCCACTCGGTAAACTCTGAGTCCATGAACTTGATGGGCAGCGGACCCACCATGCCGTTATCGCGTGTCAGACGCTTGCCGTCGTTGTTCTCATATTCGCACAGGATGACCTCCTTGCGCTTGTCGTTGTCAGCGAAGGTGTCATAGAAATCCCAGCGCATGCAGTAGGACTGCCAGCCCGAATAGTGATTGGACTCGGTGCCACGGATATAGGAACGCCCTTTGTTGTTGTAGCCACGCTTGAAGTCTCCAGGCAGCAGCTCAGTGACATAGAAATTATCCGATGAGCTGTTGGCCGACACGCCCCAGATTATCTCGGCGTTGTTGTTGACCGAGCCTGTGAACACATCCTCATAGTTGGACAACAGCGAGAAGCCCATGTTCATCAGAGCCTGGCAGGCTTCCTTGGCCTCCGACCACTGCTTCTCGTGCATGCAGAGCCGCATCTTTATGGCATAGGCGATAGACTTGGACATTCGTCCCCAGTCGTCTGCGCTGTCATTGTACTTGTCGGTGAACGACGATGTGGCGATGGCATCGTTGAGGTCGCTCTTGATGTAGCCCACGTAGGTGTCGTGGTCAGGGCGCGGCTCAATGGTGTTGTCCATGAGGGTAGCCGGATCCAGTTTCACGTTGGTGGGGCCGAAGAAGTCGAGCAGCATGTACATATAGACGGCTCTGAGGGTCTTGGTCTCTGCCACATAGCGTGAGCGAATGGCCTCGGTTGAGGCACCACTATTCTCAATGCGGTTGATGATGTCCGTGGCACGTGCCACGAAACGAATCAGGTTATAGGTATGCTTGATGGCACCAGACGATGACGGACCGACGTTGAACTCGTCGTAGATGTTGCTGGAGTAGGGGCGCATGATGTCTGTCGTGATCATGCTGGCAACCAGGTAGGAGTTGGCATCCGCATTGTAGATGGCCTGACGCCATCCGTTGTCGCTGTATCCCCAGTTGGTGGTGAGCGGCTGATAGAGTCCCGTTACTGCGGCCGCAAAGTCGCCTTCCGACTGGAAGAAGTTGGCCGACGACATGTCTGTATAGTTCTTGGTCTCCAGCATGTTGTCGCATGAGGTGAGTGCCAAAGCCCCGAAGAGGGCTACGAATAATATTTTTTTCATCGTTGTTGCGTATTAGAAATTGAGATTGAAACCGAAGGAAAGACTGACAGCCTGCGGATAGGGGTTGCCGATGCTCAGCTCGGGGTCGAAGCCCTTGTAGCTGGTGATGGTCCAGAGATTTTGGGCATCCACGAAGAGGCGTGCGCCACGGATGAAGTTGCTCTTCTGGAACACGCGCTGCGGCAGGGTATAGCCGAGGGTGATGTTCTTCAACTTGATATAGTCACCGTTCTGCAGGTAGAAGTCATTGTTGCCGGAGGGGTTCGAGCTGTCGTAGGGGTTGGTGGCGATGCCGGGCATCCATCCCATGCCGGTCTGCGAGTTCCAAACATCGGTGGCAACCGTTGCCCAGGTGTTGCTCGGAGCTGTGCCGTTGTTGCCGAGGTTGGAGGCCACGGGAATCTGTCCGTTGGTGCGGCCTGTGGTGCTGTTGTACGAGCCGAGTGCCTTCTTGAATCCCAGTGCACTGTAGAAGTAGAAGTTCAGATCGAAGCCTTTCCAGGTGAACGTGTTGCCGAAGCCAATCATCCAGCGCGGTGTGGAGTTACCCAATTTCACCACGTCCTTCGAGTCGAGCACACCGTCACCGTTCTGGTCCTTGTACTTGATGTTGCCCACATAGGCATCGGGCATATAGGACGGGATGTCGTCCTTCGAGGTGATGATGCCGTCGGTCTCCCAACCATAGATGGCATCGATGGCATCCTTCTCACCAATATACTCTGCCAGCGTCACCTCGGGGTTGCGCTTCACCCAGTTGGCCACGAAATAGGAAACGTTCAGCGAGGTTTCCCACTTGAGCACCCTGGAGGTGAGGTTGTCGCTGTTCAGCGAGAACTCGAATCCCTGGCTCTTGGTCTCGCCGATGTTGGCGGCCACTTTACCCACAGCATTGTTGGACGGCAGGGTCTGATAGTCAAGCAGGTCTTTCACGCCACGGTGGAAGAACTCAATCGAACCATTGAACCGCTGGTTCAGGAAACCATAGTCAATACCGATGTTGAGGGTGTAGTCCGTTTCCCATTTCAGGTTGGGATTCTCCACCTGGGTCAGCATCAGTCCCGTATGCAGGGAAGAGCCAAAGAGGTAGTTGTACCCCGACTTGTAGAGTGACAGCGAGTTGGTGCCCAGCACATTCTCGTTACCCGTGGCACCGTAGCCGACACGGAGCTTGAGATTGCTGACCACGTCGGCGGCACCCTTCATGAACTGCTCCTCGCTGATGCGCCAGGCTACAGAAGCACTGGGGAATACGCCCCATTTGTTGTTCTCGGCAAAGTAGCTGGAACCATCGCGACGGGCGGTCACGGTCAGCATGTAGCGGTCTTTGTAGGAGTAGTTGGCACGGAAGAACTGCGAGAGCTTCGTGCGCTCTGCCTTGGTGGAATTGACATTTCTGCGGTTGATGTCGCTGGTAATACCGACATTGTTGTAGCCGAAGGAGTTGGTGAAGAATTCTTCGGCGGTGAGTCCGAATCCGTCGCTGATGGTCTTGTAGTAACCGGCACCGAGGACAGCGGACACGTGGTGGTCGCCGAAGGTCTTGTCGTAGTTCAGATAACCCTCAACGCTGGCGTTCGTGGCCGTGGCATTGCCCAGCGATGCCATACCGTCAGAGAAGGAGGTCGAGTTCTTGTCGGCCGGCACGAAAATCTTGCGGTTGGAGGTCTGCGTGTCATAGCCGCCGACACCGTTCAGGGTCAGTCCGTCCATGAGCTTCAGCTCGAAGCTGGGGGCAACGAACACGCGCTGTGTCTTGGTGTAGTCCTCACGGTCGGTATAGGACACGGGGTTCACCAAGAGCTGGTTGTAGCTTTTGGAATAGCTGCCGTTGGCATCTCTGACGGGGATGTCGGGAGCATAGTCAATGGCACGGATAATCATGTTGTCACTGTTACCGCCCGTGCCCACCGACGTACTGTTGGCACCGACATTGGAGTAGGTGAACTTGACACCAGCCTTGAAGACTTTTGAGAACTCCTGGTTGAGGTTCAGTCGGACGGAATGACGCTCAAGGTCAGACTGCTTCAAGAGACCCTGGTTCTTGTAGTAGTTGTAGGACACGTAGTACTTCGTCTTGTCCACACCACCGTTCACCGACAGGTTCTGGTCGATGATATAGCCGGGACGCGACACTTCGTCAATCCAGTCGGTGTCGGCGGTGTAGCCGTTCACATCGGCGAATACGGGGGTATAGCCGCTCAGGTCCACGGGATTGTCGCCATAGACACCCATCTTGTTTTTATAGAGGTAGTATTCCTTGGTCCACAGGTTGGCCTGCTCACGGAATGCCTTTGCGCCAAGCCGCTCTGGGTAGGACTTCATCTGCTGGGTGGTCACCACGCTGCGCCACTCCACTTTCGGCTTGCCGCTCTTGCCGGTCTTTGTCGTCACCAGGATGACACCGTTGGCTGCCGAAGCACCGTAGATGGCGGCTGCCGAAGCGTCCTTCAACACCTCAATGCTCTCGATGTCGTTGGGGTTGATAGAGTTCAGTGGGTCGCGGTCTGTACCGTCCATGTAGTCATAGCCCTTGAGCACCATGCTGCGCTCACCCGTAGAACCGGTCTGGATGGGCACACCGTCGATGACATACAGCGGCGAGTTGCTGCCGCTGGGCGAGGCCGCACCGCGGATGTTGATAGAGATGCCTGCACCCGGTTGTGCCGAACTCTGGATGGCACTCATACCAGCCACACGACCCTGCAACATTTGGTTGACGCTGGTCGAGCTCACCGAGTTCAGCTTTTCGGCATTCACCGAAGCCACGGAACCCGTGATGTCCTTGCGACGTGTCGTACCATAACCGATGACCACAATCTCATCGATGCCGTTGACATCGTCTTCCATCGTCACCTTCATATTGGCCGATGCCTTCACGTCCTGGGTCTTCATACCGATGTAGCTGAAGGTCAGCGTGGCATTGCTGCCCGCATGGAGAGAGAAGTTCCCGTTGAAGTCGGTCACCGTAGCGTTCTTGGTGCCCTTCTCCGTGACAGTTGCCCCGATGATGGGCTCACCGCTACGGTCGGTCACCGTTCCTTTCACCACTTGGCCCTGCGCCATCACACCGAGGGGGATGAGCAGTGCGCAAATCATTGTCAATACTAATTGCTTCATACGCTTTAAGTTGTTAATTATTAAATAGGTAATTTATTTCCGGCTGCAAAGGTACGGTTTTTCCCGATACGCCTTTTGAACTTATCATTCAACGTTTTGAACTATTGTTGCAAAATGAAGGGAAACAGGAAAAAGCACGGCTAAACAACCTAATAAAAAAGTGGCCGTCGACGCACGTCGACGGTCACTTTTGGACTTAAAACAGGCCGTCGACGTGCGTCAAAGGTCTCTTTTGGACTTAA
>CAVFBU010000091.1:0-8000 GCA_963620725.1 Vescimonas coprocola
TGGAAGGTCGTGCGGAAGGTCGTGCGGAAGGGCTGGAGAAAGGTTTGAAGAAAGGACGCGAAGAAGGGCTGGAGAAAGGTTTGAAGAAAGGTCGCGCGGAAGGTGAAATGGAGGCCAAACGCGCCATGGCGGTTAAATTCCTTGCACTGGGAGTCCCTGTCAATACGATAGTGCAGGCCACCGGCCTGACGGCAGAGGAAATTCAGTCGCTCACGTAAAGACGCTGACATCAATGACGGTATGATACAGTCGGAGCGACTCATCAAGCTGAACCTGATAGCTATTCAACAGATGAAAATTCTTGAAGATGCTGGAGGCAGAAACCTTTTAAAATAAGAATGGCTGTGAAACAAAAGAAATATACTCAGACCCAACAGGTGATAGACACTTTGCGTGAATATGGTGGGAACTCACTCGCCGTGCCGTCACCCGATGATTTGCTGGATTGTTATGCGGAAGCGAAGGAGTTTGAGAAAGATTTGCCGGACGTGGAGTTCATATACAAGTACGACATCCAATCGTTCTTTAATTATTTCTCGTATCTAAATGTCACAGACATTGCACGCCGTGCAGGCATCAACCCGTCACTTATGCGGCAATACACCAGCGGCGTGAAGAAGGCAGGGGAGAAAACCTACAAACGTCTGTCTGTTTGCGTCAATAAGATAGAAGAAGATTTGAAAGCCGTCTCTTTCTGACAGAGACGATTGTTTCATATATTTGTGAAAGAGCTCGAATCCCTTGGTGCGTGATACATCGAGGGGTTTTTCTGTTTCACTACCCCCGGTGGTATTTTTTTAGAGGGGTAGGGGTGCGTTAAACCTCACCCAAAGCCAACCCGTGGGGATTTTTGCCCAAAAGTGGGAATTTCTGTTTTTACCAAAAACCCCTGCAAACCTTATCGGTTGCAGGGATTTCGCGGTGGGTGCCCGGTGGGACTCGAACCCACGACATTCAGAACCACAATCTGACGCTCTAACCAACTGAACTACGGGCACCATCAAGGCTCTCCGTTTGGAAAGCGAGTGCAAAGGTACGCGATTTATTCGACATAGCCAAATAAATCGCGTACTTTTTTCGTTCTTGCCTTATTTTGCAGGCTTGGCGGGAGTCTGTGCCGGCGTTGCGGCTTTCTGTGCACCTTGTGTGGGAGCGTCCGTTTTGCTCTGACTGGCACCGAAGCCGGGCAGCGTGTTGGGGTTGGTGGTCGATTTCTCGACATTCTCCATCACGGAGCTGTCGCTAACGGCCGTGGGGGCTACCCAGGCGCAGATGATGCTGAAGAGCACCATGGCGGCGGCAAGTCCCCAGGTGGCCTTCTCGATGAAGTCGGTGGTCTTGCGGACACCTGCCAATGAGTTGTAGGACGAGAAATTGGACGAGAGTCCGCCGCCCTTGGATTCCTGAATCAGTACGACGAGTATCATCAGTACTGCAGCCAGGAGGATCAGAATTACAAATAATGTGTAAAGTCCCATGTTGTTTTACTTTTTGTTTTTATTACTGTTTATGATTAATTTCTCTAAGAATCTGATCTGGTCGGTAAAGTAGGCGTTCTTTTGGGGGAACTGCACACTGAGCCGCCGGATGATGTCGAGTGCCTTCTGGTAGCGTCCCTGCTTGATGTAGATGCGTGCCAGTGTCTCGGTGAAGAATTCCTCTTCGTTGTTTCCTGCCTTTTGCTCCGTCTTCGGTGCGGCGGTGTCGCTGTCGTCTTGCGGACTGTTGTCGCTGTTGTCTTGCGGACTATTGTCGCCGTCGTCGCTGTTGTCTTGTCGTCCGAGGTCGAAGCGCCCCTGTTCCGTCTCAAGGAAATGGTCGATGAGGCTCAGTCGCTGCGTCTTCGATGGTTCGCCCTCGGTGCGCCCGTCCTCTGCTTCGTTTTCCAGCAGGTAGGACACGTAGTCCACGGTGGCATCGGCTGGGGTGGGGCGGCGCTTCTCTTTTCCCTCTTCTGTCTCCTCTTCGTCCGGGATGGACTCAAGGAAGGTGTCGATGAGGGCGATGGTGCGGTCGCCGTCGGGGGCGACTGTGACAGGCGACGCTTCGCGCTGCCACTGGTAGTGACCTCCTTCCACCACGTTGAACAGCGTGCGCCGGTCGGTGATGTAGCCTGCCGACCTCCGCAGTTCCTCGTCGAACGAGGGGTCGTGGAGCAGGTAGAGGTTCTGCAGCATCAGCAGCCGGACGGTCTGGAAGTAGGGGTGCAGCGCCAGTGTCTGCCGCAACTCGTAGAGGGTGTCGCGGTCCATGCGCTCCGGATTGCTGATCAGCTCTGCTATGTTCGTCATGTGTCTATACTCGCTTGTATCTTACATGATGTTACCAGTTGGCCACGGTGGCGTTGAATATCTGGTCGCAGAGTTCTTTGGACATCTGTGTCACCAGTTCCTCCTGCACGGAGTTCAGTGACTGTGTCGTCTCGTATGTGGCCGAGGCTGTGAACTGCCGTTCGAAGTCCTCGTTGTGGTTGGCGTTGTTGGTGAAGCGCACGTTGACGGTCATGGAAAGCTCGGTCTGTGCCGAGTATCCTTCTGCCGACACCGACTTGTTGCGCTGCTGGTATTGGGTGATTTCGCCTTCTATCTTCAGGTCGCCATTGCGTTTCACCTGTTGCAGCCGTGTGTGGTTGGCGAACTGGTCTTTCAACTGGTTGTTGAACAGCGGTCCCATGGGTCCCCAGACGTAGCTGGAGCGGATGGGGAAGTCGGCAATCTGGATGGTCTTCGTCTTGGAGTAGTCGATGCTGGCTCCGTTGAACTTATAGCTGACGGAGCAGGCGCAGCACAGCAGGAGGAGCATGACGGAGAGTCCGAACTGCTTCAGCTTGCGGTAGAGCGTGCGGTCGCTGATGCCCAGTTCCCGTGCCGCCTTCTTGCGGTTGCCGCCATTGCGGTTCAGTGCCTTCTCCAGTGCCTGCCGGCTCCAGTCGTTGAGGTTGAGGTTCTCGGGTTCTTTCTCGGGCTCCACATATTCCTCGGCATCGGCCTCTTCCATATTCCGGCGGACGGGTTGGATGGCATTGACGGTGGACAACTGTGTGGTGGAGATGGCTGTCGTCTCGCTCATTGGTGCGGTTTGCACGTCAGCTATCTGCTTCTTCAGTGTGCCCATTTCGCGCCGCATATCGTTGACATTGCTGCGCAACTCATACAGGATTTTATAGAGGATTTCGCGCTCGTTCTCGAAGCTGTGCTCCGTGTCGTGGCGGATGGCCACTAACTGTGTGGTCTCCTGGTCTTGCGGAATGAACTGCATGAGGGCTTCGGCGGTCAGCTGTCGCTCGGGACTAAGCACGGAGATCTGTTCGGTGATGTTTTTGAGCTGTCGCACGTTGCCTGGCCATTTGTAGCGCATCAGCACCTGTTTGGCCTCGTCCGTCAGCACCACCTTCTCCATGTGGTATTTCTCGGCCATCTGCATGGCGAAGAGGCGGAACAGCAGGATGATGTCCTCGCCGCGCTCGCGGAGCGGTGGCATCTGGATGGGGATGGAGTTGAGCCGGTAGTAGAGGTCCTCGCGAAAACGGCCTTCGCTGATGGCCTGTCGGATGTTGACATTGGTGGCGGCCACGATGCGCACGTCCGTCCGATGCACCTCCGTGGCTCCCACGGGAATGTATTCGCCCGTTTCGAGCACGCGGAGCAGTCGGGCTTGCGTGGCCAGAGGCAGCTCGCCCACCTCATCGAGAAACAGTGTACCCTTGTTGGCCACTCCGAAATAGCCGGACGAGTCGTTGACGGCACCGGTAAACGAGCCTTTCACGTGCCCAAAGAGTTCGGAGTCGATGGTGCCTTCGGGGATGGATCCGCAGTTGATGGCGAAATATTTCTCCCGTCGCCGTGGCGAGTTGTCGTGGATGACGTGGGGAATGATTTCCTTGCCGACACCGCTCTCGCCGACAACGAGCACGCTCAAATCCGTCGGTGCCACTTGCAAGGCGACATCGAGTGCGTGGTTCAACCCTTCGCAGTTGCCTACGATGTTGTAACGCTGTTTGACGGTCTGTAGCTCGGAACTCTTCATTTTAGTGGGCAAAGGTACAAAATAAATCTGACATAATGGCACAGACGGGCGGAAAATTATCGTTCCTCCTGTGTTTTACGGTTGATTTTTATCATCAGCAGTCCTATTCCTGTCCATATCAGCTCACGGATGCGCACGATGAGTGCGACGAAGATGCCTGCCGAGGCCGTCATTCCCAGGCCACCTGCCGACATGAGGAAACCGCCCTCGCGTCCGCCCAGTTGCAGGGGGATGAAGAACAAGAGGTTGGCGAAGAGACTGGTGAAGGCCAGGATGAGGATGCTCTGTAGGTAGTTGGCGGTCGGCATAACGACCAGTAGCACGAAGAAAATCTCCAGTGCCGAGGCGATGCGGCAACCCAGTTCCAGCATCAGTGCGCCGACGAAGGTGTTTCGGTGCTGTCCGCGCAGTGCTGCAATCTGTCCGTCCACCTCGCGGAGTTGTTCGGCATTGCGCTCAACGAACGGCTGTGCCCACCGCTTGACCAGTGGGAAACGGCTCAGGATGCGCATCAGCCATACGGTGAAGCCGTACTTGTAGCCCTTGAAGAAAAACCAGATGGCCAGCAGACAGAACCCTGCAATGACGGGCAGCAGCACCCACATCAGTGGTGTCATAGGCTGCGTCAGCAGGTAGAGCACGCAGCCTAACAGCCAGAACCAGAAATGGGAGAAGATGTGGGTCATGGAGTGCAGGATGACGGACGAGGTGGCGCGCTCTGTCCCGACCTTCGGGCGGAGCATCATGATTTTGTAAGGCTCACCGCCCATCAGTCCGCCGGGTGTGGCGTAGTTGATGGCGAAGCCGCTGATAGTCACCTTATAGAGCCACCAGAAGGAGAGGCGTCTCGTCGCCGATGGCTCTTCCTGACTTCGGATGATGACCCACCACGCTGCCGTGTTGAACAGGTAGAGGAAGCCCCACAGCACCACGACAGCCACGGCCCAGTAGCCTGCACGCCGCAGTCCTGCCCAGGTGGCCGCAAAGTCCAGCTGCGTCACCATCAGGGCGAGGATGACGAGGCCGACGATGAAGAAGATGTTTTGCCAGCGCTTACTCATCGGATGTCCTTATTGGTTGTCGGCTTTTCCCTTGCTTTTCGGAATGGTGAAGCGCACCTTCTCGCTGTCGTCGCGTTTCTCGTGGAAGAGCTTGGGCAGTGGGTTCTGCATCGGGTCGTCGTAGAACTGTCGGTTGCGGAACACGTCGATGGCGGTATAGATGGCCTGGCGGAAGGAGTTCTCGTCAGCCACGCCCTGTCCGGCAATATCGTAGGCCGTGCCGTGGTCGGGCGAGGTGCGCACGATGGGCAGTCCGGCGGTGAAGTTCACACCGTTGTCCAGTGCGATGGTCTTGAACGGCGCCAGTCCCTGGTCGTGGTACATGGCCAGCACACCGTCGAAATGCGAGTAGGCACCGCTGCCGAAGAAACCATCAGCCGAGTATGGTCCGAAAGCCTGTATACCCTTGCTCTCCAGTTCCGCGATGGCTGGCAGGATGATGTCTTTCTCCTCCGTGCCTAATAGTCCGTTGTCGCCCGTGTGCGGATTGAGTGAGAGCACGGCGATGCGCGGACAGGAGATGCGGAAGTCGCGGAGCAGACTGCGGTGGAAGACCGTGGCCTTCTCCACGATGGCTGCTTGGGTGACGGCATCCGCCACGTTGCGGAGGGGTAGGTGGGTAGTGACGAGAGCCACGCGCAGGTCTTCGTTCATCAGGATCATCAGTGCCTGCTGTCCTTCGCCCACGCAGGTCTCAATATACTCGGTGTGTCCGGGGAAATGGAACCCATCGCCCTGGATGGTGGCCTTGTTGATGGGTGCGGTGACGAGCACGTCGTAGCGTCCCGAACGGTAGTCCGTCATGGCGCGGTCCAGTGCCATCAGTGCGGCTTTGCCGGCCTCTTCTGAGGGTTGTCCCAGCTCCACCTTCACCTCTTCGTCGCAGCAGGCCAGTATGTTGAGCTTGCCGTCGCAGGCATCCTCGGCGCGTTCGATGACGTTGAAGCCCGTTTCCAGATTGAGCGTCTTGCGGTGGTAGGTGGCCACCTTCGGCGAGCCGTAAACTATCGGTGTGCAGAGTTCCAGCAGAGCTGGGTCGGCAAAGGCTTTGAGGATGATTTCATAGCCGATGCCATTGGTATCTCCGTGCGTGATGGCCACGCGAATCAGTTTATTTTCCATTGTTGTAAGTCTATTTATAGGGTATGTTTTTGTTGTTCCTTGTTCTTGTGAGCCGTCGACAGCAGTCCGCAGGCGGCGAAGATGTCCTGTCCCCGGCTGGCGCGTATGGTGGTGAACACGCCGTGGCTGGTCAGATAGTCGCGCAACTGTTCCATGCGCCGCTCGTCGGCTCCGGGCAGGTCTGTGTCGGGAATCTCGTGGAAGCGGATGAGGTTGACGCGGCACTCCAGTCCCTTCAGCAGGCTGACGATGGCTTCGGCGTGCGCCTCCGTGTCGTTGAGACCGCCGAAACAGATATATTCGAACGAGCAGCGGCGCTGGTGCGTGAAGTCGTACTGCCGCAGCAGCTCCACCGTCTCCGCTATCGGCATGGCCTTTTCGGCAGGCATGAGCTGCAACCGCTGTTCGTGGAGCGGTGTGTGCAGGGAGATGGCCACGTGGCAGTCGCTCTCGTCGAGGAAACGCTTCAGTTTCCCCTTCACGCCCACCGAGCTGACGGTGATGCGCTTCGGACTCCACTGGTAGCCCCACGGAGCGGTCATAATCTGGCAGACGCGGAGCACAGCATCAAGGTTGTCCATCGGTTCGCCCTGTCCCATGAACACGATATTGGTCAGCTTTTCCGCCTCGGGCAGGGCATAGATCTGGTTGAGGATGTCGGCTGCGGTGAGGTTGCCCTCCCATCCCTGCTTGCCTGTCTGGCAAAACAGGCAGTTCATCTTACAGCCCACCTGGCACGATACGCAGACCGTGGCGCGTTCGCCGTCGGGGATGTACACGGTCTCCACGAATTTCCCCTCGCCGCAGCTGACGGGAAACAGGTATTTCACCGTTCCGTCCACGCTCCGTTGGCAGTCGGCGGGAGCTAATGCCCCCACCTCGCATCGCTCGGCCAGCCGCACACGGTTCTGCTTCGAGATGTTGGTCATCCCGTCAATGTCCGTGATGTGGTGTCCGTAGAGCCATTGGGCTATCTGCTTGGCAGTGAACGCCGGCATCCCCAGTTCGGCCACCAGTGCCTTGAGTTCGTCGGGGGTCAGGCCGAGCAGTCTTTTTTTCATCGTATCCATTCCTTGCGGTTGCATCATCGTCTGCAATTGGTGTGCAAAGGTACGAATAAGTGAGAGAAATGCCAAATTTATTTGAGCATTTCCGAGCGTGAGTACCTTCGGCCGAAGGCCAAAGGTTGTGCCAAACCGAGAGAAAAACAAAGAAAAACCACGTTTTTTCTTTTTATTTGGAGCCGCAAATGCTATTTGCACCGTAGTAGTCGGCTATTTGCGCCGTACTTCTCGGCTATTTGCGCCCATCGTTGTCCAGTATTTGTCCAGTACTTGTCCAGTACTTGTCCGATGATGATGGGACATATACCGGACATCTACTGGACATCTACTGCACATCTACTGCACATCTACTGCACATATAGCGAGGTTGCTCCTTGGTAAGTCGCCGACTAATGCGAGGCTACACCTTGGGTGCTCTGACGCTGCGCGTCGAAGGTACTCAAGAATAAAAAGAAAAATGGATTTTTCTTTTGTATTCTCTTCGCTTAATCGTACCTCTGACCTTCGGTCGAAGATAGGCGGCACCTCGGAAAAACTCAAATAAATTTGCCTTCGGCTTATTTTGTCGCGACTCAGCAGAGGAAAAGCGAGCTTTTCTCTGCATTCGCTGCTCCAAAATTTGGTTTTTCTCTCGGTTTGCACTATCTTTGCAGGCAAAAAAGAAGGAAATGCCACAAACCGCAACATTCAATCCTGCACAAATGCAGTTGTTGGACATGATGTCGTT
>CAVFBU010000092.1:0-7645 GCA_963620725.1 Vescimonas coprocola
AGAAAGGCTTGGAAAAAGGCTTGAAGAAAGGGCGTGCGGAAGGACTGGAGAAAGGTCGCGCGGAAGGTCGCGCGGAAGGCCGTGCGGAAGGTGAAAAACAGAAGGCAATAAGCATTGCCAAGGCGATGTTGCAGCGCGGTTTAGACATCCAAATGATAGCCGAACTCTCCGGCCTGACGGCAGAGGAAGTCCAGTCGCTCACGTAAAGACGCTGACAGCAATGACGGTATGATATAAAACGACCAAAGAAATGAAAAGAACTTTATATCTGACTTGCTGC
The DNA here is from genome assembly GCA_963620725.1 of Vescimonas coprocola. Lineage (GTDB taxonomy): Bacteria > Bacteroidota > Bacteroidia > Bacteroidales > Bacteroidaceae > Prevotella. The sequence continues at coordinate 281 of CAVFBU010000092.1, forward strand.
GTGATGCTTGCAGCGGTGCTGCTCCTCAATACGGGCTGCAAGAGTACGGAGAGAACGGTCTTGGGCGAGAACGCCCCTGCCGTTGCGACCAAAGCCGACACGCTCGTCACAGCCCCGGCCTATACCTACACCACCCACCAGGACTCTACCATCGAGTGTTCCTATGAGGTGGACTACCCCCAACAGTCTGACCGCCTGGCCACCGGTGTCAAGCAGTTTATTGCCGAGAGGCTGGCCACCATCTACCTGCCCTACACCAACGAAGACCCTGCGCTGAAGGACTACCCACTGTTTCAGGGGGACGTGCAGCGGTGCGACAGCCTCGTGATGCACTATGCGGAGGGCACGAAGCGGTACTTTGCCGCACAGCAGAAGGAGATGATGGCGTTCAACGACGGGAGCGACTGGGTGCCCCACTTTCTCAGCCGTGTGAAGGTGAAGAAACAAGGGGAGACACCAGCCTACCTCACCTACGGCATTTCCCACGAGGCGTATCTCGGCGGTGCACACGGCTCGTACTATTACGCGGAGACCACCATCAGCAAGCGCACCTGTCGTCCGCTGACGCAGACGGTAGACACGACCAAGGTGATGCTGATGCAGCCGCTGCTGCGCAAGGGCATCGTCAGCTATCTGACGGACTGCGGCATTACCGATGCCGCAACGAACTACAAGGACTATCTGTTCCTCCCCGACGACGGTCACTTCCCCCTGCCCGTCAACGCCCCCAGTCCGACCAAGGACGGAATGGCGTTCGTCTACCAGCAATACGAGATAGCCAGCTACGCCGTGGGACTGGTCTCCTTTACCATTCCCTACGCCGACATCAGGCCCTACCTCTGCGAAGAGATGAAAAGTCTGCTGGAAAAGCAGGGACAATGATACTATTCTGCCCAATTGTTTGCAAAATACGCCACCGCCCTTGACAGTCTGAGAAAAAAAGTGTAACTTTGCAACACGATTACAATAACGCAAAAACCATTTCCGTATGAAGAAGAATGTGATTCTGGCCGTTGTCGGCTGCCTCGTGTCTGCTGTGGCCTGGGGCGAACAGGTGGTCGTGGAAACCAAGAACATAACCCTGGTACTTGACGTGGAGCAGGGGAAACGTCCACAGTATGTGTATTTCGGAGCAAAACTGGACGCCAAGGAACTGGCGCACCTCCAGAAGCCCTCCAACGGACGCATGGACCTCTATCCAGCCCACGGACTGAACACGCCCACTGAAGCCGCCTTCGCCATGCGCCACGCCGACGGCAACCTCTCGACGGAGCTGTTGGCAGACGGTGTGAGCCGCGAGGGCGACGTGACCACCATCCGGCTGAAAGACCCCGTTTATCCCCTCATCGTGAACCTGAAATACAAAGCTTACCGCGACGTGGACATGATAGAGACGTGGAGCGAGGTGACCAACGGCGAGAAACAGACCGTCACACTGACCACCTTCGCCTCGGCCATGCTGCCCATCCGGCGCGGCGACGTATGGCTGAGCCGCCTCACTGGCTCGTGGGGCAGCGAGTGTCAGCTGGTGGAAGAGCCGCTGACCACGGGGCAGCGCGTCATCGTGAACAAGGACGGTACGCGCAACGCACACACCGCCCACGCCGAGGTGATGTTCTCGCTCGACGGCAAGGCCCGCGAGAACTGCGGACAGGTCATCGGTGCTGCCCTCTGCTACAGCGGCAACTACCGCCTGAAAATCGACACCGACGACACGGAATACCACTATTTCTTTGCTGGCATCAACGAGGACAACTCAGAATACCACCTGAAGAAGGGCGAGACATTCGTGACTCCGGCCTTGGCACTGACCTTCAGCAGCGAGGGACTGTCGGGGGCGAGCCGCAACTTCCACAAGTGGGGGCGCAACCATAAGCTCATGCACGGGAATACCGCGCGCAAAATCCTGCTCAACTCCTGGGAAGGTGTCTACTTCGACATCAACCAGCAGGGCATGGATCAGATGATGGCCGACATTGCCTCCATGGGCGGCGAGCTGTTTGTCATGGACGACGGCTGGTTCGGCGCGAAATATCCGCGTAAGTCCGACAACTCGTCGCTGGGCGACTGGACCGTAGACCGCAACAAGCTGCCCGAAGGCATTGAGGGACTGCTGCGCGACGCGAAGAAGCATGGTGTGAAGTTCGGCATCTGGATAGAACCCGAGATGACCAACACCACCAGTGAACTCTACGAGAAGCACCCCGACTGGGTCATCAAAGCTCCGAAGCGCGCTGCCGTACAGGGGCGCGGTGGTACGCAGTTGGTGCTCGACCTGAGCAACCCCAAGGTGCAGGACTTCGTCTTCAACGTGGTGGACAACCTGTTGGGCAAATATCCCGACATCGACTACATCAAGTGGGACGCTAACATGGCCATCATGAACCACGGCTCGCAATACCTGAACATGGCCGACCAGAGCCACCTCTACATCGCCTATCACAGGGGCTTCGAGACCGTGTGCAAGCGCATCCGCGACAAATATCCCGATGTGACCATCCAGGCCTGCGCCTCCGGTGGCGGACGCGCCAACTGGGGCGTGCTGCCTTACTTCGACGAGTTCTGGACATCCGACAACACCGATGCCCTGCAGCGCGTCTATATGCAGTGGGGCACGAGCTACTTCTTCCCGGCCATCGCCATGGGATGCCACATCTCGGCCACGCCCAACCACACCGTGTTCCGCACGACCGCTATGAAATATCGCATTGACGTGGCTATGAGTGGCCGACTGGGCATGGAAATCCAACCCAAGAACATGACCGACAGCGAGAAGGAACTCTGCCGCAAGGCCATCGCCGAATACAAGCAGATACGTCCCATCGTGCAGTTTGGCGACATCTACCGCCTGGTGTCTCCCTACGACAGGAAGGGACTGGCCTCGATGATGTATGTGGACGAAGCCAAGGACAAGGCCGTGTTCTACTGGTGGAAGACGGAGTCGTTCCAGAACGAACACCTGCCGCGTGTCCACATGGCCGGACTGGATGCTGCCAAGATGTACCGCGTCAAAGAACTCAACCGCATCGACGAGAAGCCGCTCGACATCGAGGGCAAGCAGTTCAGCGGAGCCTACCTGATGAACCACGGACTGGACGTGCCCTACCGCAATAGTCCCGAATGGAACCTCCGCAGCGACTGGTCCAGTCGCGTACTACTGCTGGAGGCTGAATAACAACCGATGAGCTGCGAGAAGAAGGAAAAGACGGACTTGCTGGCCTGCATCCGCGAAGGCCGCGACCTGACACGGGGGGAAAAGCTCAACCTGATAGCCCAGTTGAGCATTCCCTCCATGTTGGCTCAGCTCTCCACCATCGTGATGTTCTTCATCGACGCCTCCATGGTGGCGCACCTGGGGGCACGGGCGTCGGCCTCCATCGGCTTGATAGAGAGTACCTCGTGGCTGTTTGGCGGTCTGGCCGCCGCCTGCTCGATGGGTTTCTCCGTGCAGGTGGCTCACGCCATCGGAGCCAACGACTTTGAAAGGGCGCGCCGCATCCTGCGCCAGGCCATCACCTGCTGTCTGCTGTTCAGCGTCTGTCTGACCACCATCGGCGTGTCCATCCACCGCCCACTGCCCTTCTGGCTGGGCGGAACGGCCGACATCGCCAGCGACGCGTCGCTCTACTTCCTGATTTTCTCGTGTGCCGCACCCCTGTTCCAGCTGCATCACCTGTTCGGCTCGATGCTGAAATGTTCGGGCAACATGAAGGTGCCGAGTATGCTTAACATCCTGATGTGTCTGCTCGACGTGGTGTTCAACTACGTCTTCATCTTCCTGCTCGGCTACGGCGTGGTCGGCGCAGCCATGGGCACTGCCAGTGCCTACTTGGTGACCGCCCTGCTGATGGGCTATTTCCTAATCTTCCGCTCCGATATGCTGCACTTGAAAGGGCGGCGTGGCTCGTTCCGCCCGACCGCCGAGACCGTGAAGAACGCCTTCGGCATCGGTGCACCGATGGGACTGCAGCACCTGCTGATGAATGGCGCACAGATTGTGAGCACACTCATCGTCGCACCGCTCGGCACTATCGCCATTGCCGCCCACTCGCTCGCCATCACCGTGGAAAGCCTGTGCTATATGCCCGGCTACGGCATTGCTGAGGCTGCCACGACCCTCGTCGGGCAGGGCATCGGTGCTGGACAGCGGCTGCTGACGCGCTCGTTTGCACGCCTGTCGGTCACCATGGGTATTGCCGTGATGACGGTGATGGGCGGACTGATGTACTGCTTCTCTCCGGAACTGATGGCACTGATGACCCCGGTGGAAGCCATCCGCGAGATAGGGGTTACCTGCCTGCGCATCGAAGCCTTTGCCGAACCGATGTTTGCCGCAGCCATCGTCTGCAACGGTGTGTTCGTCGGTGCTGGAGACACTCTACGTCCAGCCATCATGAGTCTGGCCTCCATGTGGGGCGTGCGCCTCACGCTGGCCGCCCTGCTCGCCGTCACCTACGGGTTGCCCGGCGTATGGACTGCCATGGCCATCGAACTGACGTTCCGCGGACTGATGTTCCTGACGCGCCTCTGCCGAGGCGGCTGGCTGAAAAAATGCATCAAGGTGTAATACGCTCCAAAAGAAGGTGTAATACGCTCCAAAAGAGGGTCTTGGGTTTCGGACACAAAAAAAAGGACTCCTCGTCCCTCACTCCCGAACCTGTTGCAGCATAAGCTGCATACAGGGTAATCTTCTTTGTCGTCGTGTGTGTTTTTCTACCTTTCTCTAAACATTCAACACTTTGTATTATCCTTTCAACAATCTCCGTTATCCTGTTATCCTTTATCCTTATTCCGTTATCCTTGTTCAGTCATCTTGTCTTCTTACCTTGTCTACCTATTTACTACTGACAATCTGTGTTTTATCTTTCAAACGTCTACCTATTGAACTTTTGATTCCTATTGAACTGTGTTTTCCTATTGAATGACTGTGCTTCTCTAAATCACGCTGCAAAGGTAAGCGGTTTTTCCGAACCGGCCATACTGTTCGACCGAAAAATCTCAGGAATAGACGATAATCTTGACCTTAATCAAGATTTTGTGCTCGCGCACACAGCTCCGCTTCCACCAGATTCGTCAACTCGACAAACTGGCCGACGGTGAGTTGTTCGGGACGCTGCGTCATCATTTCGTGGCGCGTGAGCGGCGTGTCAAGCTCCGACAGACGAGGCAGGAGCTGGCGCAGCGACACGCGCAGCATCTTGCGGCGCTGGTTGAACACGGTCTTGACGACGCGCTTGAAGAGCTGTTCGTCGCAGCCGAGTTGCTCCACCTTGTTGCGCGTCATGCGGATGACGGCACTCTTCACCTTGGGCGGTGGGTTGAACACCGTCTCATCGACGGTGAAGAGATAGTCCACATCGTACCAAGCCTGCGTCAGCACCGACAGGATGCCGTATGCCTTGTTGCCCGGTTGACTGGCCATCCGCAGTGCCACCTCGCGTTGTATCATACCCGTGCAGCAGGGAATCAGGTTGCGGTTGTCCAGCATCTTGAAGAAGATCTGCGACGAGATGTCGTAGGGATAGTTGCCCGTCAGCACGAACGGCTGTCCGTCGAACACCTTGTTAAGATCCATGCGCAGGAAATCCTCGCCAAGGATGTTCTCGCGCAGCCTCGGAAAATGCTCGTTGAGGTACGCCACGCTTTCACGGTCTATCTCCACCACCTTCAGTGGCCGTGGCTTCTCCGTCAGGAACTGGGTCATCACGCCCATGCCCGGTCCCACCTCCAGCACAGGCAGTTCGGGACACGCATCAACGGTATCGGCAATGCGCTTGGCAATGCCGAGGTCGGTGAGGAAATGCTGACCGAGGTTTTTCTTTGGCTTTACTTGTTTCATGCTTGCTTCTTGGTTTCGCGCTGCAAAGGTAAGACAAAATATTAAAAAAAGAGGTGTTTTCTTTGTATTTCGCCCGATTTACACTAACTTTGCAGCCGATTTTAACAAAAAGAGAATGCAGGATATCCGTAACATTGCGATTATCGCACACGTGGACCACGGCAAGACGACGCTTGTGGACAAGATGATGCTTGCAGGAAACCTGTTCCGTGAGGGACAGGACCTGAGCAGCCAAGTACTGGACTCCAACGACCTGGAGCGCGAACGTGGCATCACGATTCTTTCCAAGAATGTGAGTATCAACTGGAAAGGCACTAAAATAAACATCATAGACACTCCGGGACACTCCGACTTCGGAGGCGAGGTGGAACGCGTACTGAACATGGCCGATGGCTGTCTGCTGCTGGTGGATGCTTTCGAAGGTCCTATGCCGCAGACGCGCTTCGTATTGCAGAAGGCCCTGGAAATCGGACTGAAGCCCATCGTTGTGGTGAACAAGGTGGACAAGCCCAACTGTCGTCCGGAAGAGGTCTATGAGATGGTGTTCGACCTGATGTTCTCGCTCAACGCCACCGAAGACCAGCTTGACTTCCCCGTTGTGTACGGCTCTGCCAAGAACGGATGGATGAGTGAAGACTATAACAAGCCCACCACCGATATTACCTATCTGCTTGACAAGATTATCGAGGTGATTCCTGCCCCCAAGCAGATCGAGGGAACACCGCAGATGCTGATTACCAGTCTGGACTACAGCAGCTATACGGGTCGCATCGCTGTGGGACGCGTCCATCGCGGACAGCTGAAGGACGGCCAACAGGTGGTCATCAGCCACCGCGACGGTTCGCAGGAGAAGACGAAAATCAAGGAGCTACACGTGTTCGACGGAATGGGACACCAGCGCACCGAACAGGTGGACTGCGGCGACATCTGTGCCGTAATCGGTCTGGAGAAATTCGAGATTGGCGACACCATCTGCGACGTGGAGCACCCCGAACCGCTGCCGCCCATCGCCATTGACGAACCTACCATGTCCATGCTCTTCACCATCAACGACTCTCCGTTCTTCGGCAAAGAGGGAAAGTTCGTCACCTCGCGCCATATCAACGAACGCCTGGAAAAGGAACTGGAGAAGAACTTGGCTCTGCGCGTCCGTCAGGTGGAGGATGCCAACGACCGCTGGATTGTTAGCGGACGCGGTGTGCTGCACCTCTCCGTGCTCATCGAGACCATGCGCCGCGAGGGCTATGAGTTGCAGGTGGGACAGCCGCAGGTTATCTATAAGGAGATTGACGGCGTGAAATGCGAACCCATTGAGGAACTGACCATCAACGTGCCCGAGGAGTTTGCCTCCAAGATGATTGACATGGTGACGCGCCGTAAGGGCGACATGACCTCCATGATTAACCTCGGCGAGCGTGTGGACATCGAGTTCGACATTCCCTCGCGCGGCATCATCGGACTGCGCACCAACGTGCTCACCGCAAGCCAGGGCGAGGCCATCATGGCCCACCGCTTCAAGGAATACC
>CAVFBU010000093.1:0-7457 GCA_963620725.1 Vescimonas coprocola
TCGAAGTGTGTCGATGCGTGTCGAACCTGCTTCCCGTCACTTCCACACTGTATGTGCGAATCACCATCGAGAAGGAGGGAGCGGACGATGAGGTGATGGTAGTACCCCTGCGCATGAAGAGAAGGACGACAAGTAGCTGCTCCACCACGGACACGGTCAACACCGACGAGCAACTGGCCAACGGCACACTGGTGTTCCAGCGCAACCACTACTACGAGATTGCCGGGGAGTACGAAGCACTGGTCATCAAGAAGCTGCCCCTCGTGGTCTATGTCAATCCCAACTGGGATGGAGATATCGACCTGATATTGGGCAAGTAGGTAAGGAAACGCTCGCTTATTCGTACCTCTGACCTTCGGTCGAAGGTAGGCGGCACCTCGGAAAAACTCAAATAAATTTGCCTTCGGCTTATTTTGTCGCGACTCAGTAGAGGAAAAGCGAGCTTTCCCTCTACATTCGCTGCTCCAAAATTTGGTTTTTCGCTCGGTTTGCACTACCTTTGTCCGTATGATTACCGAGGAGCTGACTTGCCGCATCCGGCAAAATTTTAAGCACGTGCCGACGGAGGAACAGGAACAGGCCATCGGTGCGTTTGCCGCCTTCATGACCGACCGCCACGAGGAGGCCGCCCTGGTGCTGCGCGGTTCGGCAGGAACGGGGAAGACCTCGCTGGCTGCCGCCATCGTGAAGACCATGGCTGCACTGGGACAGCACATGGTGCTGCTGGCTCCGACGGGACGCGCCGCCAAGGTGTTCTCGCTCTATGCTGGCCATCCGGCCTACACCATCCACCGACACATCTACCGACAGAAGTCGCTGGAGGGCGCGTTCACGCTGGACTACAACAGGGCACGCAACACGCTGTTTGTCGTGGACGAGGCTTCGATGATTGCCAACGCTGCGGCGTTCGGCGACACGCCCTTCGCACAGGGGCAGCTGCTGGACGACCTGATACGCTACGTCTACAACGGCAACAACTGTCGCCTGATGCTGATAGGCGACCGCGCCCAGCTGCCACCCGTTGGCGAGGACGAGAGTCCGGCACTGAGGGACGACGTGCTGCGGAGCTACGGCCTGCACGTCAGCGCGTGTGACCTCAACGAGGTGGTGAGGCAGAGCCAGGACTCGGGCATCCTCTACAACGCCACGGCCATCCGACGGTTGCTGGCCGCGATGGAGGAGGACGGCGTAATCGGCTGGCCGAGGGTGTGCTTCGGGGAGTTCCCGGACATCCGCCTGGTGAGGGGCGACGAACTGATAGAGACGCTGGCAGGCAGCTATTCACGGGTGGGGATGGACGAGACACTGGTGGTCACGCGCTCCAACAAACGCGCCAACATCTACAACGAGGGCATCCGCCGCACCGTGCTGGACCGCGAGGGGGAGCTGACCACGGGCGACCAGCTGATGATTGTGAAGAACAACTATTTCTGGCCGCTGCCCACAGGTGGACAAGCGGACGGCAAGGGCGAGACGTTCATCGCCAACGGCGACAGGGCGGAGGTGCGCCGGGTGCGCAACTGCCGCACGCTGTATGGCTTCCACTTTGCCGACGTGACACTGACCTTCCCCGACTATGACGACGCGGAACTGACGGCCACCGTGCTGCTGGACACGCTGACCTCAGAGGCTCCAGCACTGCCGCGCGAACGGCAGGAGCAGCTCTACCAGCAGGTGATGGCCGACTACGCGGACATTCCCACCAAACGGGAACGGCTTAGGAAGCTCAAGCAAGACCCTTATTTCAACGCGCTGCAGGTGAAGTTTGCCTACGCTGCCACGTGCCACAAGGCACAGGGCGGACAGTGGGCACACGTCTATGTGGACCAGGGCTACATGACGGAGGAGATGCTGTCGCCCGACTATATCCACTGGCTCTATACGGCCTTCACACGCGCCACGGAACGCCTCTTCCTGGTCAACTGGCCAACGGCGCAGACGGAAGAGCCAAAGGACGAAACAAAACAATAGGACAAGATGATTTACCTCAACGACCGCCTGGAACTGCTGGACGTGGAGCGCGCACTGCCGCTCCTGTCCGAACAGCGCCGCCAGCAGGCACTGGCCTTCCGCCACGACCTCGGACGGCGCACGTGTGTGGCTGCTTACCTGCTGCTGTGCGAGGGACTGCGCCGCGAGTGCGGCATTGAAGAGCCACCCGTGTTCTCCTTCGGCGAGCACGGCAAGCCGTTCATCGTGGGTCACCCCGACATCTGTTTCAACATGAGCCACTGCAGGGAGGCCGCCATCTGCGTCATCGACGACAAGCCCGTCGGCGTGGACATTGAGTCGATGCGCGGCTACCGAGAATCGCTGGTGCGCTACACGATGAGCGACGAGGAGGTGCGGCAGATTACAGCCGCGCCGCAGCCAGAACTGGAGTTCGTGCGCCTGTGGACCATGAAGGAGGCGGTGCAGAAACGATCGGGCGAGGGCATCCGCAGCACGATGAAGACCATCCTGCAACAAAGAGGGAGCCGGGTTGACACTGTGGTCAGTCCCGACTCCCGGTATGTGTATTCCGTGGCCTACAGCGACTAAAGCTTGGCCAGCTCCACCACTTTCTCAATGGCGGCATTCAGGCCGTCCACGTTCTTGCCACCAGCGGAGGCGAAATGGGGCTGTCCGCCGCCACCGCCCTGGATGAGCTTGGCCGCCTCGCGCACCATCTGTCCGGCGTGGAGTCCTTGTTCCTTCACGAGGTCGTCGCTAATCATGATGCTGAGCAGCGGCTTGCCGTCATTCACCGTGCCAACGACACAGAGCAGACGGGAGGGAACGGCTTCGCGCACCTTGAACACCAGGTCCTTGGCCGACTGTGCGTCAAGCGGCAGGACGGCCTTCACCAGCGTCACACCATTCACGGTCTGAGCTTTCTCGATGAGCTTGTCCTTCGCGCGCTCCACGGCCTGTGCCTTGAAGTGTTCGATGTCCTTCTTCATGGTGTCGTGTTCGTCGATATACTTCCGAATGACACCCTGCAGGTCCTTGGCGTTGTTGAAGAACGTGCGCACGGCCTTCAGCGTGTCTTCCAACTGATAGAGTATCTCTTCGCAGTCCTTACCCGTCTTGGCCTCGATACGGCGGATGCCAGCGGCCACGCTGCTCTCGGTCAGTATCTTGAAGAAACCGATGCGACCCGTTGACGTGGCGTGGATACCACCGCAGAACTCGCAGGAGGGACCGAAGCGCACCACGCGCACCTTGTCGCCGTACTTCTCGCCGAAGAGGGCGATGGCTCCCAGCTGCTTGGCTTCCTCGAACGGCACGTCGCGGTGCTCGTCGATGTGGATGTCCTGACGAATCATTCCGTTGACGATGCGTTCCACCTGGCGCAGCTCCTCGTCGGTCACCTTCTGGAAGTGGGAGAAGTCGAAGCGCAGGGTGTCGGCACTGACAAACGAGCCTTTCTGCTCCACATGGTCGCCCAGCACCTGGCGCAGGGCGTAGTCGAGCAGGTGGGTGGCCGTGTGGTTGGCAGCCGAAGCGTTGCGCTTGTCCGTGTCAACGCAGGCCATGAACTCGGCGGTCGGGTCTTTGGGCAGTTGCTTGACGATGTGTACGCTTTGGTTGTTCTCGCGCTTGGTGTCGACAACCTCAATGGTCTCGTTTTCATTGACGAGTACGCCGCTGTCGCCCACCTGTCCACCCATCTCACCATAGAACGGAGTCCGGTCGAGCACGAGTTCGAAGAACTCATTCTTCTTCTGCGTCACCTTACGGTAGCGCAGGATGTGGCAGTTGTATTCCGTATAGTCGTAGCCCACAAACTGCTGTTCGCCGGCCTGCAGCTCCGTCCAGTCGGAGTTCTCCACGGCGGCGGCGTTGCGGGCGCGTTCCTTCTGCTTCTGCATCTCCACGTTGAACTGCTCCTCGTCAACGGTGAAGCCATTCTCGCGGCAAATCAGCTCGGTGAGGTCGAGGGGGAAGCCGTAGGTGTCGAAGAGGCGGAACGCCTGTACGCCGTCCAGCTGACTCTTACCCTCCGCCTTGAGATGTTCCATGGCCTCGCCAATCATGGCAATGCCCTTCTCCAGGGTGCGCAGGAACGAGTCCTCCTCTTCCTTGATGACCTTGGTGATGAGTTGCTGCTGCGCCTTCAGTTCGGGGAAGGCGTCGCCCATCTCGTGTACCAGTGTGGGCACGAGTTTATAGAGGAAGCCCTCCTTCTGTCCGAGGAAGGTGTAGGCGTAGCGCACGGCGCGGCGCAGGATGCGGCGGATGACGTAGCCGGCCTTGGCGTTGGAGGGCAACTGACCGTCGGCAATGGAGAAGGCCACGGCGCGCAGGTGGTCGGCGCAGACGCGCATGGCGATGTTGACCTCGTTCTGCTCCTTGCTGACGGGGTGTGCCGTCTCCTCCTCGAAGGTGAAGTATTTCAGTCCCGTCAGGTCCTGTTCGGCCTTGATGATGGGCTGGAACACGTCGGTGTCGTAGTTGGAGTGCTTACCCTGCATCATGCGCACCAGGCGTTCGAAGCCCATACCCGTGTCGATGACGTTCATAGAGAGCTTCTCCAGCGAGCCGTCCGCCTTGCGGTTGAACTGCATGAACACGAGGTTCCATATCTCGATGACCTGCGGGTCGTCCTGGTTGACGAGTTCGCGCCCAGTCTTGCCACTGGCGGCTTTCTGCTCGGGAGTGCGCGAGTCCACGTGGATTTCGGAGCAGGGTCCGCAGGGTCCCGTGTCACCCATCTCCCAGAAGTTGTCGTGCTTGTTGCCGTTGATGATATGGTCTTCGGGCACGTGCTTGGCCCAGAACCGGGCAGCCTCATCGTCGCGTGGGATGTTCTCCTCGGGCGACCCTTCGAACACCGTCACGTAGAGGTCGGCAGGGTTCAGCTTGAGCACATCGACGAGGTATTCCCAGGCCAGGTCGATAGCCCCTTCCTTGAAATAGTCGCCAAACGACCAGTTGCCGAGCATTTCGAACATGGTGTGGTGGTAGGTGTCGTGGCCCACCTCCTCCAGGTCGTTGTGCTTGCCGCTGACGCGCAGACACTTCTGTGTGTCGGCGCGGCGGCGCGGCTCGGGTTCGCGCGTGCCGAGGATAATGTCTTTCCACTGGTTCATTCCGGCGTTGGTGAACATCAGTGTGGGGTCATCCTTGATGACCATAGGGGCTGACGGCACGATGGTGTGTCCGTGTTGCTCGAAGAATTTCTTGTACGACTCTCTGATTTCGTTCGCTGTCATTATCGTTTTCATAAAAATGTGAATGTTATTTCGCGTTGATTTCCTTCAGCAGGCGGTCGGCGTGTCCCCAGCGGTCCATGAGGTAGAGCACGTAGCGGATGTCCACGCCGATGCAGCGCGCCAGCCGCTTGTCGAAGTTGATGTCGGAGCTGAGGCTGTCCCAGTTGCCGTCGAAGGCGAGACCAATCAGCTCGCCCTTGCCGTTGAACATCGGACTGCCGGAGTTGCCGCCGGTGATGTCGTTGTTGGTGAGGAAGCAGAGCTGCATCTTTCCCGAAGTCTTGTCCTGGTACGGGCCGAAGTCCTTGCCGGAGAGCAGCTCGTGCATGATAGGCTCAGCGTAGTAGTCGAGAATCTTGTCGCCCTGCTTCATCTTCTCCACGATGCTCTCGGCCGTGGTGTAGTAGCCCGAAGGCTTACCACCGAGGTCGAAGCCGCCCACCTGTCCGTAGCTCAGGCGCATGGTGAAGTTAGCGTCGCTGTAGTGAGGCAGGTCTTCCTCCATGCGGAGCTTGGCGGCGCAGAGATATTTTTCCTGCTCGCCGATGGAGTCTGTATGATTGCCCAGAGCCTCTACGAGGTCAGCATACACCTCGTTGAGATCCATACCGAAGCGGACTCCCGGGTCTTTCTCGTAGCTTTTCTTGTTGAAGTAGAGTTTCGCGCCCTGCTTCATAATCTGAGACTTGTCCCAGAGGTAGCTGACATACTTGGCGTAGTCGCCACCAAAGCGGCTGTCGATGGTCTGGTAGAACTTCGGCAACCACTTCTCGCTGACGTGGTCGCGGTAGTTCTTCAGCAGTGTGGCCATCATCTCCTGGTCGAGGGCCTTGTCCCACGTGTCGCTGTTGTCGGCGAACTCGTGGTATTGCTTCTTCTTGTTCTTCTCCGGACCCTTCACCTCCATCTTCTGCTGCAACTTGAGGGCACGGGTGGAGAACTCCACGTTGCTCCGTCTCGTGAAGGTCTCGGAGAAGTTAGTCCAGGCGTACATCACGTCCGCAATCTCCCGATAGAGCCGCTCCAGTTTGTCGAAGTCCACCTTGTGGGCGAGCTGGTTGGCGGCCTGCGCCGTGTCTTGCCAGGCGCGGAGGCGTGTCTCGTAGTCACGCTTGAGGTTGATGATGCCAATGGAGTCGATACACTTGTTCATACCGATGGAGTTCTTCCAGTAGTTGCTGCTCTGCGCGTACTTGCTGTCGTACATGATGCGCACGGCCTCGTCGGCGCGCATGTGCTTCTGCATCACCTCCTGCTTCACACCGCGCACCTGGGCACGGGGCGCGTTCTGTGCGTCGCGCATCTGCTGGATGCCGTAGCTGGAGAGGTAACGCTCGGTACTGCCGGGGTAGCCCATCGTCATGGCGAAGTCGCCGTCTTTGTAGCCCTGCAGCGACACCTGTGCCCAGCGCTTCGGGCGGTAGGGCACGTTGTCCTTGCTGTAGGCGGCAGGGCCGTTGGTCTTCGGGTTGGCGTAGATGCGGAACACGGAGAAGTCGCAGGTCTGTCGCGGCCACATCCAGTTGTCGGTGTCGCCACCAAACTTACCCATCGACTTGGGAATGGCGAACACCAGTCGCAGGTCGGTGAAGTCCTGATAGGTGGTAGCGTACCACTTATTGCCCTCGTAGAAACGCTGTACGATGACGTGGAGGGTGGAGTCGCTGGCCTTCACCGCCTTGCTCATCGCGTTCTCCAAGGAGTCGATGAGTGCGGCGCGCTGCCGCTTGCCGAGCTGTTCGTAGCCGAGGCGCATCACCTGGTCGGTCACGTCCTTCTGGTCCACCATGAAGCTCACAAACATATTCTCGTTCGGCAGTTCCTCCTCGCGGCTCTTGGCGATAAAGCCGTTGAGCATATAGTCGTGCTCCACCGTGGAGTGGCTGCGGATGGACTCGAAACCGCAGTGGTGGTTGGTGAACACCAGGCCGTCGGGAGACACCACCACGCCCGAGCAGTAGCCCGAGAAGTTGACCACAGCGTTCTTCAGCGCGTTGTCGCCCTGGTAGAGCTGGTCGTAAGTCATGGAAAAGCCCTCGCGCTGCATCATCTCATAGACGGCATGGGGCAGGTTGTAGATGGTCCACATTCCCTCGTCGGCGCGCGCCGTGTTCACGGAGAGCAGTGCCACAACGGAGGCAAGGAGTACGGTTACTTTCTTCTTCATAGTTCTTTGTTGTTTCATTTCTATCTTCAATTTCCCGGCAAAGGTAGTGCAAACCGAGCGAAATACAAAGAGAAACGAAGTTTTTCTTTTAT
>CAVFBU010000094.1:0-7434 GCA_963620725.1 Vescimonas coprocola
AAGTTTCCTACGCTTTTTCTGGAAGACCACAATAATAGTCAATGCTTTATGTTTACCAAAATGTCCCGGAAATGGCCTTCGGCCAAATCCGAGTGCAAAAATACGAAAAAAAAGGAGAAAGACAAAATAAAAACGTGGTTTTCTTTTGCGTTTCGCTCGCAGAGACCCTCCAAAAAAATAGAGCTATGGACATAAAAGTAAGGTGTTGGCAAGGAGTTGTCGACCGAAGGTCAGAGGTAGTGCAAACCGAGCGAAAAGTCCCTCATAAAAGTGTTGTAAAGCAGCGAAAAGTCCCTCATAAAAGTGTGTTAATCTTTTAAAAAGTCCCTCATAAAAGTGTAATATTCCTTTTTATTTCATTGTTTTTTAGTACGGGACTTTAGCCGGTGGTAGCACCAGGTCCAGCCCAAGGGGATGCCGACACCGGCCAGGGTGTAGAGCAGCCAGAAGAGGTCGTCCTTGGCTTTGTAGTGGATGACCATGTGGCAACCGATTTGGGCGAAGTCCAGGTGGTAGTAGGCAATCTTCAACAGGCTGACCACCTTGAAGCTGACGATGTGGAAGATGAAGATGGGGAGGGTGTGGTCGCCGCAGTACACCAGGAAGCGGTGGAGGCGTCCGGGATGGCGGTCGAGCCACCGCGCGATGTTGTAGGTCATCAAGAAGCCGCACAGTGCCGGGACGGGCAGCGACAGGAACTGCGTGAAGGTGGAACGCCAGTTCATGTTGGCGGTGAGGTGTTGCGAGAACCAGGCCACCACGGCGGCAAACAGGAGCGTCGTCCACCACGTGGCGCGGTAATGGCCTTCCCACCTGCGGAACAGGAAGCCGCAGCCGAAGAAGAACAGTCCCATCAGGTCGCGGTAGCCGCCCTGCACGAGGGTGATGATGCGCAAGCCCTCGTAGGTCTTCCATCCGGCCAACAGCAGTGCCGCCAGACATACGGCGATGGTGACGGCAGTGGCACTGGGGCGCAGCCCTGCGCGTCCAGCCAGTTTGTCGAACAGTTTGTAGCACACCAGGAAACCGATGCTCGCCACGAGGAGGGCACGGAAGAACCAGAACGCGCCGCAGAGAAACTCGTC
Organism: Vescimonas coprocola; assembly: GCA_963620725.1. GTDB lineage: Bacteria > Bacteroidota > Bacteroidia > Bacteroidales > Bacteroidaceae > Prevotella. The sequence goes on from CAVFBU010000094.1 coordinate 1,086, forward strand.
GTAGCCGCCCATGGCGGTGACGATGTTCCAGAGGTTCTGCTGGATGCGGTGGGCCGAGTAGGGATGGGTCACGCCGCCCGTCCAGTTGCCGTACAGCTCGTTGAGGATGCCGAGGTCGAACATCCAGTTGTGGATGACGAGAAAGAAGACGGACCAGGTGACGAAGGGCACGTAGAGTCCCTTGAGACGCTTCTTGACGAAGGTGGCCTCGTCGTCGAGGTAGCGTAGCGAGAAGAAATAGCCTGCCGTGATGAAGAACAGCGGCATGTGGAACTCATAGAGGAACGCCGAGAGAACGCCGGGGCAGTCGGCGTGGCCTGCCACCATCAGGATGATGGCCAGTGCCTTGCAGATGGAGATGACGGTGTTGCGGGGCATGGTGGGGTCAGAGGAATGGGGACAGGAGGTGGGCAAACTTGCCGCGGAAGCGTTGCCACGGTGTGCGGAACTTCTTCCAGGAGACGGGGGTGAGCCGGAAACTCTTCCGGGTGTCGCGCTGGAACATGGTGTCCAGCTCGCGTGTGGTGCAGGAGTCGATGATGACGGCATTGGACTCGAAGTCGCACTTTAGGCTGCGTGCGTCCAGATTGGCACTGCCCACGGTGCAGTAGCGTCCGTCCACCATCATGACCTTGGAGTGGTGGAACCCCGGCTCGTACATCCAGACGGTAGCACCGCGCTTCATGAGCTTATGGGCTTGGTAGTAGGCGCAGTCGGGGGTCAGGGGGATGTCGCTCTTGGCCGACAGGAGTATCTCCACCTTCACGCCACGGCGGATGGCGCGTGTCAGTGCGCGGGTCACCTTGGGGATGAGGGTGAAGTAGGGGTTGATGATCTTGATGGAGTCGCGCGCCTGGTTGATGGCGTTGACGTAGAAGGTGCGCATGATGGCCGGACTGCGGTGCGGCTCGCGGTTGACGATGGCCACGGTCTTGTGGCCTGCTGTGGCCGTGGTGTCGGGTTTCAGCCCCGTGAAACAGGTGGCCGTGCCGTCCCGGTAGTATTGCTCGCCCTCCACGTGTTCGCCCGTGGTGCGCTCCCATATCCTCACGAAGATGTCCTGCAACTCGTTGACGGCTTCACCTTCAATGCGGCAGTGCATATCGCGCCACTCGCCAACCTGCTCCGTACCGTTGATGTAATAGTCGGCCACGTTCATGCCGCCCGTGTAGGCCACCGTGCCGTCGATGACCACGATTTTCCGGTGGTCGCGCCCGAAGATGTGGTTGACCCAGGGGAAGCGGATGGGGGAGTATTCCACGATGTCGATGCTGTCGGCGCGTAGCTTCTCAAGGTGTCGCTTGCGCAGCGGTTGGTTGTTGGAGTCGTTGCCGAAGCCGTCGAACATCGCCCTCACTTCGACGCCTTCGCGCCGTTTCTCCCGAAGCAGGTCGAAGAGCCGGGAGGCGATGCTGTCGTTGCGGAAGTTGAAATACTCTAAGTGGATGCTGCTCCGTGCCTGGCGGATGGCGCGGAACATATCGTCGAACTTCTCCTGTCCCGACATCAGCAGGGTCACGCTGTTGTCGTGGGAGAAGTGTACGCCGTGGTCCTGCAGCGTGCGGACGATGAGTGAGTCGCTGGTCTGCGCACTGGCCGCGAGGGACAGGAGCGACAGGAGCGATAGAGTCAGGTGTTTTTTCATGGCGGTTTTTCGCGGTGTCAGTCGCTTCACGGCAGCACGCAGGCGTATCGGTCCACAACGCCGAGCAGTCCGTTCTTGTCGTCGGCCACCAGCACGTTGTGTATCTTGTTTTTGTTCATAATCTTTTGTATCTCGGAAATCTTGGCCTGTGGCGACACCTTCTTCGGTGTGCGCGTCATGATGTCTGCCACGGTGCGGTCGAAGAACTCGGCCTGCCAGCGTTCCATGGCGCGGCGGATGTCACCATCGGTGATGAGTCCGGCAATCTGTCCGTCGACGACGGCAATGCCGAGCCCGAGCTTGCCCTTGCTGACCAGTATGATGGCCTCGCCCAAGTGCATATCGGGCGAGAGGATGGGCAGGTTGTCGGTGATCATCACGTCCTGTGCCGTGGTGAGCAGTCGCTTGCCCAGCTCGCCACCGGGATGGAACTGCGCGAAGTCCTGCGGACGGAAGTGGCGTTTCTCCATCAGTGCCACGGCGAGGGCATCGCCCATGACGAGTGCTGCCGTCGTGCTGCTGGTGGGTGCGAGGTTGAGGGGACAGGCTTCCTTCTTCACCGAGACGTTGAGGTGGCAGGTGGCGTATTTGGCCAGTAGCGACTGGGGGTTGCCGCTCATGCCGATGATGGGAATCTCCATGTGGAGCACCATGGGGATGAAGCGTAGCAACTCGTCCGTCTGTCCGGAGTTGGAGATGGCCAGCACCACGTCGCCTTTCGACATAACGCCGAGGTCGCCGTGGTAGACATCAAGCGGATTGATGAAAAACGACGGTGTGCCCGTTGAGGACAGGGTGGCGGCAATCTTCGCACCGATGTGTCCGCTCTTGCCCACGCCGGTGACAATCACCTTGCCGTGGCAGGCATAGATGAGTTCCACGGCGCGGTCGAAGTTGTCGTCCAGCAGGGGGATGAGGTCCAGCATGGCCTGTGCCTCGTCCTTGATACATTGTATGGCGTATTCTTTGGTTGTCATGGGTTTGTTTCGTTATTGTTCCTTTCCTGCCAGCTGAGCCACGAGGGCTTCCAGTCGGTCCAGTTCCAGCATATTGGCAGCATCGCTCAGGCCGTGGTCTGGGTCGGGGTGTACCTCGAAGAACCAGCCCGTAGCACCGAACGCCTTGGCGGCCAGTGCCATCTGCGGCACGAAGCGGCGGTCGCCGCCCGTCTTGCCGTCCGCTCCACCGGGACGCTGCACGCTGTGGGTGCAGTCCATGATGACGTTGGGTACTATCTCCAGCATATCGGGGATGTTGCGGAAGTCCACCACCAGGTTGTTGTAGCCCATCATATTGCCGCGCTCGGTGAGCCACACGTCCGTGGCTCCGGCCTCGCGGGCTTTCTCCACGGGGTAGCGCATATCCTGTCCGCTGAGGAACTGTGCCTTCTTGATGTTGACGGTGCGCCCCGTCTTGGCTGCCGCCACGAGCAGGTCGGTCTGTCGGCAGAGGAAGGCAGGAATCTGTATCACGTCGACCACCTCGCCGACTGGCTGAGCCTGCCACGCCTCGTGGATGTCGGTCAGCAGGCGCAGCCCGTACTTCGTCTTCACATCGTCTAACATCTGCAGTCCGCGCTCCAGTCCCGGTCCGCGGAAGGAGTGGATGGAGGTGCGGTTGGCCTTGTCGAACGAAGCCTTGAAGATGATGTCGGTGTGCAGTCGGCGGTTGATGTCCACCAGTTTCTGTGCCACGGTGTCAAGCAGTTCCGCTGACTCGATGACGCAGGGACCTGCGATGAATGTTGTTTTCATATAGGGTCTTTTCAGTTTTCGGGTTGTTTGCCGCAGTCGGTCTGGTCGCTGCGCAGATGGACATCCTGCTGTGGGAACGGTATCTCAATGCCGTTGGCGTTGAGGGTGTCGTAGATGGTCTTGAGCACGTCGCTCGTCACGTAGGAACGCTTGGTGGCCTCCGCCCATACGAATAGCTTGAGGTTGACGCTGGAGTCGCCCAGCTCGCCCACCACCGACTTGACGGTCTTGGAGTGGTCTACCCACTGGTGGTGCAGGTTGTTGACCGCCGTGTCCACCAGTTGCATGACCTGTTGCAGGTTGCTGCCGTAGGCCACACCATAGTGGATGGTGGTCAGGATGTAGCCGTGGTTGCGCGTTAGGTTCTTGTAGTTCTTGGTGAAGAGCTGCGAGTTCTGGAAGGTAATCACCTCGCCGTAGATGGACTCGACGATGGTCGATGTGTAGTTGATGGCCGTCACCTTACCCATGGTGCCGTCCACCTCAATCCAGTCGCCCATCTTGATGCGTCCGGCCATGAGCGAGATGCCGTAGTAGATGTTCTCGATGATGTCTTTCGAGGCAAAGCCGATACCAGTGGACAGACCGCCGCTCACCACCAGCAGCCACTCCAGCGAGACCCCCAGCACGTTCATCGTGATGAGGAACCACGCGCCCCATACCACCACCTGTGTCACGTTCTTCCCCATCACCTCGCGGCTGGCAGCTGTCGAGGGGTCGGCGGTGCGGTAGTGCATCCGCAGGAACTGCAGGATGGTGTTGCTGATGTAGGCAAACAGAAACCACAGGCTGACGACACTGGCCAGCGAGAGGATGCTGAGTTGCAGGTTGCTGAGGTTGACAAACCGGGCGTTGAAGATTTTCCAGCACAGCTCGGTGAGGTTGAACACGTCGGCGGCCCAGTAGAGGCTGACCATGACGGAGGCCACGCCCGTCACGGGCAGCAACACCTGATAGAGCAGGTCGTAGGCCCACGTCTTGGTGACGGGCTTTTCGGCGTAGCGTCGCTTCGTGCCGTAGAGCTTGAGGTACTGCAGGGCGCAGGTGATGGTGAGGATGCAGGTGAGCTGCATGGTCCACCAGATGAGCAGCTGTACGGCAAACAGCGTGTAGCCCGTCCAGGAGCAGACCACCGAGACGATGAAGACGGCCTGCGTCACGTAGGCGTAGAAGATGTCCGACTTCGGGATGTTCCGGTTGTGGCGCACCATCACGCTCCACTGCCACAGGGCGCAGAGCACGAGGATGGGTGGGAAGATGAGGTTGACCAGCTCGTTGGGGATGAGGATGATGCGGAAGACGATGACCAGGAAGCTCACGGCCAGCAGCGGCGTGTAGATGCGGAAGGCACTCCGTATCTGGCTTCCCTTGACGCGCAGCAGCAGCGAGATGAGGATGGCCCCCATCAGCCATGCGAAGTTGACCAACAGGTTGCAGGCCATAATGAAGAAGTGCTGCTGCGAGACGGTCAGTGTGACGGCCAAGATGATGCCGAAGGTCACGGTGGTGGTGGCCATCGTGATGCACGCCTGCTTCTTCCGAAACTCCGCCGTGCGGAAGCGTTTCGGCACGATGTAGCGGATGGTCACGAAGTTGAGCAGGGTGGCGATGACGGCATAGATGAGTATCGACACCAGCAGTCCGACAATCCAGCGGCTGTCCCACTGCGAGTTGGCGTTGGGCTGGTATTTCCTGGCCACGGTCTGCATGGTGGTGCGCCACTGGTGTGGCCAGTCTGCCAGGATGCTCGCATAGCTGTCGCCCCCGTTGCGGAAGATGCTGGTCTGTATGTCGTTGTACCGCTTCTGCGCATAGTCGTTGAGGGAGGCCAGCCGCTTCTCCGTCATGTTGTAGAAGGTGAGGTAGTCCTGCATCGTGCCCCGGCTCTCCTCCAGGTTGTTACGGATGCTGGTGGCCAGGGTGAGGCAGACGCTGCGGTCGGTCTTGGCGCGCTCGTCAAGCATCATGGTGGGCATGGAGCGGAGCGACGTGACAAGGGAGTCGTAGCGCGCGATGTTGCCGTTGAGCTTCGCCATCCAGGTGTTGAAGGGCAGTTGCTGCTGCTTGAACTGGTGGTACTGCTCGGTGGCCTCGTGGCAGGCATAGGTGAGGTCGAACACGTAGTCCTGCTTCTGCGAATAGAGCATCAGCGCGTTTTGGTTCGCCCGATCCATGGTTGTGAAGAGTGCGTCGCGCACTCGCTTGCTCTGTTCCTTGCCCATGTCCAGTTGTCCGGTCAGTTCACGGTGGGCGGCCGTTAGTTCTGTCCGCAGGATGTGTAGGGTCTGCGGCAGGTCTTTCTCTTTCAGCACAGCGTGGCCGGCGAGTGCGACGGCCAGGGTGAAGAGCAGGGTAAGTATTCTTTTTGTGTTCATCAGACAGGTCTGTGAGGAAATCCGACCGCAAAGTTACGAAGAAATCTGGATATGGCAAAGCGAATAGGATGATTTAACGCGAAGGAGCCTTTCGCAAGCCTTTCGCAAGCCTTTGGCAAGGTGTTGGCATACCCTAGGCATACCCTAGGCATACTCTAGGCATACTCTAGGCATACTCTAGGCATACTCTAGGCATACTCTAGGCATACTCTAGGCATACTCTAGGCATACTCTAGGCATACTCTTGAGCTTGCCAACTCCTTGCCAACTCCTTGCCAACTCCTTGCCAAAGGCTTGCCAAATACTTGCCAAGTGCTTGCCAAATACTTGCCAAGTCCGGGAGAATGGCGAGAAAAAAATGGAGATTTAAGGCGTCAATTGAATAGTTTTTCTTAACTCTGGCCTGCGGCCGAAGGTTGGCGGCACCTCGGGAATAAAAGAAAAACTTTGTTTCTCTTTGTATTTCGCTCGGTTTGCACTACCTTTGCAAACGTAATCGCATTTAAAAGGCAGTGAATCGATGAACACAACCACACCCTATTGCAGACTGATTGCCGACAGCGGTAGCACCAAGA
>CAVFBU010000095.1:0-7429 GCA_963620725.1 Vescimonas coprocola
GAATTCTCACTCGCTCGGCAGAGAAAATTTTTTCTCTCGGCAGAGAAAAAAAATGAAGCACCCAAAAAAGGGGAGAGGTCTTTGACATTTTGAACAACATTCAACACTCAAACGCATACTCGCGCTCAAAAATAAATGGGTGTTTATTTTGTATTCTCTTCGCTTAATCGTACCTCTGACCTTCGGTCGAAGGTACTTTCGCTCGGAAATGAAAAGAAAATCAAGCTTTTCTTTTGCATTTCGCTCGCTTAATCGTACCTTTGCAGGGAAAACTGAGAAACGATAGCTATGAAAATGAAAAAGTATACAACGATGGCTGTGGCCGCATTGGCGTTGGCCGCCTGCGGCGAGCAGCAGTTCCATGTGGAGGGTACTGTGGCTAATGCCAAGGATTCCGTGCTCTATTTTGAAAACGTGGGCATTGAAGAAATCAGTGTGGTGGACTCCGTAAAACTGGACGAGGCCGGAACGTTCCGCTTTGCCGGGGCAAGGAACGAAGCCCCCGAGTTCTATCGCCTGCGCATTGCCGACCAGATTATCAACGTCAGCATCGACTCTACCGAGACCGTGACCGTCAAGACACAGTATCCGCAGATGGCTGCCCAGTACGACATCTCCGGCTCGGACAACTGTCAGAAAATCAAGGAGCTCGCCCTCAAACAGATGGAGCTGCAGCAGCGCGTCATCGCCATCCAGCGCAACCCTGCACTGACCGTCTATCAAAGCAACGACAGCATCCTGCGCGTCATCGAAGCCTATAAGAACGAGGTGAAGATGGACTACATCCTCAAGGAGCCTTATCGCCCCTACGCCTATTTCGCCCTGTTCCAGACCTTGGGCAACACGCTGCTGTTCAATCCGCGCAGCAACAAGGACGACATCAAGATGTTTGCCGCCGTGGCCACCAGCTGGGACACCTATTTCCCGGGGGCTGAGCGCGGCACTAACCTCCACAACATCGCCATTGAAGGCATGAAGAATGTGCGCATCACCGAGGCCGAACGTGCCAAGACCATCAGTGCCGACAAGGTCTCCACGACGGGTCTGATAGACCTCGCACTGACCGACAACCACGGCACCGTGCGCCGGTTGAGTGACCTCAAGGGCAAGGTGGTGATGCTCGACTTCCACGTGTTTGGCACCAACGACTCGCCCAAGCGCATCCTCCTGCTGCGCGAGTTGTACAACAAATACCACGCACAGGGCTTCGAAATCTATCAGGTGTCGCTCGATGCCGATGAGCACTTCTGGAAGCAGCAGACGGCAGCACTGCCGTGGATTAGCGTGCGCGACGCACAGGGTCTCAGCTCCCAGTCGCTCCTGCTATACAACGTGCAGAGCGTGCCCGACTATTTCCTCATCGACCGCACCAACACCCTGCGCAAGCGCAGTCAGCAGGTGCGCGACATTGAGGCCGACATCAAGTCGCTGCTGTAAGATGACAGACCGCGTCCATTTTACCTAACTAAAAACCTATTACTATCATGACGAAAAGAATTCTGACACTGGCGGTGCTCGCCGGACTGACCCTCGGGGCACAGGCAAAGGTGAAGTTGTCGCACCTGGTTGGCGACAACATGATTATCCAGCAACAGTCTGACGTGCGCCTTTGGGGATGGGCAAAGCCCGGAAGCAGGGTGAAGGCCACCACCTCGTGGGGCAACGAAATCAGTGAGGCCAAAGCCGGCAAGGACGGCAAGTGGCTGCTGACCGTGAAGTCGCCCAAGGCGAGCTATACGCCGCTGAGCATCTACTTCGACGACGGCGATGGTGTGGTGACCATCAACAACGTGCTGGCCGGCGAGGTGTGGGTCTGCGCAGGACAGTCGAACATGGAGATGCCCGTCCGGGGCTTCGGCAACTGTCCCGTGGAGGGCTACAACGAGGTGGTGCTGGAGGCCAACCGCCACCGGGGCATCCACTACGTCAAGGTGCCCAGCATCATGAGTAGCCGTCCCCTCGACGATGCCGACTGCCAGTGGAAGGAGGCCAACGCGGAGCAGGTGGCCGATGCCTCAGCCACGGGGTATTTCTTTGCCAAGGCCGTCAACCAGGCTCTTGACGTACCCGTGGGACTCATCATGGCCAACAAGGGCGGTAGCCGCGTGGAGAGCTGGCTCGACCGCGACTATCTGACCCGGAACACGAAGGAGGACCTGGACTCCACCCACATGAAAAAGAATTTCAAATGGACCTTCCACTACCCGCTGCTGTGGGGCAATGGTACCTTCCATCCGATTCTCAACAGCACCATCAAGGGCATCCTCTACTATCAGGGCTGCTCCAACGTGGGTGACCCTGCCGGACAGTACACCCAGCGACTGGCCGACCTCGTGGCACAGTGGCGGCGCGACTTCAAACAAGGCGACATTCCTTTCTACTTCGTACAGATAGCTCCCTACCGCAATGGCGACGCGAACGGCGATGCAGGTCCACGCCTGCGCGAACAGCAGTTTAATGCTGCCAAAGTCATTGCCAACAGCGGTATCGTATGCACCGAAGACTTGGTCTATCCCTACGAGGTGGATCAAATCCACCCGGCACAGAAGCGACAGGTGGGTCAGCGGTTGGCACTCCTGGCACTGAACAAGACCTACGGTATGAAGTCGCTCATCTGCGAGAGTATGACCTTCAAAGAGATGAAGATTGACGGCGACAAGGTGTTGCTACACTTCGACAATGAGTTTGGGGGCTACAACCGCTTCGAGGGTATTGAAGGCTTCGAGGTGGCCGGTGAGGACCGCGTGTTCCACAAGGCCACGGCACAGCACGCTTGGACGGACGCTCCCGGCCCCTGGAACGAGAGCATCGTTGTGTCCTGTCCCGAGGTGAAGAACCCCGTGGCCGTGCGCTACTGCTTCCGCAACTTCCAACTGGGCAACCTCGCCAATGCAGGCGGACTGCCGCTGTTCCCATTCCGCACCGACAACTGGTAAAGCCGTCCCATTGCTAAAAAAAACAAGGGGAAAGAGGCATCTTTCCCTATGTTTTTTATGAAATGGAACATACGATGCGGTAATGTGTTACACCAGCGCAAGTCCATCTGCCCAGAAAGGTGTAACTTTGCGGTGTGAACAAAATGACATCAGAAATGAAACAATAACCGATAAAAGCAAACGATTATGGCACAATTACCCCGTTACCTTTTCCCGAAAGACTATATGGCCGACCCCTCGGCCAACGTGTTCAACGGCAAACTCTATGTCTATCCCTCGCACGACCGCGAGAGTGGTGCGGCCTTCGACGACGATGGTGGTCACTTCCAAATGAAGGACTATCATGTGCTGTCGTTCGACGATGTGGAGAATGATGCTGCCACTGACCATGGCGTTGTACTCGATGTGGAGCAGGTGGCCTGGGCCGAGAAGCAGATGTGGGACAACGATGTGGTGGAGAAGAATGGGAAATACTATATGATATTCTCCGCCAAGGACTATAACGGCGTGTTCCACCTCGGCGTGGCGGTGGCCGACAGACCCGAAGGGCCGTTCGTCGCCGAGCCGCAACCCATACGCGCCTCGTACAGCATCGACCCCTCGGTGTTCAAAGACGATGACGGACAGATCTACTGCTACTTCGGTGGATTGTGGGGCGGACAGCTCCAGTGGTATGGTGACTGCGGCGTGACTCCTGTTCCCGGTGAACAGGGTGTCGTGATGGGACCTGCCCCAGACAAGACAACGCCCCTCGTCCTGTCTGCAGGGACTCCCGCCCTGCCCAGCCGGGTGGTTCGTCTGAGCGACGACGTGAAGCAGTTTGCCGAGACTCCGCGTCCCGTCCTCGTGGTGGACAAGGAGGGGAAGCCCCTGACAGCCGACGACCCCCACCGCTTCTTCGAAGCCTCGTGGATGCACAAGTACAACGGCAAGTATTATTTCTCCTATTCCACGGGCGACAGCCATTTCCTCTGCTATGGTATCGGCGACAACCCCTACGGACCATTCACCTATCAGGGTGTCATCCTCGACCCCGTGGTGGGCTGGACCAGCCACCATTCCATCGCGGAATACAAAGGGCAGTGGTATCTCTTCTACCACGACTGCGTGCCCAGCAACGACAAGACGTGGCTGCGCTCGCTGAAGGTGCAGCGCCTCTACTACAATGCCGACGGCACTATCCAAAAGGTCATCAACGGATAGACGGGCCTATTCATAGACGAGCGTCTGCAACCGCTCGGGAGCGAACACCGACTGCGCCACGTCAAGCAGCGCGTCGGCGGTGAGGGCATCAATCTGCTGGAGCAGCAGGTTGATGTCGCGCGTTTTGTCATAGTGCAGGAACGTCTTGGCAAAGTCCAGGGCGTACTGTTCGCGGTTGTCGCACGCAATGACAATCTGTCCCTTCAACTGCTGTTTAGCATCCTGCAGCTGGCGCGGACTGAGTGGAGCCTGCACCAGACGGTCCAGTTCGCGGTGTACCAGTTGCAGGCAGCGTTTCACGTCGTGGTGGTCGCAGCCGAAATAGACGGACCACACGCCCGTGTCGTGGTAGTTGGCCATACTGCTGTCCACCGTGTACACCAGTCCGTGGCGTTCGCGCAGCGAGAGGTTGAAGCGTGCATTCATGCCAGGACCGCCCAGCAGGTTGTTGAGGAGGTACAATGGCAGGCGGCGCTTGTCGTCGAAGCGGAAGGTGCGGCAGCCCAGCATGACGTGGGCTTGATGGGTGTTTCGCTGGACGCGGTGCACCTGTTCGCCCGGGTCTGTATAGGTGGCCGCTGGGGGTGTTGTCCCGGTCGCAACGACGCGCTTTCCATCGTCCACAGCGCGGTCTTCCGCCCGGTCACTATGCCGTTCCAGCAGACGGACGAGTCTCGGGAAGTTCACGTCGCCGTAGGCAAAGAAAACAGCGTTGTCCGGCCGATAGTATTTCTGGGTGAACGCCCGTGCGTCGTCCGCCGTGAACTGCGCCACCACCTCGCGGTCGCCCAGGATGTTGTGCCCTAACGGATGCCCCCGGAACAGCAGGTTCTCGTAGTCGTCGTAAATCAACTCTGCCGGTGAGTCGTTATAGCTCTCGATTTCGTCGCAGATGACATCCAGTTCGCGCCGCACTTCCACCTCAGGAAAGGTGCTGTGGAACACGATGTCACACAGCAGGTCAATGGCCTTGGGCAGGTGGTCGCGCAGCACGGCAGCGTAGAACACCGTGTCCTCTTTGTTGGTGAAGGCATTGAGGTCGCCCCCTACGCGCTCCAGTGTGTTCAGAATCTGTAGTGACGAGCGTCGTGATGTGCCCTTGAAGGTGACGTGTTCGCAGAAGTGCGCTACTCCCTCCCTGCCATCGTCCTCCTGGCAGGAACCCGCACGGATGCCGAAGCCGCAGTACACTACGGGAGAATCCGACGGCAAATGGATGACCCGAAGGCCGTTGGCGAGCGTAATCGTTTGATAGTTGTTCATTTCAGTGTGCAAAGTTAGTGTATTTCCAAGAAATAGTTGTAACTTTGCACGCGAATTTAAGTTACATACGCATTGAAGACATTTGAAGAACTGGGTGTCAGCGAAGAGATTCGCCGCGCCATCGATGAGCTGGGATTCGAACATCCCATGCCTGTACAGGAAGAAGTAATCCCCTATCTGCTTGGTAATAAGAACGATATTATAGCATTGGCACAGACCGGCACGGGAAAGACCGCTGCCTATGGTCTGCCCCTGCTCCAGAAGACGGATGCCTCGTGCAAGGACACGCAGGCCATCATCCTCAGTCCCACGCGTGAACTCTGCCTGCAGATTGCCGACGACCTGAACAGTTTCGGCAAGTACATCGCCGGGATGCACATCGCTGCCGTGTATGGTGGAACGGACATCGGGTCGCAGATACGCACCCTGAAGCACGGTGTGCAGATTATCGTGGCTACGCCGGGACGTTTGCTCGACCTCATCAACCGGGGTGTGGCCAAGCTTGACCGCGTGAACAACGTGGTGCTGGACGAGGCCGACGAGATGCTCAACATGGGATTCTCCGAGAGCATCAATGCCATCTTCGAGTGTGTCCCTGCCGACAGGAACACGCTGCTCTTCTCCGCCACGATGAGTAAGGAGATTGAGAAGATAGCCCTCAACTACCTGCACGACCATAAGGAAATCGTGGTGGGCTCCCGCAACGAGGGGGCGGAGCACGTGAACCATATCTATTATCTGGTCAATGCTCGCGACAAGTATCTGGCTTTGAAGCGCGTGGTGGACTATTATCCTCATATCTTTGCCATCATCTTCTGTCGCACCAAGGTGGAGACGCAGGAGATTGCCGACAAGCTCATCAAGGACGGCTACAATGCCGAGGCCCTGCACGGCGACTTGAGCCAGCAGCAGCGCGACCTGACGATGCAGAAGTTCCGCCAGCACACGGTGCAGTTCCTGGTGGCCACCGATGTGGCGGCGCGCGGTCTCGATGTGGACGACCTCACCCACGTCATCAACTATGGTCTGCCTGACGACATTGAGAGCTATACCCACCGCAGTGGGCGCACCGGACGTGCCGGCAAGAAGGGCACCTCCATCTCCATCATCCATACCAAGGAGAAGTATAAGGTGCGGCAGATTGAGAAGCAGATTGGCAAGGACTTCGTTGACGGCACACTGCCTTCACCCGAGGAAATCTGCAAGAAGCAACTCTTCAAGACGATGGACGACATCATGAAGACGGATGTTGACGAGGAGCAGATAGCCCCCTATATGGTGGAAATCAACCGCCAGTTCGACTATATCGACAAGGAGGACATCATCAAGAAGATGGTGACCATCACCTTCGGAAAGTTCCTGGACTATTATAAGAACGCACCCGAAATCATCAAACCCGACAGCCGCAGCAAGACGGCACGGGAAAAAGGGGAGGGCCGAGGCAAGGACAAGGGCGACAACAGTCGCCGCAACCGCCAGGGCGGTGCGCGCAAGGCCGAAGCGGGCTACCGCCGCCTGTTCATCAACCTCGGCAAGGCTGACGGCTTCTATCCCGGTGAGGTGATGCAGTTCCTCAACAAGTGTGTGCCGGGACACGTGCAGGTGGGACATATAGACCTGCTGAGCAAGTTCTCGTATATTGAGGTTCCGGAGAAGGATGCTGCGCGTGTGATGCAGGCCGTCAACGGACAACGCTACAAGCGACGGGAGGTGCGCTGCAACGATGCCGATGACACGGGGCGCAGTGGTCGCCGTGCGTCAGCGCCGTCAGGTGGTCGCCAACAACGCGACAATGGGCGCGACAACCGCGCACCACGCCGCAAACACGACGAGGAGAGCGACTGGCGTTCACTGATGAATCCGGACTCGATGCGTCTGCGCGGCGAGGAGCCCGACTTCAGTGAAGACGGCTGGGCGCGCCGCCGTCCGAAGAAGAAGTGACAGCAATCACTCTTTTATATATATAAGAGGAGCACCTATATATAATAAGAGGAGCACCGCCCGAACCCGGACGGTGCTCCCTTTTC
>CAVFBU010000096.1:0-7235 GCA_963620725.1 Vescimonas coprocola
CAATTATTCTTAGGGTTAAGCCAAAAAGGTAGTCAACCTAAATCAGGAAACTACATTCAGGGGTCATTTTAATTTTGTCTCAAAGGGTCAATCAAATTTTGCCCGAGAGGGTCAACACCGCTTGCCCTCGGGGGTCAAACACGCTCGGCTTTTCCAGGCACCTCGGAAAAACTCAAATAAATTTGGTTTTTCGCTCGGTTTGCACTACCTTTGCAGGGAATAATGGATAGAAGATGCATACAAGAGAAGAAAAAATGGAAGCCTTCGGACGGATGCTCGACGTGCTGGACACGCTGCGCGAGAAATGTCCGTGGGACAGAAAACAGACCAACGAGAGCCTGCGCCCCAATACCATTGAGGAAACGTACGAACTGTGTGATGCACTCGTCAAAGGCGACGTGGCGGAAATCTGCAAGGAGCTGGGCGACGTGCTGCTACACATCGGGTTCTACGCCAGGATGGGCGAGGAGAAACAACAGTTTGACATAGCGGATGTGTGCAACCATCTCGTCGACAAACTCATATATCGCCATCCGCACGTCTATCATCCCTCGCAGGTTGGTGCTGAACATCCCCGACCACTGCCTTACGGCGAGGACGGCTGTGAGCAGCAGGGGCAGAAGGCCGAGAGCGTGGAGCAGGTGCTTAACAACTGGGAACAGCTCAAACAGAAAGAGAAGGACGGCAACAAGACCGTGCTCTCCGGTGTGCCAACGGCACTGCCTTCCGTCATCAAAGCCTACCGCATCCAGGATAAGGCGCGCCACGTGGGCTTCGACTGGGAAGACCGGCAGGACGTGTGGAAGAAGGTGCGCGAGGAACTGGGAGAACTGGAAACGGAACTCAACCGCGAAGACCGCGAACGCTCCGAGGCCGAATTGGGCGACTTCCTCTTTTCCGTCATCAATGCGGCACGCCTCTACCATCTGAATCCCGACAATGCGCTGGAGCAGACCAATCAGAAGTTTATCCGGCGCTTCAACTACATCGAACAGCACAGCATCAAGGCCGGGAAACCGCTGACGGAGATGACGCTGGAGGAGATGGACAGCCTTTGGAACGAAGCCAAGCAACAGGAACAGTAACGCCGACAAGTCATGGAACCCTTCCGCATACATATCTTGGGTTGCGGCAGCGCACTGCCCACACTTCGCCACAATGCCTCGTCGCAGGTGGTGGAGGTGAGGGGTAAGCTCTTCATGGTGGACTGCGGAGAGGGCGCACAGATGCAGCTGCGGTGCTCCAAGCTACGCTTCACCAAGTTGTCAGCCGTGTTCATCAGCCATCTGCACGGCGACCACTGCTTCGGACTAATCGGTATGTTGAGCACCTTCGGACTGTTAGGACGCACCGCCCGTCTCGACATCTATGCCCCGGCACCGCTGGCCGACATGATGCAGCAGCAGATGAAGGTGTTCTGCCATGACTTTGACTATGACATCGTATTCCACGATGTGGATACGCACCAGCGGCAGGTGGTCTACGAAGACCGATCGCTGACCGTGGAGACCATCCCCCTCGCACACCGCACACCCTGCTGCGGCTACCTCTTCCGCGAGAAACCAACCCTGCCGCATATCCGGCGCGATGTGCTCGATGCCTACCGCATCCCCGTCTCACAAATCAACAACATCAAAGCAGGAGCCGATGGAGTGGGCGAGGACGGCACGGTCGTCAGCCACAACCGACTGGTGACACCGGCAGACCAGCCCCGTAGCTACGCCTATTGCAGCGACACACGCTACATTCCCGGACTCGGACAGCAGTTGAGGGGTGTCACTACGCTCTACCACGAGAGCACCTACAACGAAGAATATAAGGCGTTGGCTGAGAAATATATGCACTCCACAGCGCGCGAAGCGGCCATGACCGCACGCGACGCTGAAGTGCAACAACTGCTGTTAGGTCACTATTCCTCGCGCTGCGAAGAGGAAAGCGTGCTGCTTGACGAGGCACGCGAGGTGTTTCCTAATACCCTGCTGACCACAGAAGGAATGACCATAGACGTACCTGCATCATGAGAATATCCACACTACTGCCGTTGTGCGCCCTCTTGCTGACCGTTGCCGCCCCTTCACCGCTGAAGGCAGCGGAAACGGAGAAGGGCCGTATGGAGGAGCGGAGTATGGCACTCGATGCCGACAGCGGTGCCGTCAGCATCACCGTGGAGCCACAGGCTGTCCGTGTCGTAGGAGCAGAGGGACAGACCCTAAAGGTGTTCTCGCTCTCCGGTCGTCTGCTTATGACAGTTCGGATTGTCAGTGCGGAACAACGGATGGAAAGGAACCTACCCAAGGGATGCTATATTATAAAGGTGGGAAAGGTGACCAGAAAGGTGGTGCTCTGACAGATGGCTATGAACCGGCAGAAACCCAGCGAGAAGGAACTGATGGATATGCTCCGGCAGCCGGAGCAGCGACGGGCGGCATTTGCCGTCATTGTGAAGCACTACAGCGAACCGCTCTACTGGAAGGTGCGCCGCATCGTGCTGACGCATGAGGATGCCGATGACGTGATGCAGAACGTGATGCTCAAGGCTTGGCTCAACCTCGACACCTTCCAACAGCAGTCGCTACTCTCCACGTGGCTCTACCGCATTGCCGTCAACGAGAGTCTGGATTTCCTGCGCAGTCAGCGCAAGCGGTCACTGCGACTGGATGCGGACACCCAAGCGGAAATGGCAGAGCGGCTGCTGGCCGACCCCTATTTCGACGGTGACGAGACGGAAGCCCTGCTGCAGCAGTCCATAGCCTCGCTGCCAGACGTACAGCGCACCGTGTTTACCCTCCGCTACTATGACGGCATGAAATACAGTGAGATGAGCCAGTTGCTCGACACTTCGGAGGGAGCACTGAAGGCTTCCTACCATATCGCCGTGAAGAAGATTACAGAGTTTTTCCGGCAACACGATTAAACTATCGCTACCATTGAACGTCAAAACACAAAAAGCAATGCCTATGAACGAAGAGAGATACATCCGTCAGAAAATGGCCGGCAGGCAGCCCTTCAGCGTGCCCAAAGGGTATTTTGATGACTTTCAAACCCGTATCATGAGTAGTTTGCCCGAGGCTGCGCCCCGTAGTGAAGCCGTGGGACAGGAAACCGACGCTGCCCGGAAACTCCGTCGCAGTCCGCTGCGCTTGTGGTGGGCAGCAGCAGCGTGTCTTGTGGTCATGGTGGCTGCTACATCGCTCTATTTCAACCATGGTGCGCAACAAAGCACCTACGAGCCACAGACCGCCGAGGCCGCCAGCGACCAGTTCATAGACGATATGGCCGACTATGCCATGGTGGACAATACCGACATCTATGCCTGCCTCGAAGACTATTGATGGACACCAGACAACGCTTATTTCAAAAACTGACAAGATATAGTATGAAGACTGCAATACGACTCACCCTGCTCGCCCTTTTCACCACCGCTTCCCTCCTGACGGGTGCGGCACAGAACAAACATGGGTTCTCGCCCGAGAAATTCGATGCAGACCTCGCCGCATTCGTCACCGATAAGGCACAGCTTACACCGCAGGAGGCAGCCAAGCTTATACCGTTGATGAAGGAGATGCACAACAAACAGCGGGCACTCATGGCCAAGATATGGCAGACGGGTAGGAAATGTCTGAAGCAGTCCGACGATGCTGAAGCCTGCCGCAAGGCACTGGTGGAGCGCGACAAGCTCAATGTGGAACTCAAAACCATCGAACAGAAATACCACAACAAGATGATGCGCGTCGTGCCAGCCTGCAAGGTGTTGGCTGCCGTAGAGGCCGAAGACCATTTCTTCCGCCACGCCATGAAGCAATGGAAAAACAGGCCGCCACGGAAGAAGAAGTGATAGGAAACTTATGATTTCGTAGCTTTTTGGTCGGAAAACTTTCAGATTGACGGCTAAAAAACGACGATTTGTTGTGGTTTATAAGAGATGGCGGCAGAAATGTGAAGAATTATTTTGTCGTTCGGAGATAAATGCGTAACTTTGCACCGAGAACACTGGAGTGTCTTTCCTGCTGATATGGAGCGAAAGGCATTTTTTATTAAAAAGGTGAAAAGAACAATACAACAAAAAGAAACATGAGTGACAGACTATTTATCTTCGACACGACACTGCGTGACGGCGAACAAGTGCCCGGATGCCAACTGAATACCATTGAGAAGATCCAGGTGGCCAAGGCACTGGAACAATTGGGCGTTGACGTGATAGAAGCGGGATTTCCCATCAGCAGTCCCGGTGACTTCAATAGTGTGATAGAAATTTCGAAGGCCGTGACGTGGCCTACGGTATGTGCCCTAACACGTGCCGTGCAGAAGGACATTGACGTAGCTGCCGATGCACTGCAATACGCCAAACACAAGCGCATCCATACCGGCATCGGCACGTCGGACTCACACATCAAATACAAGTTTAATTCCACGCGCGAGGAAATCATTGAGCGTGGCGTGGCGGCTGTCAAGTACGCCAAGAAATACGTGGAGGACGTGGAGTTCTACTGCGAGGACGCAGGACGCACGGACAACGAGTATCTGGCGCGTGTGGTGGAGGCCGTCATCAAGGCCGGTGCCACCGTGGTTAATATTCCCGACACGACAGGTTACTGTCTGCCGCAGGAGTATTTCGAGAAAATCAAGTATCTGAAGGAACACGTTGACGGCATTGACCGAGCCGTCCTCTCCACCCACTGCCACAATGACCTCGGTATGGCCACGGCTAATACACTGAGTGGCGTGCTCGGTGGTGCGCGGCAGGTGGAGGTCACCGTCAATGGTATCGGTGAACGCGCTGGCAACACCTCGCTGGAGGAGATTGCTATGATACTGAAATGTCACAAAGGACTGAATATCGAGACTAACATCAATACGACAAAGATCTATCCCATCAGCAGGATGGTGTCGAGTTTGATGAATATGCCCGTACAACCCAACAAGGCCATCGTGGGACGTAACGCCTTTGCCCATTCCAGCGGCATCCACCAGGACGGCGTGTTGAAGAATGTGCAGACCTACGAAATCATGAACCCGAAGGATGTCGGTATCGACGACAACGCCATCGTGCTGACGGCACGCAGCGGACGTGCGGCACTGAAACACCGACTGAACGTGAACGGTGTGGAGGTAGACGAACAGAAGCTGGACAAAATCTACGAGAAATTCCTGCAGTTGGCCGACCAGAAGAAAGAGGTCAATGATGCCGATGTGCTTATGCTGGCAGGAGCCGACACGGCAGAGGCTCATGCCGTGAAGCTCGACTTCCTGCAGGTGACAACAGGCAAGGGCGTGAAGAGCGTTGCGTCAATAGGACTCGACATTAGCGGACAGAAATTCGAAGCCGCCGCATCGGGCAACGGTCCCGTGGATGCTGCCATCAAGGCACTAAAGAAAATTATCAGCAAGCAGATGACGCTGAAGGAGTTTACCATACAGGCCATCTCCAAAGGGTCGGACGATGTGGGAAAGGTACATATGCAGGTGGAGTACGAAGGCAGCGTCTACTACGGCTTCGGTGCCAACACAGACATCGTGACGGCTTCGGTGGAAGCGTATATTGACTGTATCAACAAGTTTAAGAAGAAATGAATACACTTTTCGACAAAATCTGGGACAAACACGTCGTTCAGCAACTGGAAGACGGTCCTACACAATTGTATATTGACAGACTCTACTGCCATGAGGTGACATCGCCACAGGCTTTCGATGGAATGCGCGCCCGCGGACTGAAGTGTTTCCGGCCAGACCACATCTATTGTATGCCAGACCACAACACACCCACCCACGACCAGGACAAACCCATAGAAGACCCTGTCTCCGCCAAGCAGGTGGGCGCACTGGCAAACAATGCGGAGGAGTTCGGACTGACGCACTACGGCATGATGTCGAAAGACAATGGTATCATCCACGTGGTGGGCCCGGAAAAGGGACTCTCGCTGCCGGGGATGACCATCGTCTGCGGCGACTCGCATACGTCTACACACGGCGCAATGGGGGCGGTGGCCTTCGGCATCGGCACTTCTGAAGTAGAGATGGTGATGGCTTCACAGTGCATCCTGCAACAGAAACCCAAGTCTATGCGCATCACCATCAATGGTACGCTGGACAAGGGAGTGACTGCCAAGGATGTGGCTCTCTACTTGATGAGCCGCCTGACCACGTCGGGAGCTACGGGCTATTTCGTGGAATACAGCGGCGACGTGGTGAAGAGCCTCTCTATGGAGGGACGGCTGACACTCTGCAATCTCTCAATAGAGATGGGCGCACGCGGTGGTTTTGTGGCTCCCGACGAGACGACGTTCCAATACATCAAGGGACGCGAGTTCGCGCCGCAGGGAGCAGCTTGGGACAAGGCCGTGGACTACTGGAAGACCCTCAAGAGCGGTGACGATGCTGTGTTTGACAAAGAACTGGTGTTCGATGCCAAGGACATTGAACCGCGCGTCACCTATGGTACCAACCCGGGTATGGGAATCGGAATCACAGAGACCATTCCACAGGAACAGGGTGCCGGATTCCAAAAATCGCTTGACTATATGGGCTTCAAGCCCGGAGAAAAATTGCTCGGCAAGGAGATTGACTATGTCTTCCTTGGCGCATGCACCAACGGACGCATCGAGGATTTCCGCGCCTTTGCCTCCATTGCCAAGGGACGCAAGAAATGCAGTCGGGTGGTGGCATGGCTGGTGCCGGGCAGTTGGGCAGTGGACAGACAGATCCGCGAAGAGGGTATTGACAAAGTGTTGGAAGAGGCTGGATTCGAGATACGTCAGCCGGGATGTTCGGCGTGTCTGGCCATGAACGACGACAAGGTGCCGGCAGGAAAATACTGCGTGTCAACCTCCAACCGAAACTTTGAGGGACGACAGGGACCGGGCAGCCGTACCATCCTCTGCTCACCATTAGTGGCTGCTGCCGCTGCCGTGACGGGAAAGATTACAGACCCCAGGGAACTGCTTTAACAACGACTATCCAACTTACTGAAAATGAAACAGAAATTCAATATCATAACGTCTACGTGTGTGCCGCTCCCTTTGGAGAATGTGGACACCGACCAAATCATCCCGGCACGCTTCCTCAAGGCCACCACAAGGGATGAACACTTCTTTGGTGACAACCTTTTTCGCGATTGGCGGTACAATGCCGACGGAACACCCAACAAGGACTTTGTGCTCAACAACCCCGTCTATAGCGGATGTATCCTCGTGGCCGGAAAGAACTTCGGTTCGGGTTCCAGTCGGGAACATGCAGCC
>CAVFBU010000097.1:0-7044 GCA_963620725.1 Vescimonas coprocola
CTCAGTTGGTAGAGCACCTGACTCTTAATCAGGGTGTCCAGGGTTCGAACCCCTGCAGGCGTACGAAAAGGGAGAAAACGGAAGGTTTTCTCCTTTTTTGTTGCTCTGACGCGAACTTGCGGACTCAATGCGAACTAACGAGTTGCCGACGTTATTCCAATGCAATGGTGAGGATGCGCTGGGTAACGCCCATTTCCACCGCCACACGGTTGTCGCAGCGCCAACCGACCAGCCACACCGTGACACCTGCCGCATCGACCACCACGCGCTGACGGCGCTTTTCAAACCACGTCATCTTGCGGTCGGTCATCATGTCGCTCAGCAGTTTATGACCTTTCATGCCGTAGGGCACCATCGTGTCACCCTGCCCCACCCGTCTGACGGTCAACGGAAAACGCACCTTGTCGGCATCCACGGTAATCCTCTGCGGCGACTTGGCCACGGCAAAATCTGGGGTTACGGCAGCGACGGAAACGCGCAGTTTCTCGTTTTCACCTATTATATATAGTCCCGGTTCGGGGATGGTCTTCGGAGCAAAGAGAGGGGCGCGACGTTCCACGACCACTTTCCCTCGGTCCACCAGCAAGTCGTAGTCCGAAGAAGAGAACAGTCGCCCGGTGCTGCCATCCGTCAGGCAACAGTAAATCTGGCGGCACTGGGCCGCATTGAACCCTCGGTGGCGCAGCAGTTCGTAAAGCATATAGCTGCCCGGAGCGACTTTTAACAGCTCATCCACAGTGTACTCGCTGCGCCCTTTTAGGGCGTACTCGCTGCGCTCCTTGATGGCATTCTCGCTGCACTCCTTGAGGGGCTGCAACCTTTCGTCCACCACACGTTCCACCTCCGCCATCCGTCCGGCCATCAACAGGATATTGTCCACGGCCTTCGGATTGAGCTGCTGGAGCAGTGGCACCAGGCGGTGGCGCACCCTGTTGCGTGTGGCCTCATCCTCCAGGTTGGTGGAGTCGGTGACGAACGGTTGTCCTCGTTCTGCCAAGAACCGCTCAATGTCTGCCCTGGACACGCCGAGCAGTGGGCGCAGGATGTTTCCCTGCCGGGGCTTGATGCCCGTGAGACCATGTACACCCGTACCCCGGACAAGGTTCATCAAGATGGTTTCCACGGAGTCGTCGCGGTGGTGCGCCACGCAGATGCCCTGTGCACCGAGGTCCATGCGCAACTGTTCAAAATAGCCGTAGCGCAACTCGCGTGCAGCCAGTTCAATGCTTTGGTGGTGCAGTTCGGCATAGTAGTGCGTGTCGAAATGGATTTTGTGCAGCGGAATGTCAAGTCGGGCACAGAGCGACTCACAGAAGGTCTCGTCGCGGTCGGACTCGTCCCCCCGCAGATGGAAGTTGCAGTGGACAGCATGAAGTCGGTAGTGCAGTTCACGAAGCACCAACAGCAGTGCCACACTGTCGGCACCGCCACTCAAGGCCACGAGGTACAGTCCCCCGTCGTCAAGCAACTGCTGTTGCCGGATGAATGTCTTGACCCGGTCTATCATTCCCCGTCTGTCAGTCATTCCACATAGAGCACCAGTCCCTTGAGGTATTCCCCCTCCGGATGGTAGATATTGACAGGGTGGTCGGCAGGCTGATGGAGCTGATAGAGAATCCGCACCTGCCGTTTGGCCAGGGCAGCAGCCGTGAACACCGCGTTGCGGAAATGGTCCTTCGTGACCACCTGCGAGCACGAGAACGTGAACAGGATGCCGCCCCGCTCTATCTTCTCCAGTGCCTTCTGGTTCAGCCGGGTATAGCCCTTTAGGGCATTGTGCAGTGCTCCCCGATGCTTGGCAAAGGCCGGTGGGTCAAGGACGATGAGGTTATAGTTGCTGCCCGCCTGCTCCAGATACTTGAAGGCATCCTCACAGAACGCCTCGTGACGGGAGTCGCCAGGGAAGTTGAGGGCTACGTTCTCGCGCGTCAGTGCAATGGCCTTTTCGGAGCTGTCCACGGAATGGACGAGTTGCGCACCGCCGCGCATGGCATAGAAGGAGAAGCCGCCCGTATAGCAGAACATATTAAGGACACGCTTCCCAGAGGCGTAGCGTTCCAGCAGCGAGCGGTTCTCGCGCTGGTCGACGAAGAAGCCCGTCTTTTGTCCTTTCAGCCAGTCCACACGGAACTGCAAGCCGTTCTCGCACGCCACATTGTTGTCGCTGCCACCATAGAGGAAGCCGTTCATGTCGTCGGCTGTCATGAAGGGCAGGGTCGTCTCACTCTTGTAGTAGACATTCTGGATGCGGTCTTCCATCACCTGCACCAACGCCCCGGCAATGACCTTCCGCGCCAGGTGCATCCCGATGGAATGGGCCTGCATCACCGCCGTATCGCCATAGACATCGATGACCAGTCCGGGCAGGCTGTCCCCCTCGCCGTGCACCAGTCGGTAGGTGTTGTTCGACGGCGAGTCGGCAATGCCGATGGACTGCCGCATCTGGAAAGCCGACAGCAGGCGCGCATGCCAGAAGTCATCGTCTATCTCCACATCGGAGAAGGACAGCACACGGACGGCGATGGAGCCTTGCTGATAGTGGCCTACGGCGATGAACGCCCCGTCGCGGGTCACCACGCGCACCATCTCGCCCTCTTCAATGCCCTCGTCCATAGACTGTATCGCCCCGGAGAACACCCAGGGGTGGAAACGCCGGAGACTCTCCTCCTTACCTTTCTTCAGTGTGATTTGCCTGTACATGGTCCTCTTGTATTTTTATCAGTTCATAATCGCCCGTCTGCTCCAGCCGGAGAAGCTCCTCGTAGAGCATGATGCACGCCCAGGCATCCGTGGCCGCATAGCGTTTCTGCTTCTCCGACAGGACGTCTGCCTCCCAGTTGGTGAGCCGTTCGCGCTTGCTGATGCGCTGGCCGAAGAAGTTGGCGTAGAGCTTCTGCAGACTCATGTCTTCCACACCCACCTCCTTGACGCGGTTCTGCAGGTCGATGAAATGGCCGGGAGTAAAATGGCCGATTCTGTGGAGCATGTTCGTGTCGTCGTGCAGGGAGAGTCCGATTTTCGGCACTGTCGTGTCCTCCAACAGTCGCAGGATGGACGGCGAGAGCTTGAGATAGTTGAGACGGAAAAGGAAACAGACCTCGTGGCTGGATGCCTGCAGGAGCGCAACCGTATAGACCTGGCCTTTTCGGAACGAAGGGCGCGTCTCCGTGTCAATGCCGATGACGGGCTGGCTGAGCAGGTAGTCGACCGCCCGACTGGCCTCCGCCTCACTGACGACAACCACGATTTTCCCTTCGAAAAGCACCCGTGGCAGCGTGCCTATAAGCTCTTTATCGTATTTATTGTAAATGGTCTTTTTCATCTGTCGTTCGTTTTCGGTGTGCAAAAATACAAAAAAAACGCGATAAAATGCGGATTTCTGACAATTTTCAGTTACTTTTGCACTTTAAAACGAGAAAGCTGTCACACATTATGGCGAGAAAAAAGAAAGAACCCAAGAGTCCGTCCCTCGCGGAGGCGTTCGGTCTTTACAAGATACATTTCTACGACCGCATCGTGCCCTACATCGGAGTGGTATTGGCCTGTACGGCCGTTTTCATGGTAGGGGCCTTCATCTCTTACTTGAGTACGGGAGCGGCCGACCAAAGCATATTGGAGAGTCCGCGAGCCGGCGAACTGCTCAACCAACACGGCGAGTTCAGCAACAGCTGCGGCTCGCTGGGTGCTCAGATGTCCTGGTTCTTCATCAAGCGGAACTTCGGACTGCCTGCCTTCCTCATCCCCATCTTCCTCTTTTTAGCGGGCATCCGTATGCTGCTGTCCTACAAGGTCAACCTGCTGAAATGGTTTATGTGCCTGTCCATCGTCATGCTGTGGAGTTCGCTGACGCTGGCTCAGTTCCTGTCGCCGCTGTTTCCCGACCTGCACTACAACTTAGGCGGCGACTACGGACGATCTGTCTGCGACACGATAGAGGGGCTGTTGGGCACACCGGGACTGACCCTGCTGCTGCTTGTCTTGGCACTGGCCTTCCTCACCTACCTCAGTGCCGAGACCATCATCATCATCCGCAAGCTATTAAACCCCTTCCGCTACCGCAAGAAGGTGCCCATGGAGGTGCAGGTGGGCGAGGGTGAGACGGCCACGGAGGAGTTGCCGCTCGACACGCTGGAAGACCCCGAGGTGTTTGACGACCCGGAGACGCAGACCGTGGAGTTCGATGAGGTGAACCACCCACAGGCGGAGGACGGCGGAAAAGACGCCCCCGACAAGGCCGCACCGGCAGACGGCTCGGTGGAGATGACCGTTGACACGGGGCATGAGGAAGAGGAGGCCACAGGCCGGGAGGTGGCTGGCGAACGGGGCGCACTGGACACCCCCTACGACCCGAAGCTCGACCTGGAAAACTACCACTACCCCACCCTTGACCTGCTGAAGAAATACGACGACGACGGCAAACCCTACATCGATATGGGGGAGCAGAACGCGAACAAGAACCGCATCGTCGACGTGCTTCGCAACTTCGGGGTGGAAATCAGTAGCATCAAGGCTACGGTAGGTCCCACCATCACGCTCTACGAAATCACGCCCGCACCGGGCATCCGCATCTCGCGCATCCGCAACCTGGAGGACGACATCGCGCTGTCGCTGTCGGCACTGGGCATCCGCATCATCGCACCCATCCCCGGCAAGGGCACCATCGGCATTGAGGTGCCGAACGCCAAACCCAACATCGTGTCGATGGAGTCCATCCTCAACTCGAAGAAATTCCAGGAGTCAACCATGGAACTGCCCTGCGCCTTGGGAAAGACCATCACCAACGAGGTGTTTATGTTCGACCTGGCGAAGGCTCCACACCTGCTGGTGGCCGGTGCTACTGGACAGGGTAAGTCGGTGGGACTCAACGCCATCATCACCTCGCTGCTCTATAAGAAGCATCCGGCTGAGCTAAAAATCGTGCTGGTGGACCCCAAGAAGGTGGAGTTCAGCGTCTATGCCTCCATCGAGAAACACTTCCTGGCCAAGGTGCCCGACGACAATGCCGACCCCATCATCACCGATGTGACGAAGGTGGTGCGCACGCTCAACTCGCTGTGTAAGGAGATGGACACGCGCTACGACCTGCTGAAGTTAGCGCAGGCCCGCAACATCAAGGAATATAACAAGAAGTTTGTCAGCCGCCAGTTGAACCCCGACAACGGCCACCGCTACTTGCCCTACATCGTTGTCGTCATCGACGAGTTCGGCGACCTCATCATGACGGCTGGCAAGGAGGTGGAGCTGCCCATTGCCCGCATCGCACAGCTGGCTCGCGCCGTGGGCATCCACATGATTATCGCCACACAACGCCCCACCACCAATATCATCACCGGCACCATCAAGGCCAACTTCCCGAGCCGCATCGCCTTCCGCGTCGGAGCGATGATTGACTCGCGCACCATCCTCGACCGTCCCGGAGCGCAACAGCTCATCGGGCGCGGCGACCTGCTCTACCTCAATGGTGGCGAACCCGTCCGCGTGCAGTGTGCCTTTGTGGACACACCGGAGGTGGAGCGCATCAACGCCTTCATCGCCCAGCAGCAGGGCTACGTCTCCGCCTTCGAACTGCCGGAACCCGACTCTGCCGACGGCGAGGGCGGCGATGCTGCCGAGGTGGACATGGGCCACTTAGACCCGATGTTCGAAGATGCCGCACGCCTCATCGTCATCAACCAAAGCGGCAGCACGAGCCTCATCCAGCGCAAGTTCGCCATCGGCTACAACCGTGCCGGACGCCTCATGGATCAGTTGGAACGCGCTGGTGTAGTGGGTTCCGCACAGGGCAGCAAGCCACGCGAGGTGCTCATCCAGGACGAGGTGAGCCTGGAGAACCTGCTGAACCAGTGGCGACACTAATAAACAACAGAAAGACATGAAAACCATCAGATTATGGACGATTAGCCTGCTGGCGTGCTGCTTTGCCACCGCAGGCGCACAAACCGCCAAGAGTGTGCTCGACAAGACGGCTCAGGTATTGGCCGCTAAGGGTGGCGCGACAGCCTCGTTCAAGGCACGCGACGCACAGAACGGCAGTGCCAGCGGCACTATCTCAGTAAAGGGTCGCAAGTTCTACGCCAAGACTACGGCAGCCACCGTATGGTTTGACGGCAAGACGCAATGGACTTACGTGCCGCAGAACGACGAGGTGAACATCAGCACGCCTACGGCGAGCGAGCTGTCCGCCATCAACCCCTACGGCTTCATCTATCTCTACCGGCAGGGCTACACCCTCTCTATGCAGACCCAGGGACAAAGCTACATCGTCACGATGAAGGCACCGAAGAAAGCCATCCGCGAAATGGTGGTCACCGTGTCGCGACAGAGCTACGTGCCCTCGCAGGTGCGACTGCTGCAAAACAACCGGTGGACAACCATCACCATCAGCGACTTCAAGCGCGGCAACCTCTCCGACAGCCTCTTCCGGTTCAACAGGAAAGTCTGTCCCCACGCGGAAATCATCGACTTGAGATAAACCATCCCCGGCGCATGAAGACCATCCTCCTGCAAGTCGGCAAGACGATAGACAAGCGGTTCGCGTCCATCGTCGACGACTATGTCGCACGCATCAGCCACTATATGCCCTTCGACATGGTGACCATTCCCGAACTGAAGAACACGAAGGGACTCAGCGAGGCGCAGCAGAAACAGGCCGAGGGCGAACTCATCCTCCGGCAGTTGCAACCGACAGACACCGTGGTACTGCTCGACGAGCACGGCACGGAGATGCGAAGCATCGATTTGGCACAATGGCTGGAGCGGCAGCGTGCCACAGCCCGCCGCCTCGTCTTCGTCATCGGTGGTCCTTACGGCTTCTCCCCTGCCGTCTATCAGCGCGCCGACCAACAGTTGAGTCTCTCGCGACTGACCTTCTCCCATCAGATGATCCGTCTCACGTTCACCGAACAGCTCTACCGCGCCTGCACCATCATCAAGGGCGAACCCTACCACCATGAGTGACGGAAAAACACAAATAAATTTGCCGCAGGCTAATTTTGTCGCGACTCAGCAGAGGAAAAGCGAGCTTTTCTCTGCATTCGCTGCTCC
>CAVFBU010000098.1:0-6932 GCA_963620725.1 Vescimonas coprocola
AACCGAGAGAAAAACCAAATTTATTTGAGTTTTTCCGAGGTGCCGCCTACCTTCGCCCGTAGGGCAGAGGTACAGATATTTTCTGAAATGCCATCGTATTTGTTGGACTATTTTCGTTCATCTCGCAGGTGCTGACCTTAAAAAAACACGGAGAATTTTGCACGATTGTGAAAAAAAAGCTATACTTTTGCGGTGTCGTTACAAACCAAACAGGAAAAGAAATGAAAAAAATGATACTCCTGGCCTTGATGCTCGTATGCAGCGTGGCCACCGTTTCGGCACAGAAGCCGGCAGAAATCAAGTTTGAGAAGCTGACCCACAATTTCGGGACTTTCTCCGAGAAAAACCCCAAGGTGACCTGCACCTTCACCTACACCAATGTGGGCGAGAAGCCGCTGGTCATCAACCAGGCCATTGCCTCCTGCGGCTGCACCGTGCCCGAATACACCAAGACACCCATCCAGCCCGGCGAAACCGGCACCATCAAGGTGACCTACAACGGCGAGGGAAAGTTTCCCGGACACTTCAAGAAAACCATCACCATCCGCACCAACGGAGCGGTAGAGATGACGCGCCTCTACATCGAGGGCGACATGACGGAATAAGTCCGCCTCGTCAGACGCACCAACGGAGCGGTAGAGATGACGCGCCTCTACATCGAGGGCGACATGACGGAATAAGTCCGCCTCGTCAGACGCACCAACGGAGCGGTAGAGATGACGCGCCTCTACATCGAGGGCGACATGACGGAATAAGTCCGCCGCGTCAGAACGAGTAGTTCAGACCCAGCGAGCAGTACTCCTGAAACTGGAAGTAGCCGAGTTTGTCGTCGCGGCTGGCCGAGTCGTCGAAGCGCGGATAGAGGAAGAGGTTGGCGGAGATGTAGCGGCTGACCTGTATCTGGATTTGGTTTTCCCACTCCATCAGTCCGCGGTGGTAGGACGTGTAGTAATAGAGGCGCGTCTTCCACGTCACCTGGTCTGTCATCTGCCACTTGAGGTCGCCGACAAACTGCGAACCGAAGTCCTCCTTGGTGTGATGGCCGCCCAGTGCATAGTTCTCCAGCAGCGCATCGCGTGCCACATAGCGGAAGTTAAACGAGAGCGGCGCAAAGTTCAGCGTACCCGTCAGCCGTCCGCGACAGGCATTCACCTTATATTCCATACCGACACCGAGGTTGAGGTCGAAGGGCGACATGAAGTCGGAATAGATGAACGCATCGTTTGATTTCAGTCCCCGTGCAAACTGCGTGTAGGCCAGCAGCTGCAGCGTGTAGTACCATTTCTTCGAAGCCTGCAGACCGAGTTTGCTGGTCAGACGGAGCTGGTCGTTGTTAGTCTTGAACTTATGCAGCGTGTCGGAGCGCGAGGTCTGGAAGCCGAGCTTCATCTCCAACTTATTGTTGAACGTGACGCGATCCTTGTCGTTGTAGTTCAGTTCGAGCGTGACGGCTCCCACGGCGGAGTAGTTGCTCTCGCCGCCCTTGTGCCAGTTGCCCGACACGTAATTTTGCAGGAACTGCAGATAGCCATCGCCAGAGAACTTCCAGAAGTTAGGTTTCGTCACCACCAGTCCCATGGGCAGCGGCAGCGGCTCGTCGGGCAGCGGTTCCATCTTCTGCGTCAGGTCCACCTTCTGCTTCACCTCCTTGTTCACGTCCTCGCGCAGCGTACCGGCCTTACGGAGGCGCGTCTCGTCGTTGGCCACCAGGTCCGGCCGCTTCATGTAGAGGTGGAACAATGCTTCGTCAACGGCTGCCGTCACCTCGTCGTCCTGTGCTCCAGCCTGCGTCAGCTGGCGGCGCACTCCGGAGTGATAGAACGTGGTGGGGACGAACAGGCGGTAGTAGCGTCCGTCGGTAGACTCCTGGCGCAGGCTGTCGTTCGTCCGGCGCACGGCCTCCAACTGCTGCTTGAGTTGGGCGAGCGAGTCCACGTACTGCTTGACAATCAGCGCGGTGTCGGCCACCGCTTTTGCGTTCCGACCCGTCCTGTGGTGTGCCGAAGTCTGCGTGGCTGTCAGCAGGGTCATCGAAAGGAGAAACAGATATTTGTATTTCATCGTTATGCACAAAAATTCGCTTGCAAAGTTACGAAATTAATCCCATACCCTATCCATCCCGTTCGTTAAATATAAATAAAGGAGTGGCTGACTATGAGCCTTTTCCTCTCGCTTAATCGTACCTTTGGCCTTCTGCCGAAAGTAGGCTGCGCCGAGGTTTGCACGACCTTTGGGCTGTCGCCCGAAGGTACTCACACTCGGAAAAACTCAAATAAATTTGGTTTTTCTCTCGCTTAATCGTACCTTTGGCCTTCGGCCGAAAGTAGGCTGCGCCTCGGAAATACAAAGAAAAACAAGGTTTTTCTTTGTATTTCTCTCGGTTTGCACTACCTTTGCAAACGAATTCGAATATTGATGACAACACAGGAATACGTACAACTGAAAGCCTTTGCCCGTCAGGACGGTGCATTGCTTTTGCTCGTTTGGATAGGCGCCTTCGTCTGCTATATGGTAGGCATGAGGCAACCAACCCTCACGCTGCTCGCACTGGTGACCCTTGCCGCCACCCCGTTCTTCGTGGCCAGTCGCCTGCGCCGCTTCCGCGACAACGTGCGCCAAGGGACACTGTCGTTCGGACTGGGCTATGTCTACAGCATACTGGTCTATTTCTATAGTGGCTTGCTGATGACGGCAGTCACCTTTCTCTACTTTTCCTTTTTCGACCGGGGGTATCTGATTACCCAGTTCACCGCCCTGCTGCAGTCGCCCGAAAACCAGCAGGCCATGCAGCTCTACGGCATTGCGGGCGAGATGAAGGAGAGCCTGCGCATCCTCGGCGAGTTGCGCCCCATGGACTTTGCCCTCAACATCCTGTCCACCATCATCCTGTCGGGATTCTTCTGGGGACTGCCCATCGCCCTGTTCATGCGCAAGAAACAGTCATAAGCATCTACACCTATATATAATATAATAAGGAGAAACAAAACATGGATATATCAGTAGTCATTCCCTTATACAACGAAGACGAGTCGCTGCCCGAGCTGCACGCATGGATAGCACGCGTGATGGAGGCCAACGGCTTCAGCTATGAGATTATCTTCGTCAACGATGGCTCGACCGACCGCAGCTGGGAGGTCATCCGCGAGTTGGCCGCGCAGTCGCCCCACGTGCGAGGCATCAAGTTCCGCCGCAACTACGGCAAGAGTCCGGCTCTCTACTGCGGCTTCAAGGCCGCCAAGGGCGACGTGGTCATCACGATGGACGCCGACCTACAGGACTCTCCCGACGAGATTCCGGCACTCTACCACATGATTCAGGACGAGCACTACGACCTCGTGAGCGGCTACAAGCAGAAACGCCACGACCCACTGTCGAAGACCATCCCCACCAAGCTCTTCAACGCCACGGCACGCAAGGTGAGCGGCATCCACAACCTCCACGACTTCAACTGCGGACTGAAGGCCTACCGCCGCGACGTGGTGAAGAACATCGAGGTGTTCGGTGAGATGCACCGCTTCATCCCCTATCTGGCCAAGAACGCCGGCTTCGACAAGATTGGCGAGAAGGTGGTGCACCACCAGAAGCGGCAGTACGGCAAGTCGAAGTTCATGGGGTGGAACCGCTTCGTCAACGGCTACCTCGACCTGATGACGCTCTGGTTCTTAGGCACCTTCGGCAAGAAGCCCATGCACGTGTTCGGCTTCCTGGGCACACTGGTGTTCCTCGTTGGCTTCGTGTCGGCCTTCATCATCGGTGCCGAGAAGCTCTGGGCACTCTACAGCCACGTGCCCATGCGCCTGGTGACCGACTCGCCCTTCTTCTACATCGCGCTGACGATGATGATGATAGGCACGCAGCTGTTCCTGGCTGGTTTCCTGGGCGACCTCATCAGCCGCAACAGTGCCGGGCGGAACGACTACCAGATAGAGGAAGAAATCAAGATTGACTAACGGCACTATGCAACAGAACGTCCATTCCTCCCACAGGCGTTGCGGTCTCCGACTGCTGCCCTGCCTCGCCGTGGCGGCGCTGCTGGCTGCCGCCGGCTGCTCGTCGATAGACTGCCCCGTGCAGAACCGCGTCTATACGGTCTATTCGCTGAAGAAAGCGGACGGCACGGCCGACACGCTGAAGACGGACACGCTGTCCATCATCACACGGCGGCACAACGGGCGCGACACGACCCTGCAAAACCGCCTGACGGGTGTGTCGTCGTTCGAGCTGGACATCAGCTACGTCAGTCCTGTGGACACGCTGCTGCTGACGCTCTGCGACACGTTGGGCAACACCTACCGCGACACCGTATGGGTGGAGAAGAGCAACGAGCCACACTTCGAGTCGGTGGACTGCCAGATTTCCTATTTCCACACCATCCTGTCCGCACGCTCCACCCACCACATCATCGACTCGCTATCCATCAACAACTCCAAAGTCAACTATGACGCATCGAACGAACATTTCCACCTCTATCTCAAGGATCGCCGTTAGCCTTCTGCTGCTCTTGACTGCCGCCAGTCTGCAGGCTCAGCAGAAAGTCATGGTCGAGCAGGAGGACTCAATACCCCTGTTCCGGGGCTTCGCCGTCTCCTTCGACCTTGTCGGTCCGGCCACGCTGGCCATGGGCGACCACGGCGAGTATGAGGGTGCACTGCGACTGAACCTCCACGACCAGTGGTTTCCCATCGTGGAGGTGGGCTACGGCAAGGCCAACCACGAGCACGACGAGGTGACGGGCATCAGCTACAAGACGGGCGCACCCTATTTCCGCCTCGGTATGGACTGGAACCTGCTGAAGAAGAAGCACGGCCCCAACCGCCTGTATGGTGGTTTCCGCTACGCTTTCACCTCCTATAAAGTGGACCTCATGCGCGACGAGACGGAAGACCCCGTGTGGGGCGACCCCACTCGGGTGGACATCCGCGGTATGCAGTGCTCGCAGCACTGGCTGGAAGCCGTGTTCGGCATTGACGCCAAGATCAGTGGTCCCGTGCACTTGGGATGGAACGTCCGCTACAAGCGGCGCATCGCCCACAGCGATGGGACAGCCGGACAGACCTGGTACATTCCCGGCTACGGCATCTATGGTGACACGCGCATCGCCGTCAACTTCAACATCATCATCGACATCTGACCCCACCATGACCGTAAAAAACAAGAAACACCTGCTCTGGCAGCTGCCCTTTCTGACACTCCTCATCGTAGGCACCATACTGATTGTGCGGCAACAGCAGAACGCGCCGTATCGGACCAACCGGGGCTTCATCTTCGGCACAACGTACACCATCACCTACCAGTCGGACAAGGACTATGAGCAGGACATCGTGGCCGAGCTGCAGAAGGTGGACGCCACGCTGTCGATGTTCAACCCCAACTCGGTCATCGCCAAGATCAACAGCAACCAAAGCACGGCAGTCAACGATATGTTTCTGGATGTCTACGACATGGCGCGCCGCGTGTCCAAGACCACCGACGGAGCCTTCGACATCACCGTCGCACCGCTGGTCAACGCCTGGGGCTTCGGCTTCAAGGGCGGCAGTATGCCCTCCCGGGCACAGGTGGACTCCATCCGCCAGTTTGTCGGCTACGGGAAGGTCTCCGTCGAGCACCTGCAGGTGAAGAAGGACGACCCCCGGCTGATGCTCGACTTCTCGGCCATCGCCAAGGGCTATGGGGTGGATGCTGTGGCGCGGCTACTGCGCGAGAAGGGCATCGGCAACTTCATGGTGGAGATTGGTGGCGAGATTTCGGCGCGCGGGGTCAGTGCGCGGCGCACACCGTGGCGCATCGGCGTGGCCAATCCAGCGGAAGACTCGCTGGCGGAGGGCAATGCCTATCAGGCCGTGCTCCATCTGACCGACATCGCCATGGCCACCAGCGGCAACTACCGTAACTTCTACTACAAGGGCGGACGGAAATACGCGCACACCATCGACCCGAAGACGGGCTACCCCGTGCAGCACAGCCTGCTGTCGGCCACGGTGCTGGCCAAGAGCTGCGCCGAGGCTGATGCCTACGCCACGGCCTTCATGGTGCTCGGTGTGGACGGTGCGAAAGCGGTGCTGGAGCAGCAGAAGCAACTGAAGGCCTGCCTCATCTACGCCGACGCGTCAGGCAAGACGGCCGTGTGGTATTCGCCGGCACTGAAGAACAAGATAGAGCCTGTCCGCTGAGTCCCATGCCTGCCATCCACCTCTACGACAAACTATTAGAGTTCCCGTTGTTCCAGGGCATGAGCCACTCGGAACTGACGGAAGTGGTGGCCCACACGCGCATCGGTTTCCATAAGCTGCCGGCAGACAAGAAGCTGTGGCAGGCCGGCAGTCCGTGCAGCCAACTGGTGTTTCTCATCAACGGTCGCCTGCAGTCCGAACGCCGCCTGGGACCGCATCCTTCGCGCGTCACCGAGCAGCTGGCAGCACCCTACGTGCTGGAGCCAGACCGCCTCTACGGCGTGGAGCAACACTACCAACACACCTACACCACCCTGACCGACGTAAACATCCTCACCATCGACAAGGCGGAGGTTCGCCTGCTGATGGAGACACAGCTGGTGTTCCGCCTCAACTACGTCAACCTGCTGTCCACCGTCTGCCAGCGTTACGACAACCGGACACGCCAGCCTGCACCGAAAGACCTACGGGAGCGACTCATCCGCTATTTCTTCTCGCAGTGCCAGTACCCTGCTGGTCCCAAGACCTTCCACATCCTGATGCGCCAACTGGCGGAGCTGCTCAACACCCACCAGCGCGACATCTCGCACACCCTCAACCATCTGCAGACCGACGGCCTACTCTCTCTCCACCGAGGCCGCATCGTCATCCCGATGCTGGAGCGGCTCCTCATGTGCGCCTCATCCTCTGAAAACGCGTAGCCATCAACGCTTATCCTCGAAAAAGTGTTGTTTTCCCTTGTTTTTATCCTCGAAAAAGTGT
>CAVFBU010000099.1:0-6845 GCA_963620725.1 Vescimonas coprocola
GGTGTAGGCTTCTTGGAGCAGTGCCGTACCCGTCAGCTCTGGGTCTGTGCTGCGGCGCACCTCGTAAGCGGTCGGGTTGTCCAGCGAAGTGGGACGCTGACTGTAGCCCTCGGCCATGAGAATGAGGCGAGCGCGGAGTCCCAGTGCGTAAGCCTTGTTGACGCGTTCGGTCGTCTTGGTACGTTCCGTCTTTCCCGGCCAAGGCAGGTAGTCGGCAGCCTCCTTGAGGTCTGCGATAATCTGCTTGTAAACCACATCGCGGTCGGACTTGGCCAGATAGAGCGTTTCCTTCGTGACGGGAGTGAAGCGCGCCGGCACATCGCCCCAGGCACGTATCAGGTCGTAGTAGAGTTGGGCGCGCAGGGTCAGACACTCACCGAGCAGGTAGGCCATATCGGCATTGCCCGATGGGTTGCCGTGTGTGCGGATGCCCTCGATGCAGCAGTTGGCGGCCTCAATACCATTGAAGAAGCAGGAGAAGGCATTCGGGTCTTTTCCCGAGGCCATCCACGTATTGGCCGAGAAAGCACTGTACGTACACAGCGAGGTCTTGGTGTCGGAAGCCGGCTGCGCCATATCGAAGTAACATTCCGCATCCGTGTTCATACCGTAGTAGGGCATATAACGAGCACGATGGGAGTTGGTGGCGGCGAAGTAGCTGTAGAGGCTGATGACGGCATCTTCGGCCAGCGGCACATTGGAGAAGACGCTCTCGTCCGTGTATTCCGATTCGCTCTTCACGTCCAGATAGTCGTTGCAGGACATCAGCGATGAACCTGCCAACAGGGCAATCAATAAATATTTCGTTTTCATTGCGTTATTTCTTTTTAGGTATTACGGTTAGAATGAAAGGTTAATGCCGAAGATGAACTGGCGACTTCGGGGATAGGCGGAGAAGTCGACACCGGGGCAAACCAGATAGTTGCGGCAGCAGTCCACTTCGGGGTCTTGTCCGCTGTAGCCCGTGAGGCAGAACAGGTTGGAGGCAGTGAGGTAGAGGCGCAGGTTCTGCACACAGAGTTTCTGCATCCACGCCTTAGGGAAGGTGTAGCCCACGGTGAGGGTGGACAGGCGCAGGAACGAGCCGTCCTCAATGGCCCAGTCGGTCAGCACGGCTCGGGTGGTGTAGGGCGACCACATCGTGGTGTTGGCGTTCATCTGAGCCAGCTTGGAAAGGTCGTTGATGAAGTTGCCGTTCTCGTCCACGTTCGTCCAGCGTTTGCCGCTCTCCATGACGGTGCTCAGGTTGCGCCAGATGCCGCCACGGGTGGAGGTCTGGTCTATCTTGTCAGCGTTGTAGACGTCATTGCCGATGCTGTAGGAGAAGTCGGCGTTGAAGTCGAAGCCGTAGGCGCGTGCCCCGATGGAGAAGCCGCCCACTGCCCACGCGTTGGCGTCGCCGATTTCCACCTTATCGTCTTCGTTGATGACCCCGGAGCCGTCCGTGTCAAAGAGCTTCATCGTGCCCGGGCGCACCGTACCCACAATACCGCTGGCATCGGCCACGCCGTCCTTCAGAATCCACTGGCCGCTGGCTGCATCGTAGCGTTCGAAGTCGTCCACCTCGTAGCGTCCTGTGCCAGCCAGTTTATAGCCGATGATGGTGCCGACAGGTTTGCCGGGCTTGACCAAATAGTCGGAGCCGACCTCGGTGCTGGCCCAGTAGGAGGGCTTGGAATAGGACTCCATATTGCCGAGGCTGACCACCTCGTTGGTGTTGTGACCCAGGGTGAACGAGAAGTTCAGACCGTAGTTTTTCGTGTTGACCGCATCGTAGTTCAGCGTCACCTCAAAACCAGAGTTCTTGGTCTCGCCGACATTCTGATACTGCGTGTTGTAGCCGCTGCCGGTAATCTGCATCTCCATGAGCAGGTCTTTCACGTTGTTCCTGTATATCTCAAACGAACCATTGAGCTTGTTATTGAAGAAGCCGAAGTCAACGCCGAAGTTCAGCGAACGGGTGGTTTCCCACTTCAGGTCGGGGTTGCTCATGGTCGTACCTGCAGTGAGCCAGGAGTTGGCCAAATGGAGCCACGAACTTTGGGTGATGGAGTACGAGCGCTGGGTCTGTCCAGACGGAATGTTGTTGTTGCCGGAAACACCATAGCTCACGCGGAGCTTCAGGTTGCTCAGCCAGTCTTTTGTGGACTGCATCCACGACTCCTCAATGATGCGCCATCCGGCGGCGACGGAGGGGAAGTAGCCCCAGCGGTTGCCCCGGATGAACTTGCTGGAACCATCGGCACGGAGCGTGGCCGTGAGGAGGTAACGGTCTAAGAGACTATAGTTGGCGCGCCCGAAGAAGGACACCATCTTATTGTCGGGATAGTAGAACTCATTGGCACGGGTGGGGTTGCCCTGTGCCGAGAGGTGGAAGGCCATACTGGCATCGTAGAAGGAGGGGAAGCCCTCGACACGGGTGTTGGCCAGCGTCTCGCGAGTCACCAGGTTCTCCTGACCCACCATGATGTTGAGGTCGTGCTGCTCGGGCAGTATCTTCGAGAAGTCGTACTGCAGGGTGTTGGTGTTGCGGAACGTGCGGCGGTTGACCTGCGTACGGGTGGTCAGCGGCATATTCTTGTAGTCGGCCAGGGTATTGTTCTGCGACTCATAGGTCGTAGAACCCCAGAAATAGCGGAAGTCGTTGTTGTAGATGTCGAGACCCACGTCCGTGCGGAAGGTCAGTTGCGGCAGGAGGTTCCATGTGAACGCTCCGTTCATGGTGAAGTTCTCGCGGATGCGCTTCTTGTAGTTGTCGTTGAGGGCTGTGATGGGGTCTTCCAGGCCATCGTCGATGTTGCTCTCATCGAAGAGCAGGCTGCCCGAACCCAACAGCGGCGACTGGGTCACGGCGTGGCGGATGCGGCCAAACGAGCCGGAGGGCACGGAGTTCTGGTCGCCGCTCGTGTCGCCCTGTCCGTCACCGAAGACCTTGGTGCGGGCGTAGCGTGTGGAGAACTCTAACTTGGTCTTCTTGTTCGGTTCGTAGTTCAACTTGAAATTCAGGTTGCTGCGGTAGAAGTCGGAGGTCAGAAGGATGGCCTTCTCCTTCATGTAGTTGTAGCCTGCCGTGAAGCGCAGCTTCTCGCTGCCGCCAGACACGTTGACGTTGTGGCTGAACACATTACCCGTGCGACCATACACCTCGTCCTGCCAGTCCTTGGTCTCCATGGAGTTCACGATGTTGGGGATGTTGTCCCAACCGCCGAGCACCTGCTGGTACTTGCCTGCATTGGCTCCAGTCACCAGGTTCGACAGTTCATACTGCCATTTGAGGTAATCTTCCAAACCGAGCACGTCCACCTTGCTCTCGGCCTTCTTGAAACCCACGTAGGCGTTGTAGTTGACGGACACCTTGCCGGCCTTGCCGCTCTTGGTGGTGACGAGCACGATACCATTGGAACCGCGGCTACCATAGATGGCGGTGGAGGAAGCGTCTTTCAGCACGTCAATGGACTCAATGTCGCTGGTCGGAATGTCGGAGATGCTGCTCACGGGGAAGCCGTCCACTATATAGAGAGGTGTATTGTCGCGCGTGATGGAACCGCCGCCGCGCACGCGGATGATGATCTCAGCATCGGGGTTGCCCTCCGGCATGGTGACGCGCACACCGGCCAGCTTGCCTTGCATGGCTTCCACGGGAGAGGCCACAGGCACGGCCACCAGGTCGGCGTTGCCCACGGAGGAGACGGAACCCGTCACGTCCTTGCGCTTCACGGTGCCGTAGCCGATGGCCACGACTTCATCGAGCATATTGGCGTCTTCCTGCAATCGGATGGTGGCCATCTGGCCTTCCTTGGCCGTCACTACCTGGGTCTTGAAGCCGACATAGGAAATCTCCAGTTGCTTGCCCTTGGGCACAGCGATGGAATAGTGGCCGTCCAGGTCAGTAACAACACCAACCGAGGAACCGGGAATCTTCACACTGGCACCGATGACAGGCTCGCCGGCCTCATCGGTCACCTGACCGCTGACCGTGACGTTCTGCGCCATCAGACCCAACGGAAAGAGAAGGAGCGTCAGCACCAGGGCCGCGCACTTGCTTTTCAATAAAAGGACTACTTTTTTCATTGTGTTTTAATGTTAGTTACGATAGTTGTAGATTTATGGGTGCAAAAGTAGTCAAAAGCACCCTGTCTGATTGGGAATTTCTATCCAAAGATTCTATAAATTTGGTTCAAATGGTGTTTTTCTGCCGATATTCCGACGGACTGACCCCGTAGGCCGAGCGGAAACACTTGCCAAAGTAGCTCTGGTCGCTGAAGCCACAGCGGTAGGTGATTTCCTTGACGGGGAGGGTGGTGTTCTCCAGCAACATCGCGGCGCGGTTCATCCGGGCCTTGACCACGAAGTCCTTGGGGGTGACACCCAACAGGCTCTTCAGTCTGCGGTAGAGTCCCGACTTGCTCAAACCCAACGTCTCGGCCAACTCCACGACACTGAGGTCGGAGTCTTCCAAGTGCTGTTCCACATACTCCACGACGCGCTGCATGAGCACCTGGTCTTCCTCGCTCAACCGTTCGTCCTTATCCTTCTCCTTGTCCAGAGACGGGACTTCCGGGACGCGCTCCTGCTCCACCACGTCCAGATGACGCTCCTTGTCGTATTTCTCCAGCAGTTCCAGGTAGGACTGGAGCAGCTCTCTCCGCTTGCGGCGGGACAGGCGGATGGCTCTCACCGTGCGATAGATGGCGAAGAGCAGCAGCAGGGAGAAGATGACGTACAGCATCTTGGCCGTAGGGGTCTGCCAGACGGTCGGCTTCACGTACAACACCACTTCCTTCACGTTGCCTGCCCAGTGGCCTGTGCCCAGACGCGACTCCAAGAACAGGCGGTGCTCGCCCGGTGAGAGGTTGAGCAGCGTGACGGAGTGGCTGTTCTCCAGGTTGTTCCAGTCGCCATCGTCCAAACGAAACCGGTAGGCCAGCGTTTTCCCGTTGCGGTAGTCAAGGGCAGCAAAGGTGATGCGGACGTTGCGCTGTCGCTCGTTCAGAGAGATACTGTCCTGCGCACTGACCGCATCGTGCGACTCGCTGTTCTCTATCAACACCTGGGTCAGCACAAGGTTTGGCACGAATCCTTGGGTCAGCAACTGGTTCATGTCAATGACGGCGAGACCATCCATCAGTCCGAACAACCAGCGGCCGCTGCCCAAGTGGAGGGGACGGGCATCGGAGAAGAACAGGCTGTCGCGCCAGGTGTGCTGGTCGAAGGAGGGGAAGAGGCGGTGGCTGTCGTCCAGTCCCATGATGTTGTTGGTGCCTACAAACCAGGTGTACGACCCGTATTCGAAGGCGGAGGAAATGAAGTCCGCAGCCATCTCCTGCTTGTCAAAATGGCGGAAGGTCTGCTGTGGAGACAGGATGTTGTCGCTGCTTTTCGCGAAGTTCACGCCGCCACCGTCCGTGCAGATGTAGAGGTTGTGGTGTTCGTCCTCCATCGTGTACATGATGGACGAGCTGCTCAGACTGCCGTAGCGGTCGCCTTCGCGCTCGTGCAGCAGGAAACGTAACGTCTCCGGCGCGGCGGCCGACAGCTTCGCGGCAAAGAGTCCTTGCGTCGTTCCCACGAGTAGGATGTCCTGGGAGACGATGGACAGGGTGCGGACGGACTTGTATTTCTGCGGACTGGATTCTCCGCCTAACGGCAGCTGCCGGAATTGGACCTCCTTGGGGTCGGGACAACAGAACAGTCCTGCCCCCATCGTGCCAAACCACAGCCTGCCCCAACGGTCCTGACAGATGCTGTAGATGTCGTTCGTGGCGTACTGGCCTCCCGAATGGACGGACTGGATTTCATAATGGTTGGGTGTGCGCTTGCAGAGCTTCAGCAGTCCGCCGGGTTTGCACCCCATCCACAGGGTTCCCTCCCGGTCTTGGTAGATGCTATAGACGGAGGACACGAAGGGTGTCTTGGCCGCGTGTAGCTGGCCGTCTGCGCCCAAGAAACCTGTGAGGTGCAGCTGGGCATCGTAGATGCGCACGGTGCGGTCGTCGCGCGAGCAGACCCATATCTGGCCGTCAGCATCCCGGAACAGTGTCCTCACCTGGCAACCGGGCTGCCACAACAGCCGCTTCGCGTAGCAGGGGGCATCGTAGCGCATCAGCACACCGAGCGAATCCACCGTCCAGACGATGCCGTCCTTGCCCGTCAGCCGTTTGGAGACGTATTTTTTGGGCAGAGCAAAGGCCTGCTGTATCTGCTGCCACGACCGGTGCGAGTCGCGGAACTTACCATCGCGGATGTCGAAGATGAAGCAGTGTCCCTCCACGTTGCAGTAGATGTCGTGGCCGTGGAGATAGATGTCCTTGATGCGGTCCACCCCCATCGGACTGCCGTCGCCGGGCTGCGGCTTGAAGGTGGTGAAGCCGTAGCCGTCGTAGCGGTTCAGGCCGTTCCAGGTTGCAATCCACACCATCCCGTCCTTGTCCTGCACCACACCCGTGGCGTGATGGTGCGACAGTCCTTCCAGCTCGTTGAGCCGTTGCACAAGGGGCTGTGACTCCATGTCGAAGGGGTTTGCCGGCTTCGCGCCCTTGGCGACCAATGGCAACGTGCCCAATAGTATTTGTAGTATGACGTTCCTCATAGTTTGTTCGTAGCGGTGGGGCCTCTGTGGTTGCCCCGTATCGTGGTTTTATTTTTATGGTTTGGCTGCAAAGTTACGCAGTTTTCGGGATATGGCAAAGCATTTTTTCCGAATGCTCTTTTTTTTCTCTGCCGAGAGAGTTTTTTTTCTCTGCCGAGAGAGAAGATTTTCTCTGCTTAGAGCGTGGGAATTCTGCGCGCCTTGTCCTTCCCACGGTGCAAAGGTACACACTTCCCCTCGTTCCTGCAATAGTTTG
>CAVFBU010000100.1:0-6605 GCA_963620725.1 Vescimonas coprocola
AAGACGAATGATTTTGTTTAGAGTGGGCGATACAGAGTAGCGTATCAAGGGGCGGCTTGCTAGACAGAATCGATCAAGGAATGAAGATGGGAGCATTGCCCAACCAGCATCACGCATTCCTGTTAAGGAACCGACCTCTCCGTCAATATACGGTGACCGGGATGCCCCATCTCCTGATGCAAAGGTAATAATAGATACTGATTTACGCAAATTTTTTTTGCTCATTTTTGACGAACTTCTTCTATGTGTTCCTTGATGCACGCAATAGCAATTGCCCCACGGAATGTTAAATAGTAGTAATTTTGATACGTTTTGAGAGAGAGATTTGGTAATTCATAGTAAATTTACTACCTTTGCAACCATCAATGGGCAGAAAAATATGAGAAATGTAAAAGTCTCAACTATCTTGAATGCATTGAGCCAAGATGGCTGGGTGCAAACGGCACAGAAGGGCAGCCACAGGCAGTTCAAACACCCCACAAAGAAGGGTAAGGTGACGGTGAACGGCAGTCCAAGTGATGTCATCTGGGGGGACTTACTCAAATCTGTTGAGTCACAAGCGGGGTTGAAATTTAAATGAGCATCAACATTCACAAAAGCCCGTATAAATGATAGTGATAAATAAACAACAACAGAAATATATTAATTAAAATGATCTGTTATGGAAAAAATAGTTATGAACACTGGTATCACCGAAACCGGTTACAGTTGCTCCTGTGACCTTCTCCCTGGTTGGGTGGTCGCCGGCTCTGATAATTTTGAGCATTTTAAGAAGGAGGTTAAAGAAAGTGTTGACTTCTATGTAGAGTGCGCCAAGGCGGACGGAGAGGAGTACCCTTCTATCCTCAACTCAGACTATGAAATTATCTACAAATTCGATGTACGGTCGCTCCTCGAATATTACCGGGGGATATTCTCATTCTCGGCGTTGCAGACAATCACAGGCATTAACCAGAAGCAACTTGCCCATTACGCCTCTGGAATCTCCAAACCTCGCCCCCAGCAAGCCCGTAAAATTGCTAATGGCCTTCATTCCCTTGCTGCCGAATTGATGACTGTCACCGTTTAATGCCGGCCAGTTCCTCTCAAAAAAATAGCAAATGGTCAGAAAAGCCGATGCGGTAAGGAGGTATAATACCCCCGATTTTTCGAACCAGTGCATAAGCCAAACAAAAAAATAGTAACTTTGCACCAAAAAAGGAAACCTAAGTGGCTCCCCTTAACGTAGTTTCAGTGATCCGCTTGGGGCTCGAACCCAAGACCCCAACATTAAAAGTGTTGTGCTCTACCAGCTGAGCTAGCGAATCGAACCGTATTTGTCTAAAGCCTGTCGGGAGAGTGATCCGCTTGGGGCTCGAACCCAAGACCCCAACATTAAAAGTGTTGTGCTCTACCAACTGAGCTAGCGGATCGTT
This sequence comes from Vescimonas coprocola, assembly GCA_963620725.1. Classification (GTDB taxonomy): domain Bacteria; phylum Bacteroidota; class Bacteroidia; order Bacteroidales; family Bacteroidaceae; genus Prevotella. Next base: position 1,416 of record CAVFBU010000100.1, read on the forward strand.
GTTTCTAAAAGCGGGTGCAAAGGTAAGAAGTTTCTCTGAAATTACCAAAAAAAAACAAAATTTTCTTTGTGTTCTCTTTGTAATCTCTTTCCTAATTCGTAACTTTGTCCCCGACTATGGGAATTCTGTACATCGTTCCTACGCCCGTGGGTAACATGGAGGACATGACGTTCCGGGCTGTGCGCATCCTGAAGGAGGCCGACCTCGTGTTGGCCGAGGACACGCGTACTTCGGGCATCCTGCTGAAGCATTTTCAGATTCAGCAACACCTGCTCTCGCACCATAAGTTCAACGAGCACGGCACGAGTGCCTCGGTGGTGGAGCGGCTGAAGGCCGGACAGACCGTGGCACTCATCAGCGACGCCGGTACACCGGGCATTTCCGACCCCGGTTTCTTCCTGGTGCGCGAAGCGGTGCGCGCCGGCGTGGAGGTACAGACCCTGCCCGGAGCTACGGCCTTCGTGCCAGCACTGGTCAGCAGCGGACTGCCCTGCGACCGCTTCTGCTTCGAGGGCTTCCTGCCGCAGAAGAAGGGGCGGCAGACTAAGTTGCAGGCACTGGCCGACGAGGAGCGCACGATGATTTTCTACGAGTCGCCCTACCGCGTGGTGAAGACGCTCCAGCAGTTGGCTGAGGTGATGGGCGGCGACCGTCCCGTCAGCGTTTGCCGCGAAATCAGTAAGGTACACGAAGAAAGTGTCCGTGGCACGCTGGACGAAGCCATCCTCCACTTCCAGGAGCACGAGCCGCGCGGCGAGTTCGTCATCGTCGTGGCTGGAAAGCCGGCGTAAACCAAGCACAGCAAGACTTGAATGTTGAAATCAAAGAATATATAACTAAAAAGTAATAGAGCTATGAAAAAGATGATTGTTCTCGCCATCGGAGCCGTGGTGCTCGTGGCCTGCGGACAGAAAGGTCCGAAAGCGGAAGACGTGAGGATGGCCCAAGCGACCGATTCGCTCAACCGCATCATCCAACAGAAAGACAACGAAATCACTGATATGGTGGCCACCATCAACGATATTGAAGAGGGCTTCCGCGCCATCAACCAGGCGCAAGACCGCGTCACCGTGGCCCAGCAGGGCGAAGGAGCCAACGCCGTGGAGCGCATCCGCGAGAATATCCAGGTCATCCAACAGACCATGCAGCACAACCGCGAACTCATCAGCAAGATGCGCAACCAACTGCGTCAAAGTTCGGTGGCTAACGACGAGTTGCGCCGCACCCTCGACAACCTGACGCGGCAGATGGAGGAGAAGGATACGCAGATTCGCCAGCTCCGTGCCGAACTGGAAGCTAAGGACGTGCGCATTGGTGAGCTTGACAAGGAGGTGACCGACCTCAACAGCAACGTGTCGTCGCTCAAGGAGGAGAGCAGTCAGAAGTCGCAGACCATCTCTGCACAGGACAAGCAGCTCAACACCGCGTGGTTTGTCTATGGCACCAAGAAGGAACTCAAGGAGCAGCGGATTATTGAGGACGGCAATGTGCTCCAGTCGAACTTCAACCGTGACTATTTCACCAAGATTGACATTCGCGTAGACAAGGAGATACGCCTCTACTCGCGCTCCGCCCGACTGCTCACCGCCCACCCGCAGGCCAGCTACGCACTGGAGCGCGACGCCAACAAGCAGTATGTGCTCCGCATCACCAATCCGCAACTGTTCTGGTCCACCAGCAAGTATCTGGTGGTGCTGGTAAAATGAGATATTCACTAAAAATACGATAAACAGCATGAAAAAGATTACTATTGCCATGACTCTCGCAGCCGCCCTGATGATGTCGGGATGCGCTTCGAAGAAAGACCTGGTGGCCTGCCAGGAAGAGAACAAGGCGTTGCAGTCCAACTATTCGGACACCAAGGAGAAACTGGCCGCCGCCAATGCCCGTGTTGCCAGTCTTGAGGAACAACTCAAGCGACAGGAGCAGACGGTGAACTCCCTGCAGCAGTCGCTCGACAAGAGTCTAAGTAACGCCAACCAGAACAATGTCAGCATTGACAAACTGGTGGACCAAATCAACGAGTCCAACCAGTACATCCGCCATCTGGTGGAGGTCAAGTCGAAGAGCGATTCCCTCAATGTCGTGTTGACCAACAACCTGACGCGCTCCCTCTCGAAGGAGGAACTCAAGGAGGTTGACGTGCAGGTGCTCAAGGGTGTGGTTTACATCTCGCTGGCCGACAATATGCTTTATAAGTCCGGCTCCTATGAGATTAACGACCGTGCTTCGGAGACCCTCTCCAAGATTGCCAAGATTATCAAGGACTATAAGGACTACGATGTGCTCATCGAGGGCAACACCGACAATGTGCCCATCTCCAGGGAGAACATCCGCAACAACTGGGATCTCTCCTGCCTTCGTGCATCCAGCGTGGTGCAGGCCCTGCAGAACCAGTATGGTGTAGACCCGAAACGCCTGACGGCAGGAGGTCGCGGCGAGTACAATCCGCTCCAGCCCAACACCACCGAGCTGGGCAAGCAGCGCAACCGCCGCACCCAGATTATCATCACACCGAAGCTCGACGAGTTCATGGAGCTGATAGGACAGGCTCCTGCAGAGTGACTTGAAGGATGAAAAAACTGACATTCTTCATCGCCCTAATACTGCTCACCCTCAGTGCACAGGCTGCCAGCCCTTGGAGCCACGGTGCCCTGAGGGTGGCTGGCAATCAGCGCTGTCTGCAATATGCTGACGGCACACCCTTCTTCTGGTTGGCCGACACGGGCTGGCTGCTGCCCGAACGCCTTGACCGCGACGAGGCCGCCTATTACCTGCAACGCTGCGCCAAGGCCGGATATAATGTGGTGCAGGTGCAGACTATCAACGGCGTACCAGCCTACAACGCCTACGGCCAACCCTCCCACATCGACGGCTGGGACTTCCGGCAGATAGACCGCAAGGGCATTTACGGCTATTGGAACCACATGGACTATATCATCGACCAGGCGGCTCGCAACGGCATCTACATCGGTATGGTGTGCATCTGGGGCGGACTGGTCAAGGGCGGTCTGCTCTCCGTGGATGATGCCAAACGCTACGGCACGTTCCTGGCTCAGCGTTACAAGGACAAGCCCAACATCGTGTGGATTATCGGTGGCGACGTACAAGGCAATGTGCGGCCGGAGGTCTGGGAAGTGCTGGCCACCACCATCAAGTCCATTGACAAGAACCACCTGATGACGTACCATCCGCGCGGCCGCCACACCTCGGCGCAGTGGTGGAGCAAGGCTTCGTGGATCGACTTCCACACCTTCCAAAGCGGCCACCGCTGCTACGGGCAGCGTATGGGCAACAAAGACTATCCCATCCCCGACAATACCGAGGAGGACAACTGGATGTATGTCGACTCCACGTGGGCGTACAAACCCATCAAGCCCGTGTTGGATTCAGAACCATCCTATGAAGACATCCCCGTGGGACTCCACGATGCCGACGGCCCACGGTGGCAGGCTCACGACGTGCGACGCTACGCCTACTGGAGCGTCTTCGCCGGCAGCTGCGGCCACACCTACGGCCACAATGCCATCATGCAGATGTATAAGCCGGGCTACGCCACTGGCTACGGCCGTGTGGCCGACATGAAACCCTGGTACGAGGCACTCAATGACCCGGGCTTCAACCAGATGCAGTACTTGAAACGCCTCATCCTCTCGTTTCCCTACTACGACCGCGTGCCCGACCAAAGCATCGTGGAGGACAACGGCGAGAAATACAATCGGCTGATTGCCACGCGTGGCACGGACTATCTGCTGGTCTACAACTACAAGGGAAACCCCATGCGCCTGAACCTGACCAAGATTTCGGGTGACAGAAAGAAGGTGTGGTGGATGAACGCCGCCGACGGCCAGCTGCGCTACCTGGGTGAATACGCCAACCGGCCGCTGACGTTCAGATACCATCCGCAGGGCAAGGGCATTGAAGACGGCGTGCTCATCGCCGTAGATGCCGCCAAGGATTATCTGAAGGAAGACCAACAGCAATTGTCGGCCGATGGCTACCAGCCGCCTGTGCGCGACCTGAATGAATAATCCCTCCCGTCTCCCAGTACTCCTCCCAGGCCGTCATTCATACCACTTTCTCGCGACATCCGCAAGGTCTGGCCGAAAAAAACAGTTCCCTGCCGAGAGAGAAATTTTTCTCTGGGCAGGGAAATGGAAAATGGGGTCGTCAGACCGATGGTTCTGTATTACTATTTTTTTGTAGTTACGGCACGGACGGGGAGACCATAGTATTTATCTTTATTGTTTGTGCTTGGACTATTACTTTTGTCAAAGGAGTAACTGATTCCTTTGTCATTACTATTAGTCTTTGGCACACTTGTCCAGTAGAAGCTCCCGTCCCCCGACATTTGTTCATTATTATTGTTGTAGTAGCCCGCAGCAGGAAGGAATATCGAACTGCTGGTATAGTTCTCTTTCTTACTGGTTATCTTACAACCATTGTTTTCATTTTCACTCGTCCAAGTACAATTACAATTGCTGCCGTTTACAAGCTTACTAAACTCGTTCTTGGTAGGCATGCGGCAGGAAATGCCCCAGTTTGCTGTGGCAGCATCGTGATCAGCAGGAAGTATTGTTGGGTTGTCTGTATAGGTGTATTGATCACTCGAATAGCTTTCCTTTGGACTTATCTCTCCCCAAGCAAAGTAGCTACCGTAGCCTGTTTCCGTGTCAGCTCCGACATTCATGGTAGCCCACAGCACATCCAGTCCGAGGTCAATGAACTTGTGGCCATTCAGCGTGTACACATTGCCTTCTATCTTGCTGAATTTAGTGAGTGCGCCATTAGTGCCTGTAGCGTACAGCGGAATGGCCACCACACTCTTGCGAGCCACGTAGAGGTTGCCGTAGTTGATGGTCTGAGTGGTTCCGTTGTAAGTCACTTCAATCGTCACATTGCTGTAGCCGCCTGTGGGCAAGGGGAGATAGAATACGCCGACACCGCTACTTGTTGCGCCGCTGAAGGTGAAAGTCACGGTGTTGTTGCCGCCCGATGCTGTAGTTGTCGCAATCTGCGCATCAGTTGCCGACAGGTCGCTGACCGTAAAGTCGCCCGAAAGCTGCTGGTCGGCGGTAACCTTGAGTGTGCCCTCTGCAGCCGGCATCTTGTCAACACGGATGACGGCCAAGCCGCCGAGGCACTTGAACGAAATCTTTCCGTCAGCGATTTTGCCGAGCATCGGCATAT
>CAVFBU010000101.1:0-6547 GCA_963620725.1 Vescimonas coprocola
TCATCAGCCAAGGATTTCATCTGGTACGACGGCACGCAAGCCGTCACCTATTACTATAAGGAGAAAAGCGTAGACCCCGTGGTGAAAGTGGCCACGGGGATGTTTGCCGATGACATGAGAGCCGTGACGGGACAGACCGCTGTACAGACGGACAAGGAACAGGCGGCGGTTATTCGACTGGTGCAGCTGGACCGTTCAACGGCCTCCGTTCGGAAAGCCTTGACCAAACAGGGCATCCCCGTTGCCGCCCTGCAACAGAAGACCGATGGTTTCTATATCGCCGTCAAGGGTAGCCAGATAGTGGTGGTGGGCACCAACGGACGCGGTGCGGCCTACGGGCTGTTAGAGCTGTCGCGAAAAGCCGGTGTGAACCCGTGGATATGGTGGGGCGACATCGTGCCGGAACGGAGGAATCGCCTCACGATAGACGACGGCTTTACCACGTTGCAGGGAGCATCGGTGGAATATCGGGGCATCTTCATCAACGATGAGGACTGGAGTCTGCGCCCCTGGAGCAAGAACTTCAGTGGCGATGCCTACAAGCGCATCTTCCAGTTGCTGATGCGCCTCAGAGCCAATGCTGTATGGCCGGCCATGCACGAGGGGACAACCTCCTTCTTCACCATTCCGGGAGCAAAGGAGGTGGCCGACAGCTGCGGCATTGCCATCGGCTCGTCCCACTGCGAACCCCTGCTGCGCAGCAATACGGGGGAATGGGACGTGGACAAGCGCGGACGCTTCAACTACATCACCAACAAGGCGGCGGTGCAGCAGTACTGGGCAGAGCGGCTCGACGAGGTGAAAGACTCGAAGGGCGGTAATATGCTCACCATCGGTATGCGCGGCATCCACGATGGCAGCATGGAGGGCGTACACACTATGCAGGAGAAGTTCGATGGCCTGCAACAGGTCATCAACGACCAGCAGAAGCTGATACGCCGCCACCTTGGCGACCCCAGCAAGCAGACGCAGGTGTTCATCCCCTATAAGGAGGTGCTTGACATCTATAACATGGGGCTGAAAGTGCCCGACTACGTGACGCTGATGTGGTGCGACGACAACTACGGCTACCTCACGCGCCTGCCCGATGCCCGTGAGCAGCAGCGCAGTGGGGGTGGCGGCATCTACTACCACCTAAGCTACTGGGGACGCCCCCACGACCACCTCTGGCTCACCACCATGCAGCCGGGCTTGATATACAACGAGATGAAGGCGGCCTACGACCACCAGGTGCGCAAGATATGGATGGTCAACGTGCACGACCCCAAGGTGGCAGGCTACGACCTGGAGCTCTTCCTTGACATGGCGTGGGACATCCACAGCGTTGCGGCGAACAGCATCGAGAAGCACTACCGGGCGTGGCTCTGTCGCCAGTTTGGGGAGAAGGCTGGCCAAACGCTCTTCCCCACCATGAGGGAGTTCTACCGCCTCTGCGGCGAGCGCCGTCCGGAGTTCATGGGGTGGACGCAGGTAGAGCTGGACAAGCGGAAATACCCCCGTGGACTGAGTCCTGTCACGGGGTCGGAATTCTCTACGACAGCCTTCGGCAACGAGCGCGAACGCTATCTGGAACGCTATGCTGCCGTGGCCTCCAAGGTGAAGGACGCGGCTTCGCTGGTGCGCCCGGAACTGAAGGATGCCTATTTCGCAGCCATCCTATACCCCGTGTTGGCCGCAGAGGCGCACGCCCGGAAACTGTTGCGCAACAGTACGGCAGCCTATCAGGAGATACAGCAACTGACCCATATCTACAACAAGCAACTGGCCAACGGCAAGTGGGACGGACTGATGGATATGCAGCCGCGGCGGTTGCCCGTGTTCGACGCACCGACACTACCGCAACCACTGGCGCACGACTCCCTGGCCGTGCATCCGTTGGAGCAGGACGGTGCGATAGCGCGCAATGCCTGTGACTGGCAACACGCCTCCGTCACGGTGACACCCGTGGAAATGTTAGGACACAGCATGAAGGCCGTACCGCTGCCGAAGGGAGCTACGCTGACCTATTCCTTCGACACCGAACAGGAGGGCGATGCACTGCTTCGCGTGGCACTGATTCCCACGCAGCCCAACGACAAGGGCGACCTGCGCTTCTCGGTCAGCGTGGATGGTGCTGCGCCCACGGTGTTCAGTTTGAAGGAACCTTTCCGCTCGGAGCGTTGGAAGCTGAATGTGCTGCGCGGACAGGCCGTGCGCGAACTGAAGCTGAACAACCTGAAGAAGGGCAGCCATACCCTCGCCATCCAAGCCCTTGACGACCACGTTGTCGTGGATCAGTGGATGTTGGATTATGACATAAACCGCTCCTTCTACCTCTTCCCTGTCCAGTAGCGGAAGCCTTTATGCTTTCAGCACGTCAGACGGGGTACAGCCGAATTCCCGCTTAAAACTCTCCCTGAAGTTGCCAAGATTGTTGAATCCAGCCATCGTGGCAACTTCAGTCACATTATATTCCCTGCTCTTCAGCAGCACCATGCTGTGGCGCAGCTTGGCCTTCTTGATGTATTCGTTGGGACTCATTTCCGTGAGGGCCTTCACCTTGCGGTAGAACGTGGACTGGCTCATGGCCATCCTGTCGGTCATGAAGGCCATATCGAGGTCGTCGGTGGTGATGTGGTCTGCGATGAGCTTGTTTAACTTGTCCATAAACCGCTGGTCCAGTGGGTTGAGCGGCATGGTCGGGACTTCCGTCTCTGCGGTGTGCTCCCGTGTGAGGTATTCCACCAGTCGGTGGCGACTCACCAGCAGGTTTTTGATACGGCTGCGCAGGAGCTTGGCACTGAAGGGTTTCGTCAGATAGGAGTCTGCACCGCTGTCGTAGCCCGTTTCTTGATCGGTGAGACTCGTCTTAGCGGTCAACAGAATGATGGGGATGTGACTGGTGCGGATGTCCACTTTTAGTTGTTGGGTCATCTCGATGCCGTCCATCTCCGGCATCATGATGTCGCTGACGATGAGGTCAGGAATCTGGGCGAACGCCAAGTCACGGCCTTCCCGGCCATTGTCAGCCTGCAACAGCCGGTAGTCCTCGCGCAGGGATTCTGCGATATACTGCCGGATGTCGCTGTTGTCTTCTACAATCAGCAGTAGCGGACGCTCGCCTTCTTTTGGGGTTGCAGTACTCGTGTCATTGTTTTCCTCCGCAGGAATGGTGTCGCTTATGGACAGCACGTCCATAGTGGACTCGTTGTCCTTGTGCAGGGCATCGGGGTAGGTGTTGCCCGTGTGGAGCGTGAAGGTGAACTTGCAACCCTGTCCCTTGCTGCTCTCCACTTGCAGCTCTGCTTCGTGTAGCTCTGCCAACGACTTGACCAAGGCCAGCCCGATGCCCGTGCCCGATGCCTGGTGCTTGCCGTTCTCCTTATAGTATCGGTCGAAGATATGCGGCAGTGCCTTTGGGTCGATGCCGTAGCCGGTGTCGGCCACGCTGATGGTCACCCGTTCCGCACCAGTCATGTACACGGAGAGGGTGATGCTGCCGTTGGGCGTGTATTTGATGGCGTTCGACATGAGGTTGTTGATGACGGTGTCGATGACCTCGGAGTCGAAATACAGCGTGGGGAGGTCGGGCTGCACGTGGATGAAGATGCTGACGTTCGGGTTGTGGTTGAGGTCCTGGAACCGCGTGCCAATCTCTTTGGCCCATGCCCCTATGTCGGCGCGTGCCACTGTCAGCTTTCGGTTTTGGGTCTGCGTCTTCCGGAACTCCAGAATGTCGTTGATGAGGTTCAGCAGCCGTTCGGCACTGGCGTGTATGCTGCCAATCTTTTTCTGCACGTGGACTGGCAGTTCCTTGTTTTCCGTCAGATCTTCCAGCGGTCCCATGATGAGTGTGAGTGGGGTACGCAACTCATGGGTGATGTTGGTGAAGAAACGCAGGCGTTCCTCATTCAGCTCCTGTTTCTGTTGGCTCTCCCATTGCGTCTGCTTCAGCGAGTGGCGCAGCATGAGACCTCGTTTGTAGGAGTTGATGACATACCAGCCGAGCCCCAACAGGACGGACAGATAGCACAGTTTGGCCCACCAGGTCAGCCACAGTGGCGGACTGACGCGGACTTGCAGCGATGTCGTGCTGGCTTCCGTCCAGTCCTGGTTCTTCAGTTTGGCGCGCAGGACGAAGGTGTAGCTGCCAGGCTTGAGGTTTCGGAAGGTCACCTCGTTGTCTTCTTCCGTTTCATACCATTGGTTGTCAAGCCCCTTCATCATGTAGGAATACTCCACGTCGCCTTCTTTGGCAAAGTCATTGGCGGTGAAGTTGATTTTGAACGTATTGTCGTTGTATTTCAGGTGGATGACACCATGCTCGTCCGGCGATATGATAGGGTTGCGGTGGTCTCCCGATAGCCTTCCTACGCGTTCGCAGTCAATGATTTCCACCGATGATACGGTATCGTTGACAGTCATCTGTCGAGGGTCGAAATAGCAGATGCCGCCCGGAGAACCGAAATAGACGGTGCCGTCGGACGACACGACAGCGGAGGCTTCAACGAAGTTTCCTGTAGGGATTCCGCTCTGGTAGTCGTAGTTGTAGAACCGCTGTTTATGGGTGTCGAAGCAGGCAATGCCGGAGAACATACTCACCCAAATGTTGCCCTGCCGATCTTGACAGACGGCGCGGATATGGCTGTCTTTGATGCCTTGTTGTTCGTCATAGATTTTTAGCGCGGTGGGTTTAAGCGGGTCGGGGATATAGACCAGTCCCTTGAAGGTGGCCAGCCAGATACCGCCATCGGCATCCTTGATGATGTGGTTGACGGAATTGCTTTTTAGTGACTGGCTGTCTTTTAGGTGTGCGACGAGTCTTTTTTGCCGGTCAAACACGTAAACGCCCTTTGCAATGGTGCAGACCCACAGCTGTCCGTGGTTGTCCTCCGTGATGGAATATATTATGGTGGAAGAAAGGCTTCCCATTTGTTCGTTCAGCTCTTTCTCTTCCTTTTCTCTGCCGTGGTCTACCGAGTAAAGCCCAGCTTCACTGCCAATCCACATCTTGCCCTGAGCATCTTCATGCAAGGCGTGGACATCCAGGTATCTGGCACAGTTGATACGGACGAACCTGCCGGTTCTGGGGTTGAATTTCAAGACTCCGTTGTCGTTGGTGCCAATCCAGATGCCACCATCTTTGTCTTCCTCAAACACATAGACGGAGGCTGAAGAGTTGGATAGGTAGGAGGAAAAATTCCAGGACTGCATGGCCTGCCCCGCTTTGTATCGGCAGATGGCATTATCCTGGCCAATCCATAGGTAGCCTTGCCGGTCACAAAATAGTCCGATGGTATTGTCCATGGACTTGCCCTGGTAAGACAGCGTGTGGAAACCGGAGGATGACCTTGGTATGAAATCAATGCCGGAGCTATAGTGGGCAATCCAAATGTTTCCGAACGCGTCCTGCACGATTCTCCTTGTGTTATTGGACGACAGTCTGCCGTTTTCCCTGGTGAGTTGCGAGAATGACAAAGCGTCGGTAGCTGGATGCTTGTACCGTTTGAGATCCAGCACGCTGATGCCGCCGATGTCCGAGGCTATCCACAAGGTGTTGTCGTCCATCTCCATAATCTGGTGGATGTTGTCGCCCGCCAAGGAGGTGGAGCTGTTCGGGACGTGTCTGAAAACCCGGAACGTCCCGGCAGCGGCATCAAACAGTCCCAGTCCCAAATTGGTGCCGACCCAAATGTTCTTGGCGTGGTCAATGAAAACCGAACGGACATTGTTTCCGGGCAGGCTTTGCGGGTCATTGGACTGGTGGCAGTAGAACCTTGCTTTCCTGGTGTTGAGGTTATAGACGTACATTCCGTCCATTCTTGAGCCGATATAAAGGTGGCCGCTCCCATCGTCTACGACCGTTCTGATGCCGTTTTTTATCTTTGGGAAGAGTTTGCTGTCGAGGGTACGAAACTGGTGGGTGGTGGGATTGTAGTGTTGGATGCTTCCGTTGTAGTAGGCAATCCAGACTCCGCCGTCTTTGGCCTCACTGATGTCTGCTACACTCTGTTGCAACATTCCTTTTTCATTCTGGAAATGCCGGAAACTTTGGGTGTTGCAGTTGAACAGGTCAACATGTCCGTTCTTGAAGTGAATCCAAATGGTGTTGGCTTCCCTGTCGTAGTATAGTCCCACATGATCGTCGCTGTCGATGTCTGAATTGTGGGTCTTGAACACCGTGCATTTGTTGCCGGCAATACGGTCAAGCCCCGACTCCGTAGCCACCCAGATGAAACCCTGTCGGTCTATCACCATGTCGTTGGCAAACCCGTTGGACAGTCCCTCTTTCAGACCGATATTCTTGAACTGCTGGGTGTCGTCGGCATATCCGCAGCAGACAGACAGCAGCATCCACAATAGTGATAGGCATCTTTTCATAGCTCTATTTTTTTTCATTTTAGGTGTGATTTCCTTTCCACCGTGCAAAGGTACGATGTTTTTTTCTTTCTTGCAATAGTTTAGTTGTTTCGTGAAAATGTAGTCTTCAAGGAAGGTACTTTCGTTCCCTCACTTATTCGTACCTCTGACGCTACGCGTCGAAGGTACTTCCGCTCAAGAATAAAAA
>CAVFBU010000102.1:0-6401 GCA_963620725.1 Vescimonas coprocola
ACAATCCCAGACAAGCCCAACAGTCGATTGCAGAAATATGTAACGGTAAAGTAAGAGAGTCGCCCCCGCTTTTTTATGAAGATTCATAAGGTTATAATATCAGTTTGCTTATGCTTGGCTATAAGTTTCATGATTTTGTCCTGTTCAAGGAGAAAATCTCTGAAGACCAAGGAATCATATATCATGAAGCCAGAGTATGCTGACACCAGCCTTATAGACAGTATACGCAATGGTACAATACCGGCGGACATGGACTCATCGGAAGTAAAGATTACGACCTGGGGCATCAGATTCGTTGGCGATGATAGATTTGGAATAAAAGACAACAGTGTTGGTTTACCGAACATTCCAGAACTTTATACTGCCAAGCAATGGGTTTACTGCTATAACGACTCGTGCAATTCTGGATATAATGTAATAGGATTGAGATGCCCAAAGAACTTGCATGTCAAGCGTTGGGTCAACGCACAAATTTGGAAGGAAATGAAAGAGAATGGGAATAAGAAAGCCCAAAAACTATTCATTGCCAATGCTAGTGTTTCTGACAAACAGATTGTCGACTTCTATCTGAAGGATTGGAGAAAAGATTATGACCTGTATCTGAATCAACAACTTATTTGTCAAAACATATCTGACTGCGCCAAATCCCCAACCGAGCAATTTGGCTTGTTCATAGTTGACGTGTGGAAGCACCGGAATTATTACACAATGTGTGTGCATAGCTGGTTTGATATACTCTCTTGTGGATGCAACAGTAGAACTTCCTTCTATACAATAAGTTCCACTAATGGAAAAGTCTTAAAATTAAGGGATATAATTTCCCCAAAAGACAAATCAAAGATAGAGCCTCTCCTTAGAAGAAAGCTTGCATGGATTCGATACAAAAGCGGCAACTACTATATGCAAGACATCTCGTATATTGACAACATCAGCGGAGTCGCTTTGGTAGAGGAAGGGCTTCTCGTCTATTTCCTTCCCTACACAATAGGTTGCGGATATGAGGGACAGTACAACGTCGTTCTCCCTTACAAACAATTGAAAGAGAATGGCATACAACTTGTTTGTGCTATCTGAAACTATAGGTAGTTGCCCTCCCGAATCTTCTCGAAGGTCTGTATGCCGACGGGATATACATTGACGAGTTCTGCCATAGTCTTGCTTGTTTTACGTTTCACGCCGCTAAGTTACGAATAATCTGCGAAACCGCCAACACGGGAACGCGTAATTTTGTGAGGTAGTACCTCATCGCCCCGAGAGGTTAACCTCATTGGCCCGAGAGGTTAACCTCGTTGCCCCATGAGGTTAACCTCCTGAAAACTCGCGGTCAGGGTCGCGCGTGCGCGTATATGTAATATGAAACACAAGAAAAACTACGAAGCTCCAGCCATGGAAGTGGTGGAGTTGAAACTGCAGGGCAGTCTGTTGGCTGGCAGCAGTTGGGCACTACACCAGGTGGATGCCGTCGTCGCCGATGGTAATCAGGCGGTTGCGGAACAGGGTACCGATGGCTTTCTTGTAGACCTTCTTGCTGACCTTGAAGCGGTCTTGGATTAGTTCGGACGGACTCTTGTCGCCCAGGTCGCAGCGTCCGCCGTTCTCCTGCAGATAGCGCAGTAGGATGTCGGCAAACTCCTCGGTCTGCCGCTGCCCTGTGGGCTGCAGGGTCAGGTCAATCTTGTTGTCCTGCCGCACGTGGTCGATGTAGGCCTTGAGGCGGTCGCCCGAATGGATGGGTTGGAAAATCTGTCCCTCGTAGAGCTGTCCCTGGTAGCGGTTGTCGACGATGACCTTGAAGCCGAGGTCGGTCTTCTGCCACACGATGATGTCCACCACGTCGCCGTGCTTGTAGAGCTGGTGGGGCGGTTGCGTGATGTCGGTGTTGGAGGGGAACAGGTAGCGGTCCACCTTGGCCGTGGCCATTAGTCGGTAGCTCTCCTCGTCCACGGTGACATAGACCAGGTAACGCTGTCCTTTCTGCATCCGCATCTTCTGCTCGCGGAAGGGGCAGAACAGGTCCTTCATCAGTCCCCAGTGGAGGAATGCCCCGTATTCGTTGACCCACGCCACTTCGAGCCACGCGAAGTCGCCCACCTTGGCCAGCGGCTGCTGCGTGGTGGCCACGGGGCGTTCGTCCTGGTCGAGATAGATGAACACCCGGAGCTGGTCGCCCACCTTGGTTTCTGCCGGCACGTAGCGTGCAGGCAGCAGGATCTCGCCTTCGTCGCCGCCGTCCAGATAGAGGCCGAAGTCCACGGCCTTCGTGACGGTCAGCGTGTTATAGTCTCCGAGTTGTATTCTCATATCGGCAGTTCTTCGTTTGGCGTTGGTTCTTCGGGAAGTGTTTCCTGCGACTCTTCTGCCGGCAGTTCGGGCTGTTCAAGGATGCCGTCGCGCATATGGATGGTGCGGTCGGTGATGGAGGCTAACTGCTCGTCGTGGGTGACGATGACGAAGGTTTGGCCGAACCGGTCGCGCAGGTCGAAGAACAGCTGGTGAAGCTCGGCCTTGTTCTTGGAGTCGAGCGAACCGCTGGGCTCGTCGGCCAGGATGACGGCGGGGTGGTTAACAAGGGCGCGTGCCACGGCCACCCGTTGCTTCTCGCCGCCACTCAACTCGTTAGGCTTGTGGTGCGCCCGGTCTGCCAGTCCCATGAACTGCAACAGCTCCGTGGCGCGTCGCTTGGCCTCGCTGCTCGAAGCCCCCGCGATGTAGGCCGGTATCATGATGTTCTCCTGTGCGGTAAACTCCGGCAGCAGCTGGTGGAACTGGAACACGAAACCGATGTGGCGGTTGCGGAAGTCGGCCAGTTTGCGGTCTGACAGTCCCGTCACGTCAATGCCGTCAATCTCCACCGTCCCCGTGTCGGGGCGGTCCAGTGTGCCGACGATCTGCAGCAGGGTGGTCTTTCCGGCTCCGCTGGGTCCGACGATGCTGACCACCTCCGCCTTACCGATGGTGAGGTCGATGCCTTTGAGCACCTGCAGCTTTCCAAAGCTCTTTGTGATGTTGTGGATGGCTATCATTTCTTTAGGAATTTCTTGTTTCGATGTTTGTTGACCCAGCGCAGGATGGCATCATAGATGCTGCTCTCTTCGTGGTGTTGTGCTTCGGTGAAGGTCATGTTCTCCTCCTTGGCGTCACCATACTGGTCGGGGAAGATAATCATGAGGTTCTTGCCCTGGAAGTGTTGCATCAGCTCGTTGGGCAGGCGTTCCAGTGCCGACTTGTAGGAGATGGTGCCCTTGCGTGCTGTGACGACCACGAACATATGGTCTTGGTGGATGTTCTCCGCCAGTCGCGGCAGCTCGTTCCAGTGGGCCATATAGGTGTACTCGCTCCTCACGCTGGGATGCCAGTTGGTGATGTATTCGCGGATGAGTGCCAGCGACTCCTCCCGTCCGTGGAACTCGATGCGGCAGTCGAGGTTGCCGGCCATCCGGCTCAGCCGTTCGAGCCACCGGTGGAAGCCCGGCTCGAACTCGGCTCTTGAGGGCACGGCCACCTGTATGCGGCGCAGCGTGTTCAGTGGTTCGATGAAGCGCGTGAGCACAATCTGGCGGTTCAGTCCGTTGTAGAGGCTCTGTATGAAGTCGCCCCAGAACTTGGGGTTGATGTCGGTGTGGACGTGCATTCCCATGATGATTTCGGAGGCGGCAGACTCGCGGAAGGCGTGTTTGATGCCGTTGGCGATGTTGGTGGCAAGGCGCACCTGCGTCTGCAGCTTCACGTCGTAGCCGCTGGCACGCTGCTCCAGCTGTTCCAGCAGTTGCAGGCCGCGCTCCCGGTTGTCGGTGGCCTGTTGGTCGTCGTACACCACGTTGAGGGCCACCAACTCGCGGTTCAGTTTCCGGTTGCGCATCATGATGGCCAGCTCCAGCAGCTGTGGGGCAATCTCGGGATATTTCACGCAGAGGAAGATACGCTCGTCGTCGTGCTGCTGGCGGATGGTGGACAGGTGGGCCTTGTCGCGCAGCACGATTTGTCGGGCGGCCTGCTCGGTGGTCATCGTGCTGACGAGGCAGGTGACGAGAATCATGATGACTACGCCGTTCAGCATCTCGTTGCTGACCAGATAGACACCGGGACTGACCTCCAGGCGCATCCCCACCAGCACCATGGCAATGGCACCGGCGGCATGGGCACTGGTCAGTCCGAACATCATGTGTCCCGAGGCCTTCGGCAGACGGAACAATACACTCGACAGGTAGGCGGCCACGGCCTTGCCGAAGGTGCCGAAGAAGGCTATCATCGCCACGACAAACAGCATGTGGGAACTGCCGAACAGACAACTCACGTCGATGAGCATACCCACGCCAATCAGGAAATAGGGGATGAAGAGCGCGTTGCCGATGAACTCAATGCGGTTCATCAGCGGCGACACATGGGGAATGTAGCGGTTGAGTATCAAGCCGGAGAAGAAGGCTCCCACGATGCCCTCCACGCCCACGGCCTCGGAGGCCACCGCACTGAGAAACAGGATGGCCAGCACGAAGATGAACTGCATGACGGCATCGCTGTAGCGGCGCAGGAAATAACGGGTGAGCTTGGGGATGAGGTAGATGCTGAGTCCGCAGTAGCACGCGAACTTCACGATGAAGAGCAGCCAGAACCCTGCCCCCACGTCCTCGCCGTAGGAGGCGGCCAAGCCTGCCAACATCAGCAGGGCGAGGAACAACGATATCATGGACGAACCCACCGAGAGCATCACGCTCGGCTCGCGCTGCAGGCCATAGCGTCCGATGATGGGATAGGCGATGAGTGTGTTCGAGGCCATGATGCAGCCCAACAGGAAGGAGGCCTGCGGCGAGTAGCCTAAAATCCATTCCGCCATCAGCCATGTCAGTGCCAGCGGTATCAGACACGTCAGCAGTCCGAACACGAGGATGCGGCGGCTGTTGCGCTTCACGCTCTCCATGTCCATCTCCAGTCCGGCCAGAAACATGATGTAGAGCAGTCCCACCTTGCCGAAGAGTTCGAACGAGTCGTCGCGCTCCAGGATGTTGAAGCCGTACTTGCCCACCAACATACCCGCCAGCACCATTCCGATGATATGGGGAATGCGCAACTTGCTCATGATGATGGGGGCAAACAGAACAATCAGCAGTACCACGCAGAAAATCAGCGTGGGGTCGGTGATGGGGAAGTAGGATAACAGCATCGGCTTTGCGTCTTTTTATAGGTGCAAAGGTACGATGAAGCGAGGGAAAAACCAAATTTATTTGGCATTTCTCTCACTTATTCGTACCTTTGCACACTGACAACCCATACATAAACTAAAAAAGACAGATTATGAAAGTAGCAATTGTTGGCGCCAGCGGTGCCGTAGGACAGGAATTTCTTCGTATTCTCGACCAGCGCAACTTCCCCATGGACGAACTCGTGCTGTTCGGCTCGGCACGCAGTGCCGGCACGGTTTACCATTTCCGTGGCAAACCGCTGACCGTCAAGTTGCTCCAGCATAACGATGACTTCAAGGACGTGGACATCGTCTTCACCTCTGCCGGCGGTGGCACCTCCGAAGAGTTTGCCGACACCATCACCAAGTATGGTGCCGTGATGATTGACAACTCCAGTGCTTTCCGTATGTGCGATGACGTACCCCTCGTAGTCCCCGAGGTCAACGCCGAGGATGCCCTCAACCGTCCGCGCAACATCATTGCCAACCCCAACTGCACCACCATCATGATGGTTGTGGTACTGAAACCTATCGACAACCTCAGCCATATCCGTAAAATCCATATATCCTCCTACCAGAGTGCTTCGGGCGCAGGTGCTGCTGCCATGGCTGAGTTGCAGCAACAGTACAAGGATATTCTCGAAACAGGACACACCGACCACATCGAGAAGTTCCCCCATCAACTGGCCTACAATGTCATCCCGCAGATTGACAAGATGACTCCCAACGACTATACGAAGGAGGAGATGAAGATGTTCAACGAGACACGTAAAATCATGCACTCCGACGTGCGCACCAGTGCCACCTGTGTCCGTGTCTCCTCGCTCCGCTCCCACTCCGAGAGTGTATGGTTTGAGACCGAACAGCCCCTCAGCGTTGAGGCTGTCCGTCAGGCCCTGGAGAACGCTCCCGGTGTCACGGTGAAGGACGATGCACAAAACTATGTCTACCCCATGCCCTTGGAGAGTGCCGGAAAGGACGATGTCTATGTGGGGCGCATCCGCAAGGACTTGGCTGACGACAACGGCAATACGCTCTGGCTTACGGGCGACCAAATCCGCAAGGGTGCAGCACTCAATGCCGTGCAGATTGCCGAATATCTGATAGAGACGGGCAGCGTCAAGTAAGGTTTGCACTCAATATTCAACACTCAACACTCAAGAAGTATGAGATACTTAGACCCCAAAGCCGACCCAACGTTCAAGAAAGTATTCGGGCGACATCC
>CAVFBU010000103.1:0-6289 GCA_963620725.1 Vescimonas coprocola
AATTGTACATGAATTTTCAGAAATTAATTTGTTTCTAATTCGTGGGTCATTCACGGTAATTCATGTTTTTACTTTAACACGAATGCCCATGAATTGAACATGAATTTTCTGAAATTAAATTTATGTCTAATTCGTGGTTCATTCACGGTAATTCATGTTCCTTAAAAAACTTTTATGTGCTATGAACGAATTTGTGGGATATAAGGAGGTTGTCTATAAGATTATTGGGGCAGCGATGAAGGTGCATTCCGAATTGGGATGGGGATTGCTGGAACCGATATATCAGGAGGCTCTCCATCTGGAACTGCTTGACCAAGGGATAGAAAATGAACGGGAGAAGGAGATTGCTTGCTTCTATAAGCATCATATGCTGGAGAAGAAGTACAAGATGGATATTGTCGTGGGGGATGTGATAGTGGAACTGAAGAGTGTGACGGACATCTCGTCGGCACATCGTGCACAGCTGTTTAATTATATGCGGCTAACTAAACGGCCTGTGGGATTGTTGGTGAACTTCGGAACGTGTAGTTTGCAGGGGGAACGCTATGGCCTCCTGAAGGACACGAATGAGTGTGTGTTGCTGGACAAGAACATGGGTGTTTTACACGAATGACATTTTTGTCTTTAACACGAATGTCCATGAATTGAACATGAATTTTTCAGAAATTAAATTTTTGTCTAATTCGTGGTTAATTCATGATAATTCATGTTTTGTCTTTAACACGAATGTCCATGAATTGTACATGAATTTTCAGAAATTAAATTTATGTCTAATTCGTGGGTCATTCACGGTAATTCATGTTTCCTATGATGACGGATTTAAACAATAAATCCATCATCATGTACAGTATCAAATGCCGACAAACAATAAAGATTGCTAAAAAAGAGGGAGTTGCTTGGAACGTGGCGGGAAAAAGTGTATCTTTGCATAAGAAAAGCGAGATGTATGGCAAGAAAATTATATCCCATAGGAATACAGACCTTTGAGCGTGTGCGTAAAGAAGACAACCTGTATATAGACAAGACGGAATACGTCTATCGTATGACACATACTGACGGGAAGTATTTCTTCTTGAGCAGGCCGCGCCGCTTCGGCAAGTCGCTCCTGGTATCCACTTTCCAAAGCTATTTCGAGGGCAAGAAGGAACTCTTCAAGGGACTTGCCATCGAGGGGCTGGAGAAGGAGTGGACGGAATATCCCGTGCTCCACTTCGACCTGAGCAAAGGCAAGCACATGGCAAAGGAACAGCTTGAGGAACATTTGGGCTATCTCTTGGAAGACTATGAAATAAAATATGGCATAACGAACCATCGAAATGGTATAAACAACAGATTCTGTGACTTGGTGGAATTTGTTTACAAAAAAAACGGCAGGCAGGTGGTGGTGCTCGTCGACGAGTATGACGCACCGTTGCTGGACGTGGTGCACGAGGAGGAGAACCTGACGGCACTGCGCGACATCATGCGCAATTTCTACAGTCCGTTGAAGGCATGTGAGCCGATGCTCCGCTTCGTCTTCCTCACAGGCATCACCAAGTTTTCGCAGCTCAGCATCTTCAGCGAGCTGAACAACATCATCAACGTGAGCATGGACGAGCCTTACGCCGGCATCTGCGGCATCACCAAGGAGGAACTGCTCACGGACATGAACGAAGACATCGAAAGGCTTGCCCAGCATCTGGAACTGAGCATGGAAGAGACCGTCGTGAAGCTGAAAGAGAATTACGACGGTTACCATTTCTGCTGGCCGTCGCCCGACGTGTTCAACCCCTACAGTCTGCTGAATTGCTTTGCCAAGGGGGAGCTGGACGATTTCTGGTTTGGCTCCGGCACGCCCACTTATCTCATCAACATGATGAGGAAGTACGACTTCTTGCCTGCCGACCTGGGCGAGACGATCGAGGTAGGCAAGAAGGATTTTGACGCGCCTACCGAGACGATGACCACCATCATCCCCTTGCTTTACCAAAGCGGATATATGACCATCAAGGGGTATGACAGAGAGACAAGGCTATATCAGTTGGCCGTGCCCAACCAAGAGATAAGGGTGGGTCTGTATGGCAGTCTCTTGCCTTACTACCTGACGGACAAGTCGGCGAAGGGCAACACCGCCATCGCCAAGATGTCGGTGCTGGTGAAGAAGGGCGACATGGACGCCGCCTTCTCTCTGCTGAACGATTTTCTGGAGACCGTGCCCTACTGCGACAACACCAACTACGAGGGGCATTGGCAGCAGACACTCTACATCATGTTTGCCCTGCTCACTGACTATCGCATCGTCGTGGAGCAGCATGTGGCAAAAGGCAGGACGGACATGACGATGGAGACCACCGACACCATCTATGTGATGGAATTGAAGTTTAACAAGAGCGCAAAGGAGGCGCTCGACCAGATCAGCAACCGCCACTATGCCGAGGCTTTCGCCATGAGCGGAAAGCGGGTGGTGAAGATAGGGCTGAACTTCGAGGCGAAAGACGGGATGAACAGCCTGAAATGGCTGGTAGAGAAAGTTCGGCCTTGAATAGAAATGACAATGAGACAGTTTTGCTTTAACACGAATGCCCATGAATTGAACATGAATTTTCAGAAATTGATTTATGCCTAATTCGTGATTCATTCACGGTAATTCACGTTTTCTACGGCCGTAGCATACAATGATTAGACATCCTTTGGCAAGGGATTCCGGTGTCGGAATCCCTTGCCAAAGGACTTTTTTTGCTTTTCGCTCTTATAGAAAAGCACAGGACAAACGGACATGACAAGACTTTATTTGCGCTTCGTGCAGTTCTCACTGGGACTGTGCGAGGGAGAGGAATTCCTTTCGGGCAAGGCTCTGGAGGGATTCGACTGGGACGACTTCCACAGGTTTGCCAGGAAGCAGACGCTGACGGGAGTGGTGTTTGAGGGAATAAAAAGGCTGCCGAGGGAATTTGCGCCCAGACAAGACCTGCTCATGGCATGGCTGGGAGAGAGCCAGGGCATCCGTGTGCGCAACAGACTCATGAATGCGGCGACGGCACGGGTATATGACAGAATCAAGGAGGAAGGCTACAGGTGCTGCATCCTGAAAGGACAGGGCAACGCACTGATATATCCTGACGTCTATTCCCGGACCCCCGGCGACGTGGACGTGTGGGTGAATGCCGGGCGGAAAGCAACCAGAAGGCTCGCCCATTCCCTTGCCAAGGGCCATGGAAGCATAGGCGAGGAAAGCCTCAACCACATCGAGATGACACTCGACGGCGTGGCGGTGGAGCTTCACTCCACTCCCGCCATCCTGAACCACCCCCTCTACAACCGGCGACTGCAAAGGTGGCTGCAAAGGAATGCAGACCTGCAGTGCAGCAACATCGTGGCGTTGCCCGACGGTGCCGGAGAAATCGCCGTGCCCACGGCGACATTCAACCTCATCTACCAGCTCTTCCACCTCTACCACCACTACTTCTACGAGGGAGTGGGACTGAGGCAAGTTGCAGACTACCTATTCAATATTAAAAGATTAAAAGATGAAAATATGGAAATATTGAAAGAGGAATTGAGGCATTTGGGGCTGTGGAAGTTTGCGGGAGCGATGATGTGGGTGCTGCATGAGACACTGGGACTGGAGGAGGAGATGATGATAGCACCTATGGACGAGAAACGGGGCAAGCTGCTGCTGGACGAGATACTGGAGGGAGGCAACTTCGGACAACACGGCAAAAGGCAGCCCTTCGGAGGAGGAGCGGCAGGACACAACGTGCAGCGCTTCTGCCGCGACCTGCGCCTGCTGCGCCACTATCCCTCCGAAGCCCTGAGCGAACCGCTGTTCAGGGCAGGACATTACTGTTGGAGAACACTGAACAATATTACCCGGAAAATCACATTCACAAAATATTTTTGACCATATAGACATGTTTCGACTAAAAACATTGACAATTTTAGGCAGCAAGGCAGAACTCGCCTCGCTGCCAGAGGGCAAACTGCTCATCAACACCGTGAACGCCCACTCGTTCAACACCGCCAGGAAGGATGCACTCTTCGCCGAGGCACTGACCCGGGGCGACGTGCTGATACCCGACGGCGTGAGCATCGTGAAGGCATGTAAATGGATAAAGGCAAAGAGCCGGCCCAAGGAAAGAATTGCCGGCTGGGACTTGTTCGAGTTTGAGATGAAGAGGCTTGAAGACAGTGTTAAATGTGAAATGTTAAATGTTAAATTGGAGGACAGTAATTCAACATTCAACACTCAACATTCAACATTTACAAAGACCGTGATGTTCATGGGCAGTTCGCAGAAGGTACTTGACCTCATCGTGAAGCGTGCCGCCGTAGACTATCCCCACCTGAGGGTGGTGACCTATTCCCCACCCTACAAGCCGGAATTCAGCGACGAGGACAACCGCGCCATCATCTCTGCCATCAATGCCGCCAACCCCGACCTGCTCTGGATAGGCATGACGGCACCGAAACAGGAGAAATGGACCTACTCGCACTGGAAGGAACTCGACATCCACTGCCACGTGGGCACCGTCGGTGCCGTGTTCGACTTCTTCGCGGGCACCGTGGAGAGGGCGCCCCTGTGGTGGCAAAGGCACGGTCTGGAATGGCTCTACCGCCTGATCAGGGAGCCCAAGAGGATGTGGCGCAGGTATATCATCGGCAATGCCCTGTTCCTATGGAACATGACGAAGGAATGAGGGGGAGGGAGCAATTCTCTCCCCCTTTATTTTTTCCTGGCGATGATCAGCGTTACGCCCGCCAGGATGGCGAGGATGCCGATGCCCAACTGCAGGGAGAAGCTCTCGCCGAAGATGAAGACACCGATGATGACCGCCGTGACAGGCTCCAAGGCACCCATGATGGCTGCCGGCGTGCTGCCGATGAGATTGATGGAGATGGTCATGAAGAAGAGCGACAGCACCGTGGGCAGGAGTGCCAGCTGGGCGGCACAGAGCCACTGCTTCGGCGTGTGGAGCAACTGGAAGGTCTCGCCGGAGAGGAAGGAGAACACCACCATCGTGAGACAGCCGAAGACCAGAATCCAGAACGTGAACTTGACGTTCGACATCTCCATGTGGGTCTGGTTCACCGAGATGATGTACAACGCATAGAGCAGCGAGGAGACCATCACTAAGGAGAAGCCCGCCGTACTCAACTTGTCGTTGCCGTCGCCATGGTAGAGCAGTCCCACTCCACTCACTGCCAGGAGAATGGCGATGGTGGTGGGCCACGTCACCTTCTCGTGGAAGAACACCGTCATCAGCACCGCCGTCATGATGGGATAGACGAAGAGCAGCGTGCTGGCGATGCCCGCCGCCATGTAGTGGAAGCTGAGATAGAGCGTGCAGGAGGAGAGCGAGAACATGACGCCCAAAACTGCCAGTCTGATGGCATGGCCCCACTTGATCTTGAAATTCTCACGTTTCCACAGCATCACCACCGCAAACATCACCACTGCCAGGAGATAGCGGTAGATGAGTACGCTGCTGGAATTGAATCCGTCTCCGTAAAGCTCCAGCGTACCCAACGGATTGGTACCATAACTCACTGCGGCGACAATGCCCGCCGCAAAACCTTTTACCTTGTTACTGATTGTCATAAAAACCTTTTAAACCTAAAGAAAGGCGGAAAGTCCTCCTGCCCTATGAGCAGTATGACTTCCGCCTTTTTTATTTGATAATAATTCTTCCTAAGAATCAGTCGAGCTTCAAGCTCTTCTTGATAGCCTCAATCTTCTCCTCGGCAGCCTTGGTGCAACGGGCATAGCAGCCGGCGCACTTGAAGGAAGGATCCTTCACCTCGATGTAGAACTTGATCTTAGGCTCCGTGCCTGAAGGACGAACGCTCACCTTGGTGTTGTCGTCGCAGAACCACTGCAGCACGTTGCTGGTGGCAGGCATATCGAGCTTCTCCACGCTGCCGTCGGCGTGCTTGGTCTCCAATGCCTGGTAGTCCTTCCAGGTCACCACCTTGCTGCCGCCCAGGTCCTGTGGAGGATTCTGGCGGAAGTCTGCCATCATCTGCTTGATCTCGTCGGCACCGGTCTTGCCGGGACGTACCACGTTCACGGTGAACTCCTTGCTGAAACCATAGTCGGCATAGATCTGCATCAAGAGGTCGTAGAGCGTCTTGCCCTGGTCCTTTGCCCAAGCTGCAATCTCGCAGATGAGACAGATGGAGGCAGGAGCATCCTTGTCGCGTACCTTATCGTATGGCAGGAAGCCGAAGCTCTCCTCACCGCCGCCGATGTAATCCTGCTTGCCCTCAGAGATGGCAATCTCGCGGGCAATCCACTTGAAGCCAGTGTAGC
>CAVFBU010000104.1:0-5897 GCA_963620725.1 Vescimonas coprocola
GTTCTTTGTTTATTTCTCCTTGCGGGATGCAAGGGGGAAAGCACATCCGAAGAGACACAGGGAAACGGTGTTCAGGGTGAAAAACAGTGGAAAACGATGGTGGTAAACACGAGCGACACGGAGGTGCAGCAACTCTTCACCGCCTCCATCCAAGGTCGGCAGGACATCGAGATCCGCCCGCAAGTGCAGGGCAAGATCGTGTCTGTCCGCGTGAAGGAAGGACAGGAGGTAAAGCAGGGACAGACACTCTTCACCATCGATGCCGTGCCTTATCGCACAGCCTTGGATCAGGCTTCGGCTCAAGTGGAAGCCGCGATGGCAAGTTCCGCCACGGCGAAACTCAACTATGAGAGCAAAAAGCGGCTCTTCGAACAGAATGTGGTTTCCGAACACGATCTTCAGTTGGCTTACAACACTTGGCTCGATGCCCAGGCGCAGACTTCGCTGGCCCGCGCCGCCGAGGCAAGCGCACGGAACAATCTCTCTTACACCGAGGTGAAAAGCCCGAGCGACGGCGTGGTGGGTACACTTCCGTTCCGGCAAGGGGCGTTGGTGGGTCCTGAGACCACGCAGGCCCTCACCACCATTTCCGACAACTCGCTGATGTATGTCTATTTCTCGATGAACGAGAACCAGCTCTTGGGACTGTTGAGAAAATACGGATCCATCGATCAGGCCATCAATGAGATGGACGCTGTGGAGCTACAACTCAGCGATGGAGGCATGTATGAGATCGAGGGCAAGGTGGCAAGCGTCAGCGGTGTCATCAACAAGACCACCGGCTCCGTCTCCCTCCGTGCCGACTTTGCCAATCCGAATCGTCTGCTTCACAGCGGAGCTACAGGCAATGTCGTGATGAAGAACCAGTACAAGAACGTGATTGTCATCCCTCAGTCAAGCACCGTCACACTGCAGAACAAGATGATGGTGTATCGTGTGGTGGACGGCAAGGCCGTTTCCACCATCGTGACCATCGCGCCTTACAACGACGGCAGGACCTACATCGTGCTGGAGGGACTGAAGCCCGGTGACGAGATTGTGGCTGACGGAGCGGGAATGATACAAGAAGGAATGGAGGTAAGGTGATGAGAAAAGGAAATATTTTTATCTCGCGGCCCGCCATGGCCATCTCCATCAGCATCATCATGCTGTTGGTAGGCATCGTGTCACTTTCCAGCCTCCCGGTGGAGCAATACCCGGACATCGCTCCTCCTACGGTCTATGTTAGCACCAGCTATACGGGTGCAGACGCGGACGCCGTGCTGCAGAGCGTGGTGATGCCGTTGGAGGAGTCCATCAACGGAGTGGACAATATGATTTATATGGTCTCAAGCGCCACCAACGACGGAGAGGCTTACATTGAGGTGTTCTTCAAGCAGGGCACTGACCCGGACATCGCCGCCGTCAACGTGCAGAACCGTGTGTCAAAGGCGCAAGGCTTGCTACCTGCCGAGGTAACACGCGTGGGTGTGAGTACGGCGAAGCGCCAAAAAAGTTACCTTAAAATTGGAGGACTGGTGTGCGAGAACGGAAAGTACGACGAGAACTTCATTGCCAACTATCTGGAGATTAACGTCTTTCCTCGGCTCAAACGAATCGCGGGCGTGGGCGACATCCAGGCTTATAGCAGCATATACTCTATGCGCGTGTGGATGAAACCCGACCTGATGGCACAGTATGGCCTGCAGCCAAGCGACGTGAACGATGCCATCAACCGGCAGAGTTTCGTGGCAGGAATGGGATCGCTCGGCGAACAGACCAAGAACTCCTTCGAATACTCCGTGAAATACAAGGGCAGATATTCCGATGCAAGGGAGTTCGAGAACATCGTGCTGAAGAGCGACAAGGACGGCAACGTACTCCGCTTGAAAGACGTTGCGGATGTGGAACTCGGCGTACAGGAGTACAACTACAGGAACACCATCAACGGCAAGCCGGGTGTCACCTTCCTCGTCTTCCCGGTGGCGGGCGTGAACATGACCGAGGTGAACAACACCATCAACAAGGCCATCGAAGACATACAGGGCGACCTGCCCGACGGGCTGAGGTTCGTCACATTCGAGGACACCAACGACTTCCTCTTCGAATCCATCCACGAGGTGGTGGAGACGCTCATCATCGCCATCCTGCTCGTGGTTCTTGTGGTGTATTTCTTCCTGCAGGACTTCAAGAGCACCTTGATACCTTCACTCTCCATCATCATTTCGCTGGTGTCCACGTTCGCCTGTCTGAAGATGGCCGGATTCTCAATCAACATCCTCACGCTCTTCGCCCTGGTACTCGCCATCGGTACGGTGGTGGACAATTCCATCGTGGTGGTGGAGGCGGTGCAGTCGAAGTTCGACGCCGGCTACAAGTCGTCTTACCTCGCCACCCGTGACGCGATGGGCGATGTGACGATGGCGATTGTCTCTTGTACCTTGGTGTTCATGGCTGTGTTCATCCCCGTCACATTCATGGGCGGAACGTCAGGTGTCTTCTACACCCAGTTTGGCGTGACGATGGCCGCGGCGGTGGGACTCTCTATGGTGAATTCCCTTACCCTCTGCCCCGCCCTCTGCGCCATGCTCATGCGCCCGGCCTCAGGCACGAAGGAGGAGAAGAGTTTCAACGGACGTGTGAAGGCCGCCTACAACGCCACCTACAGCGTCCTGCTCGGTAGATACAAAAGAGGTGTGGTGTGGATATTCCGTCGTCGATGGGTGGCTTGGGTCGGCATGACGATTGGCATAGTCCTCTTCGCCTACCTTGTGGCCACAACCCGCACAGGTCTTGTGCCGCAGGAGGACAAGGGATTCGTGCAGATGATGATCTCGGCATCGCCAGGCACCTCGATGGAGGACATGGACAAGATCATGGCCCGCGTTGAGGCTGTGGTGAGAAAGCAGCCCGAAGTGGAATGCTACTCCCGCATTGACGGCTTCGGCGGCGGCACAGGCTCCAGCTATGGTTCAATCTTTCTCAATATGAAGAAATGGGGCGAGCGAAAAGGCAAGAAGCACAGCGTGAGCGCTCTCATTGAACGCTTGAAGCGGGAAACGGCGAACATCAAAGAGGCGACGGTCTTCTGTATGGAGGACGCGATGATTCCTGGCTACGGTCAGGGTAACGCCATCGACCTCAACCTGCAGGACCGCACTGGCGGAGACGCGAAGGAGTTCTATGAGAGAGCGCAGAAGTTTCTCACGACCTTGAACGAGCGCCCGGAGATAGGCATGGCATACACATCGTACAGCATCAACTTCCCACAGTACCAGGTGGATGTGGATGCGGTGAAATGCGAGCGTGCCGGCATCTCGTCGCAAAGCGTACTCAATGTGCTTGGCGGATACACGGGCGGCACTTACGTATCGAACTTCAATAAATTCGGCAAGGTGTACCGTGTGATGACGCAGGCCGCGCCGGAGTTCCGCATGGACGAGTATGCCCTGAACCGAATCTATGTGCGCACCAACGACGGCATGGCTCCAGTTAGCCAGTTCGCCTCGCTCCGGAAGACGGTGGGTGCGGAGGGTGCCAACCGATTCAACCTCTACAGCTCCATCTACGCCAACGTGGACGTGGCTAAGGGTTACTCCACAGGTGAGGCTCAGAAGGCCATCGCCGAGGTGGCAAAGCAGACTCTTCCGCTGGGCTATTCCTACGAATACGGCGGCATTGCCCGTGAGGAGGCCGAGCAGGAAGGATCTTCGACGGTGATGGTGTACGGCTTGTGCATCATACTTATCTACCTCATCTTGGTATGTCTCTACGAGAGTTTCTTGGTGCCGCTGGCGGTCATCCTCAGCGTACCGTTCGGCTTGATGGGCAGTTTCCTTTTCGCCCGCATCTTCGGCTTGGAGAACAACATCTATTTGCAGACGGGTGTCATAATGCTCATCGGTCTGCTGTCCAAGACGGCGATTCTGATCACCGAGTTCGCCTCGGAGAGACGGCGCAAGGGCATGGGCATCCTGCAGTCGGCATACAGTGCGGCTGTGGCACGCTTCCGCCCTATCCTCATGACAGTGATGACGATGGTGATAGGTATGCTTCCGCTTGTCTTCGCTTCGGGTGCGGGTGCCAACGGTAACCGTGCCTTGGGCACCGGTGTCGTGGGAGGATTGCTATTTGGAACAATAGCTCTGGTCTTCGTAGTGCCTGTCTTCTTCATCGTGTTCCAGTGGCTTCAAGAGAAGCACATCCGGGAACCGAAACAAGAGGAAGATGATGCGCAGACCGTGGTGGCACATGCGGATTTCTAATGAATAAAGAAAATTAAGACAATGAAAGGCAATTTTAACATTAAATATATTCTGTTGAGCTTGGCTTTGTTCTGGTGCGGCGCAAACGTGTCGGATGCCTCCACGCCCGGCCAAGGCTCGACCTCTTCCCGGAATGTCCCGGAAAATAGAATGTCCACGGAATATTCCTTTGACGCGGACTCTTGGCGCAGCGTCTTCCAGGATGTCCGGTTGAGAGAATTGATAGAGCAAGGCTTGGAGCGCAACACAGACCTGAACGTGGCCCGCCTCCGCATCGATCAGGCAGAGGCAAGCCTGAAAGCGGCTCGTCTGGCCACTCTCCCGTCCTTGGCCATCTCGCCCTCGGCAAGCGTCAGCTCCTTAAGCGGAAGCCAAACCTCAAAGACCAGTTCCCTGCCCCTGCAAGCCAGTTGGCAGGTAGATCTGTTTGGCAGGCTGAGGAACGCCAAGCGTCAGCAGAAGATGCTCGTGGAAAGCAGCAAGGCTTATCAGCAGGCCGTGCAGGTGAACCTTGTGGCAAACATCGCCCGGCAGTACTACACCTGCGCCTTGCTCGACACCCAACTTTCGATTGCCCGCCAATCGGTGGATGTTTGGGACGAAACGGTCCGCGCGATGAAGGCTTTCATGGAGGAAGGCCAATACACCGATGCCGCAGTGTCGCAGGCCGAGGCAAGCCGTGAACAGGTAAAGGCCACCGTCCTCGACCTGCAACAACAGAAGAGAGAAGCACTTAACGCCATCAGGGTGTTTGTCGGCGACAGTACGAATTCTGTCAGCATCGCTTTCGACACCGAAGGTCAAGAGAACATTTTCTTGAACAGCGTCAACCTCGACACCTGGCAAGCCATCCCGCTGCAAAGGCTTTCATGTCGCCCTGACGTGTGTCAGGCCGAGATGAACCTGGCGGCCTCCGTCTATGCCACGAAGGAGGCAAGGGCCGCATTCTATCCAACCATCACCCTTTCGGGTACGGCGGGATGGACAAACCCGGCGGGTGTCGTGGTGAACCCGGAAAAGATACTCCTCGAAGCCCTCGCCTCGCTCACTCAGCCCATCTTCCAGAACGGTAGTCTGAAAGCCAACCTGGCCATCAAGAAAAGTCAGCAAGAGGAGGCTCGCCTCCAGTTTCAGCAGTCGTTGCTTAACGCCGGTGTGGAGGTGAACAATGCCTTGACGCAGGCACAGACTTACAGCGACAAATCCTCACATCTGGAGAGCCAGGTGAAAGCCTTGGAGAGAACCGTGAGATCCACCCTTCTGCTCCAGCAGAACGGCAGCAGCAACTATCTCGAAGTGCTGACGGCGCAGGAAAATCTCCTCTCAGCCCGGATGTCGAAGCTACAGAATGAATATAACAGGGTGGCGGCATTGATAGCCCTCTACCAGGCGGTACCGTCGGGCGAATGCGGATAATGGAGATAAAATGTGTGACATAGTATTGTCAAAACGCGACAGTCCTCGCAGCCTTGTTTCATAAGGAAAGGTACATGGATGATAGGTGGCGGTGCCAGTTACATGCTGCACGACAACAACGATTCCCGTCTGCTTGTTGTCAACGGCATCAACTCGACCGGCTACACGCTTGGCAGGTGACGAGGCGGCCCAGACACATGCAGTCCGGCTGACGGAAATATGCCTCAAGAAGCCCGA
>CAVFBU010000105.1:0-5861 GCA_963620725.1 Vescimonas coprocola
CCGTTCCAGGAGAACGACAAGAACCGCGTCACCATCGTGACCGCCAAGCCGTAACGTGCGGCGAAGCACAACAAAAAAAGGCTCGCAACGCGAGCCTTTTTTTTGGTGGGAAAAGAAAACAGAAAAAGCGGAACAGGAAGACTCCTGTTCCGCTTTTCAGTCGGGATGAGGCGACTCGAACGCCCGACCCCTACGTCCCGAACGTAGTGCGCTACCAACTGCGCTACATCCCGATTTTGCGGTGCAAAGGTACGAATTATTTGTGAATAACGAAGAGAAAAACGCGTTTTTTTGCGTTTCTTCCCCGAAATGAGGTTAAAATACCGCGTGTTTCCCTACAGCAGTTCGGGCAGTTGGAACAGTTTCGTGCCGTTAGACCCCTTGATGAGGATGTATTTCCCCGACGGCTGTTGCGCGGCAATGGCCCCCTTCACCTCCTCCACATCGCGAAACTTCCGGAACGGACAGACCGTCTTTCCGAACTCCTCGCCCACGAGCCACACCGCCTCGAAGTCGCACTCCATGAGGCTGTCCACCACCCGTTGGTGTTCCTCCGCCGACACCTTACCCAACTCACGCATATCACCCAGTATCACCATCTTGGCAGGCACGTCCATGCGACGGAAGTTGTCGATGGCCGCCTGCATACTCGACGGGTTCGCATTATAGGCATCAACGATGAGGTGGTTGTGTGCCGTGACGGTCATCTGCGACCGGCTGTTGGTGGGCGTATAGTCGGCAATCGCCCTGTTGATGCGTTCGAACGGCACGTTGTTGACGTAGCCCACCGTGATGGCCGCCAGGATATTATCCAGGTTATAGGCCCCGATGAGGTGCGTCTGCACCTCCATCCAGTCGCTGGCATAGTCCGCCTCCGTGTCCTGTTCGCGCCAGCGGAACTTCAGGAAGGGTGCGCACGACAGCACCTCCCCGCGTATCAAGATGTCGCGGTTGTCGCTCTGTCCGTAGTAATAGATATCCGCCAAGCCCTGCGTCATCGCCATCAAGTGCGTGTTGTCGCGGTTGACGAATACCGGCCATTTGTGTGCCCGGAGGTAGTCGTACAGCTCCCCTTTGGTGCGGCAGACCCCCTCGAACGATCCGAAGCCCTGTAGGTGGGCACGTCCCACGTTGGTGATCAGTCCGCAGGTAGGCTCCACCGTCTCCACCAACGTCTTGATGTCGCCCGGATGGCTGGCCCCCATCTCCACCACCGCGACGTCGCAGTCGTTCGTCAGTCGGAACAGCGTCTTCGGTACCCCGACATCGTTGTTGTAGTTGCCCTCCGTAGCCATCACGTTGCAGCACGTGGCCAGCACCGCCTTCACCAGTTCCTTCGTCGTCGTCTTGCCGTTCGTCCCAGTAATGCCGATAATGGGAATATGGAAGTGGCGGCGGTGTTCGCGTGCCAGTGCCTTATACGTCTGCAGCGTGTCCTCCACGAGGATGTAACGACGGTCGGTGGCCTGCACCTCCGGGTCGGTATATGCACTGACGATGGCATAGGCGCAACCCTTCTCCAGTGCCGCCTGCGCAAACCGATTGCCATCGAACGAAGTCCCTTGGAGTGCCAAGAAGATGCTGTCTTTCGGACAGTCGCGCGAGTCGGTGGTGATGCACGGGTGAGACTGGTAGAGTCGGTAGAGTTCTTTGATATCCATGACTTGAATGTTGTTTTTCGCGGTCAAAGGTACGAATATTTGAGAGAATTTCAAAATAAATTTTGTTTTTCTCTCACTTAATCGTACCTTTGCACGAAATAGCAGACGGACGAAGATGGAATATACCTTGAATTGCAACGGACGACTGGTGTCGCTGTCCACGCCGCAGGTGATGGGCATCCTGAACGTGACCCCCGACTCCTTCTATGCAGAGAGTCGGAAGCAGAGCGAGCGCGAGATGGCGGAGCGCACGCGGCAGATACTGGCTGAGGGCGGTTCCATGATCGACGTAGGAGGCTGTTCCACGCGCCCCGGTAGCGACCCCGTGGACGAGGGCGAGGAGCTGCGCCGCGTGCGCCAGGCCCTCGCCGTGGTGCGCCGCGAAGCCCCCGATGCCGTGGTCAGCGTCGACACCTTCCGCCCGGAGGTGGCGCGGATGGCCGTTGAGGAGTATGGTGCAGAAATCATCAACGACGTGTCCGAAGGAGCCGACCCCACTATGTTCCGCACCGTGGCCCGATTAGGTGTGGCCTATATCCTCATGTCCGTAGCCCCCGACCTCCCCACGATGATGAAACGCTTCGCCAGCAAGGTGCAGCAGTTGCGCGACTGCGGACAGAAAGACATCATCCTCGACCCCGGCTTCGGCTTCGGGAAGACCCTACAAGAGAACTACGACGTGTTGCACGCCCTCGACCAGCTCGATGCCCTTGGGCTACCCGTCCTCGTGGGTGTCTCGCGCAAGCGCATGGTGTGGCAGCTGTTGGACAGCAGTCCGCAGCAAGCCCTCAACGGTACGTCCGTGCTCCATGCCATCGCCCTGATGAAAGGCGCAGCCATCCTGCGCGTCCACGACGTGCGGGAAGCCGTGGAGTGTGTACGCATCGTAGGACAGATGAACCCCGACAACAACAGATAGCCTATGTTTTTTGAATTCGGAATAAAAGATGCCGTCGACATCGTCCTCGTGGCGCTGATGCTCTACTACTTCTACCGACTGATGAAGGAGTCGCGGTCGCTGCCCGTGTTTATGGGCATCTTAGTGTTCGTCGTGCTGTGGCTCCTGGTCGCACAAGTATTAGAGATGCGGCTGTTGGGCAGCATCATGGACAAACTGGTCAGTGTGGGTGTCATCGGACTCATCGTACTCTTCCAGGACGACATCCGCCGCTTCTTCTACAACCTCGGCGCACACCAACGCGTGAAGGGCATCCGCCGCCTCTTCTCCGGTGAAGACCGCCACAAGGACACCGAAGAACTGAAGCGCACCATCATGCCCATCGTGATGGCCGCCCTCAATATGAGTAAGAAGAAGGTGGGCGCACTGATCGTCATGCAGCGCACCGTACCCCTCGACGACGTGGTACAGACGGGCGAACGGATCGATGCCAACATCAGTCAGCAACTCATCGAAAACATCTTCTTCAAGAACTCGCCGCTCCACGACGGTGCCCTCATCGTGGTAGGGAAACGCCTCAAGGCCGCCGGCTGCATCCTGCCCGTCAGTCACGAGCAAGACATCCCCAAGTCGCTCGGACTGCGCCACCGCGCCGCCCTCGGCATCTCACAAGACAGCGACTGCCTGGCCGTGGTGGTGAGCGAGGAGACCGGTGGCATCACCGTGGCCCTTGACGGACAGCTCCAGCTGCGCCTCACGGCAGAGAAGTTGGAGAGCATCCTCACCGAGGAAATGATGAAAATAATCTAAAAATATGCCGTACCAGTAGACGCGTTTCGAATATTTTTCGTACTTTTGCAAAGTGGATATGGCAAAAACAACGATTACATCAAAAGAACAAACTATAAACTATGGATTTATTAAGTCAGATCGTAGCGCGTGCGAAGCATAACAAGCAGCGCATCGTGCTCCCCGAGGCCACGGAGGAGCGCACACTCAGAGCGGCCGACCGCGTGTTGGCCGAAGACATGGCCAGCATCATCCTCATCGGTAATCCCAACGACATCAAGGCGTTGGCCAGTCAGTGGGGACTGAACCACATCGGCAAGGCCACCATCATCGACCCCGACAACAACCCCAAGAGCGAGGAGTATGCTGCCCTGTTGGCCGAGTTGCGCAAGAAGAAGGGCATGACCATCGAGCAGGCCCGCGAACTCGTGAAGAACCCCCTCTACCTCGGTTGTATGATTATCAAGACCGAAGGTGCTGACGGCCAGATCTCCGGTGCCCTCTCTACCACGGGAGACACCCTGCGCCCCGCCCTCCAGATCATCAAGTGTGCCCCCGGCGTGACGTGTGTCAGTGGTGGTATGGTACTCATCAGCAAGCAGAAAGAATACGGTGAGGACGGTGTCCTCGTGGTGGGCGATGTTGCCGTCACCCCCATGCCCAATGCCCAAGAGTTAGCACAGATTGCCGTATGCACCGCCCAGACCGCCCGTGCCGTGGCCGGGTTCTCCGAACCCCGTGTGGCCATGTTGAGCTTCTCCACCAAGGGATCCGCCAAGCACGAAGTGGTGGACAAAGTCGTGGAGGCCACGAAGTTAGCCCACGAGATGGATCCCGAACTGAAGATAGACGGCGAGTTGCAGGCCGACGCCGCCCTCGTTCCCAGTGTGGGAGCCAAGAAAGCCCCTGGGTCCGCCATCGCCGGCAAGGCCAATGTCCTCGTATTCCCCAACCTCGAAGTGGGTAACATCGGTTATAAGCTCGTGCAGCGCCTCGGCGATGCCGTCGCCATCGGTCCCATCCTCCAGGGCATTGCGCGTCCCGTCAACGACCTCTCCCGTGGCTGTTCCGTGGACGACATCTATTATATGGTAGCCATCACCGCCTGTCAGGCCATGGATGCCAAGGCAAACCAATAACAAGCAAACCATACGATAAACGATGAAAATTCTGGTATTAAACTGTGGTTCGTCCTCGATTAAGTACGCCCTGTACAACATGGACGACAAGAGCGTGATGACCTCCGGCGGTGCTGAGCGCGTAGGTTTGGACGGTGCCTTCGTCAAGGTGAAGCTGTCCAACGGTGAGAAGAAACAAATCATGCACGACATCCCCGAGCACACCGAGGGTGTGAAGTTCATCTTCTCCCTGCTCACCGACCCCGAGATAGGAGTCATCAAAGACCTCAAGGAAATAGACGCTGTAGGTCACCGCATGGTACATGGCGGTGAGAAGTTCAACCAGTCGGTGCTCCTCACCGACGAGGTGTTGAAGGCCTTTGAGGCCTGCTCCGACTTAGCACCGCTCCACAACCCTGCCAACCTCAAGGGTGTCAACGCCGTCAAGGAACTCATGCCCGGACTGCCCCAGGTGGGTGTGTTCGACACCGCCTTCCATCAGACCATGCCCGCCAAGGCCTATATGTACGCCATCCCCTATGAGCTGTACGAGAAATACGGGGTGCGCCGCTACGGCTTCCACGGCACCAGTCACCGCTATGTGTCCGCTCGCGCCTGTGAGTTCTTAGGTATCAAGGCAGAAGGAACGAAGATGATCACCTGCCACATCGGCAATGGCGGTAGTGTGGCTGCCGTCGTCGACGGAAAGTGCATCGACACGTCCATGGGACTCACACCCCTGGAGGGTCTCGTGATGGGTACCCGTTCCGGCGACATTGACGGTGGTGCTGTGACGTTCTTAGAGAAGAAGCTCGGTCTCGATGCCGACGGCATGAGCAACCTACTCAACAAGAAGAGTGGTGTGGCCGGTATCACCGGTGGTTCGTCGGACATGAGAGACGTGGAAAGTGCCGCCAAGGCCGGTGAGCCTCGTGCCCAGTTGGCCCAGGCCATGTATTTCTACCGCATCAAGAAATACATCGGAGCCTACGCCGCCGCCATGGGTGGTGTGGATGTCATCGTGTTCACCGCCGGTGTCGGTGAGAACCAGGTGAGCATGCGTTCGGAGGTCTGCAAGGGCTTGGAGTTCCTCGGTGTGAAGTTTGACGAGTCCCGGAACATGGTGCGCGGCGAAGAGGCCATCCTCTCTGCCGACGACTCCAAGGTGAAGGTCGTGGTCATCCCCACCGATGAGGAGCTGATGATAGCCACCGACACGATGAACCTGCTCTGACCACCGTCAGACAAACGCAGAAGGCGTGCAACTCCTGGAGTTGCACGCCTTCTCGCTTATTCTATCTGCAGTCCTTATTTCACCTCCTCGAAATACATGAACGCTTATTATAAGCCTTTTAGCCTTGATGTGCTGCAAACGTGCTGCAAATTCTGAAATAA
>CAVFBU010000106.1:0-2181 GCA_963620725.1 Vescimonas coprocola
ATTGTTAAGTTGGGGCTTGCGCCTTTGCTAAGTTTAATCCGTGGCGAAGATACAAAAACGTCAAAAACGTCGGTCTTGACATGTTCAGACCGTTTTTACAATTATAAATTCAATTTTTATTTTATTAGCATTAAAATTATGCCAAAATCAAGTTTTATGGCGGTCAACCGCCAGTTTGGTGCATTTTTGCACGCAGAGTTGAAGAGGCAGGGCTTGACATTCTCTATGTTGAGACAGCATTGTCGTTTCGACAACAACGCCCTGTCGAGTATTAAAAAGGTTTAGGCAACAGCGCCTTCCCCGTCGGTTATTACTGGCAGGTATTGCATGCCTTTCGCGGGTTCGTGGATGAAGACGAATACGTGGAAATCAAGCGCAGGTGGGGAGAGGCAATGGGAGAATTTGACGTGATATCATCGGAATGACGTCTTGATTAGACAAGACAGAAATTAAATTTATGGCCAATTCGTGGTTCATTCACGATAATTCATGTTTTTTACTTTAACACGAATGACCAGGAATTGGACATGAATTTTTCAGAAATTAATTTATGTCTAATTCGTGGTTCATTCACGGTAATTCATGTTTTTTACTTTAACACGAATGTCCATGAATTGGACATGAATTTTCAGAAATTAAATTTCGGTAAAACTGACTAAACATTAAACCATAGCATAAATAATTTTAAAGAAATCCTTGGATGGGCGCCAATCACTTGTAAAGTGTTAAAATTAAACGGCAACCTGTTTTTTTCATCATAAACTTTGTGCTTTTCAAAAGAAAATGCTATCTTTGCATGGACAAACAGAATTATAGCATATAGGGAAATACAAGTGAAGGAATACATTACCATACATCATATAGGTCCGCTCAGCCATATTGACCAATTGGAAATTCGGCCATTGACGGTTCTCATAGGAGAGTCTGCCATTGGGAAAAGTACGTTGATGAAAGTACTTGTACTGATGCGTTATCTCTATAAGCGAGCCAATATCCGTTCGTTCCTGAAACATTCGAAAATAACCAACTCTCCTTTCAGAATACGGTTTGAGTCTTTGGTGAAGACCACCAATTTGGTGTCCCTGTTTCAAGGAGACTCCTATATACGGTATGACGTTCATGCAGATTCGGGTAATGTATATAGCATCGAGTACGGCAATTCGAAGTCAAAGCGTCTTGTCTTGCCTGAGATCAAGGAGGAAGACCTGACTTTCTGGAAAGAGTCGTTTGTCTCTGAGAACAGAAATGTCATTCCTTCATGGTCGGCAAATGCCTTGACCAACAAAAACGCTTCTCTTGGCTTTTATTTCCACGAGACGCTGAACGACTTTGCACAAGCAGTGAAGGACGACAAGGAGTACGACCTGTCTTATTTGAACTTGCGGCTTTCCGTAAAACATCCCAAGGGCCGCCCTGTGAAATTGACAGTGATGCCTAAAGATGACAGCTATGGGGCGATAGAGCTGACAGAGGCTTCGTCGGGCATACAGACATCAACGCCCTTGGCGGTTATCGTTCAGCATTTCGCCAAGGACTATTCCTTCAAGGAGGCGTTCCGCCGTTCGGTGCTGGATTATCTGTATGACAACGAGTTGCTGACGAAATTCTCGCCGGTCATAGAATTGGCAGATTTGCCCAAGTTTGTGCATATCCATTTGGAAGAGCCCGAGCTGAGTCTTTTTCCCGATGCCCAGTGCCGGTTGATTGACGAATTGGTGAAGGCTGCTCATTCCACGTATAATGATGACCGGAAAATGGGAATCATCATGGCTACCCATAGCCCCTATATCTTGAATTACCTGAACGTGTTGCTTCGACAGACCGCTAAGGGAAGAGCAAGGGTGGAGGCTGAGGAAATGGCTGTATACAGGATATATGACGGAAGTGCCCAAAGCCTTATGGCAACAGACGAGAATGGAGAAGTGGTGGTGGACACCTACGATTTGACAGAGATGATGTCTGCCATATATCAGGAATTTAATGAGTTGAGCAGATGATAGACCGTTTGTTGCAGGTGCATTACCCTATGGAGCATGGCATAGACTCGAAAGGAGTAGTTGTTGATATAACTGTCCGTTCGGGTCTGGTGGAATTGTCTGACCCCAAGGCCTGTGACGAATGTCTTGACTCCCGGCCGCAGCGCCAAAACTGCAACAGGGTCAATCTGTTGGTGGACACGGC
>CAVFBU010000106.1:2191-5695 GCA_963620725.1 Vescimonas coprocola
GGATTTCGAGAAATATATCAAGCAATTTGACAATACGGCTGCTGCCATGAAGGAGAGGTGTGACTATCTCTTTGTTGACGGTTCGTCCCATCATCACAAGATTGCCTTTTGTGATTTGACTTGTTCTGAGGAGAAATACGTTGTATCCAATGACGGGAAATATCCGATGGGCAAAAGAGCCAAGGCTTCTGAACAGATGAGGAAGTCTTTGGAGCATTTGTTGCAGGAGCCTTTGACGGCCGAATACTTGCTGACGTTTCCTGTAAAAGTCTGCTTGTTTGGTTGGAGAGAATATACAGTGCCCGATGTAGAGCCAAAGCGTGGGGATGCCGCCAGAAACATGTTGGCGTTTATGAACACGCCGTCGTCCAAGACGGGTGTATTGACAAAAGACGTGCCTGTCATTGGGCATAACTTCAGTTTTGTGCAAGTGAAATATCCCGCTGTATATCAGTGGTGATGCGTGTGCCCTGAGAAACATTATTTTTTAAATCAATTTTTTTTATGACTTATTCACCGATTGTGGTGTTCGGGTTCAACCGCCCGGATGCCCTGAGGAACACTGTGTCTTCGCGATGCGCCCCGACCTTTGTATGCAAGCAACTACACGTTGGTATGAGGATTTACAATGGCTTACAATAAAATTTCAACTCAATATGAAGGAAAGAAACCTGAATTATGACTTGGTGAGGTGCCTGGCGATATTCTTCGTCATCAGCATCCATTAGAGCGGCCTTGTGGGCGACGTGAAATGGGTGAAGGGGTTCTCTTCGGAATACTTCGTGTGGTTCGTGTATTTCGTGATGGGCTATGTCATCACCCATGGTCTGCATGAGTGGCGGCACTTCGGGAGCGCCAGCATCGGGCTGCTCGTGCTGTCACTTGCCGCCAAGGTGACATTGGGCGCTTGCGGCATAACGGACGACCGCTTCCTACAGCTCGTGCAACTCGCCTTCAACCTCTCCGCCTTCTGCACCCTCCTGCTGCCCCGGCTCAGGGATGGCAAGGCGATGCGCGGCGTGGTGTTCGCCAGCAAGGTGAGCTACGGCGTGTACCTCTCTCATGTGGTGTTCATCTCCGGCCTGTGCCAAGTGGGCTTCGAGCGCAGCCTTCCGCTGTGGATAGAACCGCTGGCGATGGCTGCCGTGGTGATGGCGGTAGAGATGGTGATGATGGCGGTGATAAGGAAAATGAAAATGGACAAATGGTTATGTTAGAAAAACAATATGACTGAAAGAAAAAACTTATACCTGGGGGTGCTGCTGGCACCCTACAGGCTCGACTACTACAACTACCTGCACGAGCACATGAACTGCGAGATATACTTCCAGTTGCATGGCTTCGAGGGGCAGTTGTTCTCCACGGAGGAGCTGGAGCGGCAATGCACGTTCACTCCCCACTACCTGCAGATTACCCGACTGGTGGGCGACCGGCAGATGGTGTGGAATCTCCGTCAGGTAATCAGGCAATTGCGCCCGGAGGTTGTCATCGTGCCCGAGTTCTCGGTGCTTGCCATACAGGTGATACTGCTGAAGAAGCTCTTCGGCTACAAATACAAGGTGGTGTCGCAGTGTGACGACAGCTACGACATGCTGGAACACAAGGGATTCTCCCGACTGCACGGGTTGTCGAGAAAACTGCTCATGCCGTTCATGGACGACCTGATATTGCTGGACAAGCGTTCCACCGACTGGTATCAGGCGCATTACGGCAAGGGCATCTTCATGCCGCTCATCATCGACGAGACAAAGCAGGATGCCGGCACACTCTCCGAGGCACGCACCCTTGCCAAGGACCTGCGCGGCAGGGATGGCGTGAAGACCATCCTCTTCGTGGGACGGCTGATAGACGTGAAGAACCTCTTCGTGCTGATGGATGCCTGCAGGAAACTCGACTTCCCCCACCGTCTCGTCATCGTGGGTGATGGGGAGCTGCGCCGGCAGTTGGAGGAATATGCCGCCAAGACAGGTACAGAGGTGTTGTTCGCCGGTCGCCAGAACGGCGCGAACCTTTTGGCGTGGTACTATGCCGCCGATGTCTTCGTGCTTCCCAGTTTCCTGGAAGCTTTTGGCGCAGTCACCAACGAGGCGTTGCTCTGCGGCTGCAACTGCTGCATCAGCCGGTTGGCAGGCTCGGCTTGCCTGATAGAGGAAGGCAAGAACGGATACCTCTGCGACCCGCACGACGTGGATGACATCGCCAGGCAGATTACCCGGACGGCTGAACTTCCTGGCGACGGGCAGAGGAAGTCGAAAATGCCCTATGCCTTCAGCGTGCAGATGGACCGGCTGATAGAGGGGATGAAGCCCTTGATGAAGGTGACCCACGTGGTGGCCCGGCTGGACCTGGGAGGGGCGGAACGAGTAGCCTTTAACATCGCAGAGTCGGGCAACCGACGTATCGAGTATCATGTGGTAGAGGTGGAACAGGGGCGGTCGGAGTTCTCGGAGAAGATGAAGGAGGAGCTGCGAAGCCACGGCATCCAGTACCACACTTCCCCCGTCCGCGGCAACAAGCCCGCCATCGTCCTCTTCCCCCTGTGGTTTGCCTTCACCTACCTGCGCATCCGGCCGAACGTCATCCATGCGCATACCGAGATACCCGACCTGGCACTGTGGCTCTTCCGCAAGGTGGCATGGGTGTTCTTCCGGACCAGGCCGAAGTATGTGCGCACCATCCACAACACCCAGCTCTGGAACGAGTGGAAGTTCATCGGCAAGGTGGTGGAGCGGTTCTACAGGAAGCACCGCTGCAACGTGGCAATCTCCAAGGCGGTGAAAGCCGTGTATGAGAAGGAATATGGACAGACCGACGTGCCCCTGATATACAACGGCTTGGCGGAGACACCGCAAGAGGCGTTCCCACATTTGGTGAGGGGCAAGAAGAACATTCTCTTTGCCGGAAGGCTGGAGCCGCAGAAGGGCATCGGCCAGCTCATCGCCGTCATCACGGCATTGGGGGATGACAGCCGCTACCACTTCCATGTGGTGGGGAGCGGGTCGCAGGGCGAGAGGGTGAAGGAGGCGCTGGGCGCACTGCCCAACGTGTCGCTCTACGAGAAGGTGTATGGTCTTGCCCGCTATATGGGTTCGTTCGACTACCTCTTCATGCCATCGGTGCATGAGGGTTTGGTCTTGACCTGCATAGAGGCATCGCTCGCCGGCACGCCGGCGGTGGTGAACTGGTGCGCAGGCATAGACGAGACGTTGCCCGAAGACTGGCCGCTGAGGGTAAGGGACAACGACGTGGAAGCCTTCCTGCGCCTCTTCCGCGAGGTGCTGCCCCGGGTGGATTACGAATCGTTGCAAAAGAAGGCCCGGCAGTTTGCCCTCCAGCACTTCTCCATCAAGGAGATGCAGAGGGCGTATGAGAGACTCTACTTGTCATTGTAAAAACAATGAAAATGAAACTCCTGAAATTCAAGTTCTTGTCTTTACCACGAATGTCCATGAATTGGACATGAATTTTCGGAAATTAAATTTATGTCTAATTCGTGGGTCATTC
>CAVFBU010000107.1:0-5599 GCA_963620725.1 Vescimonas coprocola
GCGTCATTTCCGTAGGAGTGTCGCCATTCAAGGTCATTACACAAGAGTAGGTATCGTACCTTTTCTCCTGTGGGGTGAGGGTAAAGGTCTCCTTGTTACCGGATTTCTTGTAGTTTTCGATGTTCCAGAGCGGGTTCTTTTCACCGGCTTCCATCGAAAAGAGTTTCTTCTCGCGACAGATGGCTCCATGTCCCCAATCGTGTACAAACACCTGCACTTGTGCAGAAACGGACATCACCACAGCCCACAGAGCGGCTGTCAAAAAGCATTTTGTTCTCATATTATATTATATTTGTTGATGATTCTTTCTATGGTAGATGGGTGCAAATATACGACTTAAAAATCAAACGACCAAACTTTATAGGAAAAACCGCAGTTTTGTTTTGTATTTCGCTCGGTTTGCACTACCTTTGCAGATAGAAAACGAATACTCAAATGGAAAGAACAATGGACGAATGGAGGGGATTCCAAGGAATTGCTTGGAAGACAGAAGTAAACGTACGGGACTTTATACAGAAAAACTACACCGTGTACGACGGGGACGAATCGTTTCTCGAAGGTCCTACGGAGGCCACCAACAAACTCTGGGGCCGTCTGAAGGAACTGCAGAAGGAGGAGCGTGCCAAGGGCGGCGTACTCGACATGGAGACCGAGAAGCCTTCACACCTGACCACATACGGCGCAGCATACATCGACGACTCCATGAAAGAACTGGAGACCGTGGTCGGCCTGCAGACCGACAAACCGCTGAAACGTGCCTTCATGCCGGGCGGCGGCTGGAAGATGGCGGAGCAGTCGTGCCTCAACTACGGCTATACGCCTTCGAAAGAACTCCACGACTTCTATGCGCAGAATGTGCG
Organism: Vescimonas coprocola; assembly: GCA_963620725.1. Lineage (GTDB taxonomy): Bacteria > Bacteroidota > Bacteroidia > Bacteroidales > Bacteroidaceae > Prevotella. The sequence goes on from CAVFBU010000107.1 coordinate 861, forward strand.
CACACACAACGATGCGGTATTCGATGCCTACACCCCGGAGATGAAGTGCGCACGCCACAACCACATCCTCACGGGACTGCCCGACACCTACGGACGCGGCCGCATCGTGGGCGACTACCGCCGCGTGGCCCTCTACGGCATTGACTACCTTATTGAACAGAAGTGCAAGGATCGCGACGAAGCAGGCGAACACGAGATGTCTGACGAGGCGATACGCCTGCGCGAGGAGGTAGCCCTGCAAATCAAAGCCCTCGAAGGACTGAAGGCGATGGCCAAGGCTTACGGCTTCGACCTCTCACAGCCAGCACGGAATGCGCGCGAGGCTGTGCAGTGGCTCTATTTCGGCTATCTCGGAGCGGTGAAGACCCAGAATGGTGCAGCGATGTCCGTAGGACGCGTGTCCACATTCCTCGACATCTATATCCAGCGCGACCTGCAGGAGGGCACACTCACCGAGCGCGAGGCACAGGAACTCATTGACCACCTCGTCATGAAGTTCCGTATGGTGAAGTTCGCACGCATCCCGGCCTACAACGAACTCTTCTCCGGCGACCCCGTTTGGGCCACCCTCGAAGTGGGCGGACTCGGCCAGGACGGACGTTCCATGGTCACCAAGACCGACTACCGCTTCCTCCACACCCTCATCAACATGGGGCCTTCGCCGGAGCCGAACCTCACCGTGCTCTACAGCTCGCGCCTGCCGATGAACTTCAAGCGGTACGCGGCCATGATTTCCGTGAAGACCAGTTCGATACAATACGAGAACGACGATGTGATGCGCCCGGTGTGGGGCGATGACTACAGCATCTGCTGCTGCGTCAGTGCCACACAGACGGGCAAGGAGATGCAGTTCTTCGGTGCACGTGCCAACCTCGCCAAGTGTCTCACCTACGCCATCTCCGGCGGTGTGGACTCCAAGACGCGCGAGCAGTGCGGTCCGAAGTACCGTCCCATTGAGAGCGATGTGCTGACCTACGACGAGTTTATGCCGCGCTTCATGGATATGATGGACTGGCTCGCCAGCGTCTACGTCAAGACGCTGAACGTCATCCACTATATGCACGACAAGTATTTCTACGAGGCCGTCGAGATGGCACTCATTGATACGGACGTGCGCCGCACCTTCGCCACGGGCATTGCTGGCTTCAGTCATGTGGTCGACTCCATCAGTGCCATCAAGTATGCCAAGGTTCACATCCTCCGCGACGAGACGGGATTTCCACTGGAGTTCAAGACCGAAGGCGACTTCCCACGCTACGGCAACGACGACAATCGCGCTGACGAGATTGCCGTATGGCTGCTCAAGACGTTCCTCGGTATGGTGAAGAAATACCACACCTACCGCCACTCCGAGCCGACCACCTCCATCCTGACCATCACGTCCAACGTGGTGTACGGCAAGTACACCAGCAATATGCCGGACGGACGACCTGCAGGCGCACCGCTCGCCCCGGGTGCCAACCCGTCGTACGGCGCGGAGAAGAACGGTCTGTTGGCTTCGCTCAACTCCGTGGCCAAGCTGCCCTACGAGTACGCCCTGGACGGCATCTCCAATACGCAGACCATCAATCCTGGAGCACTGGGCCACAACGATGAGGAACGCGCCAAGACGCTCGTCAGCGTCATGGACGGCTACTTCAATCAGGGTGCCCACCACCTCAACGTCAACGTCTTCGGCATTGAGAAACTCAAGGATGCCATGGAGCACCCGGAGAAGGAGGAGTATCAAAACTTCACCATCCGCGTCAGCGGCTACGCCGTGAAGTTCATCGACCTCACGCGCGAACAGCAACTCGACGTCATCGCACGCCGGGCACACGAGCGACTGTAAAACGGAGAGCAGTGAAGGGTTTTGTCCACAGCACGGAGAGCTTCGGTTCGGTAGACGGCCCGGGCATCCGCTTCCTCATCTTCCTACAGGGCTGCCCCATGCGCTGCCAGTACTGCCACAACCCCGATACGTGGAAGACGGGAACGGGGACGATTGTGACGGCTGACGAACTGCTCGACCGTGCCGAGCGTTTCCGCCCGTACTGGGGCGCGGAAGGCGGTATCACCGTGAGCGGCGGCGAGGCACTCCTACAAATCGACTTCCTGCTGGAACTATTCACCAAGGCGCGGCAGCGCCACATCACCACCTGTCTCGACACGTCGGCACAGCCCTTTCGGCGCACCCCACCATTCTTCGACAAGTTTCAAAGGCTGATGGCGGTCACGGACACCGTGCTGCTCGACATTAAACACATCCGCGATGCGGAGCACCGCACGCTGACCGGCCACACCAACGCCAACATTCTCGACTGCGCCCGCTACCTGAGCGAGCGCAACGTGCCCATGTGGATTCGCCACGTCCTCGTGCCCGACATCACGGACAGGGAGGACTACCTGCATGAGCTGGCCGCGTTCATCAGTACGCTCCGCAACGTCCGGCGCGTCGAGGTACTGCCGTACCACACGCTCGGTGTCTTCAAATACCAAGAATTGGGAATCGCCTATCCCCTGCCCGATGTGCCTCCGCCCACTGCGGAGCGCGTTGCACTGGCCAACGCCATCCTATCGCGTGCCCTTCGCTGACACTCCAGCCATCCTGTCCACCTGTTCCTTGATGACCTGCAGCGTGGTGCTGTCGGCGGCAAAGACGGAGTTGAGTCCCTGCGCCTCCTGCGCTGGGTCGTTGGTATAGGGGTCCCCTGGTCGCCACTGTTCGTGGACGGGCTTGGCGAAGCCGCCCCACCCCCAGAAATTGCAGCCCGCAAACTTTCCGCCGCGCTCCGCATTGTCCGCCACGAGCGAGAACACATAGTTATAGTAGCCGTCGCGCCCCTTGGTCGGTGTATCGGGCGCATATTCCATATTGTCGCGCGGATAACCGAACTCCTCCATGACGAGGGGTTTGTTCAACCGCTCACAGATGGCAAGGTGGCGGTCGATGTATTCCTTGGTGTTTTGGCAGGCGCGGTCGAGGTTGTCGATGAGCGAGTCGCCCTTGGCCCATCCCCAGTTGTAGGGCCAGAGGTGGACATTGCAGTAGTCAACATTCGGGTCGGCACAGATGCGCTCATAGCACGCATAGTCGTTTTCGCAGCCCCACGACCCCTCACTGCCGAGGCTGATGAGGTGGTTCTTGTCGATGGAGCGGATGAGGGCAGCAGCCTCAGCCAGCCATTTCTCGAAGGCCGGCAACTGCTCCTTGGCGAAGGCGCGCGGCTCGTTGGCAATCTGCCACGACATGATGGCCGGGTCGTCGGTGTATTTCTTCCCCGTGTAGCGGTTGGTGCGTCCGAGGATGAAGCGCACATAGTCGTAGAAGAGTTGGTGGGCCTTGTCGTTGGAGGCATACTGCGCCACAAAGTTCATATAGGCCGGATAGCCATCCTCGTTGGGGCGCGGTGCCTTCCCTGCCCCGGCCTGCTCCAGGTAGTAGCCGTAGCCACCGCTCCACTCCCAGGCGTTGTTCAGATAGAGCACGGCCAGCATATCACGCTTGCCCATCTCCATCAGCAGATAGTCCAGACCGGCCAGGATGGTGTCGTTGTAGACACCGGGTGCTTCCTGCAGCGTGGGTTCCACCTTGGTGGTCACCCCGCGCTGGCCGTCGCTACCCACGAGGATGCGCAGGTTGTCCATACCCATGCGCTTCATCTCGTCAAGTTCGCGGACGAGGCGCTGGCGGTCGCCGCCCTGTCCCTCGCTGCCTAATATAGCACCATACCAAAAGTTGGTGCCTACGTAGTAATACGGTTTGCCGTTGCGCACGAAATGGCCGTCCGCCACGCGGACAAACTGCGCGTCCTGTGCCTGTTGCTGACAGGCACTGCACATAGCGGTGAGCATCATCAGAAGGATGGTTAGTTTCTTCATTTTGTTTATTTGGTTTTCAGTGATTGTCTGTGGTAAGCGACCAGTCCTTCCAGTGGACTCTGCAACACCATGCCCACGCGGAAGCCCTCCGCAGTAGCGGCCTCTTCCAGTTCGCGACGAAAATGGAACGCCACACTGCCCACGAAGCCTACGGGCAGCTCTGGTCGCCCGTAGGCGGTTAGGTTGCGGCGGAAGAACTGCCGGAAATTATCCGTCACAAGCGTGCGCACGGCCTCGCGGTCAAGGTGGTGGCGAACGAAAGGCGCGAGCGAGGCCAGCCAGCGGTTGGCCAGGGGCTGGCGGTAGACGCGGTCGATGATGTCGGGCAAGGTCAGCCGGTGCTCAGCGAGGAACGCGTCGCGCAGGTCGGCCATCGTTGGGTCTTTGAACAGCAGGTTGAGGAAGCCTCGTCCCAACACGGCTCCGCTGCCCTCGTCACCTAAGACATAGCCCAAGGGTGGCGTATTCATCACGATGCGCTGGCCGTCGTAGAGTCCCGAGTTGGCTCCCGTTCCCAAGATGCAGGCCACGCCTTCCGCATGACCACAGACCGCCCGGGCCGCTCCCAACAAATCGCCCTCGGCCTGCACCGCCGCACCAGGGAAGACATCGCCCAACAGTTGCCGCATCAGCGGTTGCAGCTCGGGGCGCAGTCCACTGCCGTAGAAGGCCACCTGTTCCACCGCCGTTCCCAGAGGGAGTGCCGGCAGCAGTTCGTCGCGCAGCACAGCGGCAATGGTCTCCGCCGACTGGTGGAAGGGATTGATGCCCTGTGTGCGGCACCGACAAGTCTGCGCTTCACCGGCCAGCAGCACCCAGTCGGTCTTGGTGCTACCGCTGTCGGCAATCAGTCTGCAATAGGGTGTGGTTGTGTTCAT
>CAVFBU010000108.1:0-5559 GCA_963620725.1 Vescimonas coprocola
GGGTACGGCACTGCTTCAGGAAGCCTACACCGACTTGAAGAAAATCATCGGTGAGGCTGGCTTGGCACTGGACAGCAGCTATGAAGACTTCTGGAACGACCTGGCCACCGATGTCATTACCATCGAAGGCTCCCACCGCGAGTCCATCTTCGAACTGCCGTTCAACGACGGACGTGGCCGCTTCTTCTATCATTTCGGTGTTTATCACAAGTCGCAGAGTCCCCACCTGGAAAAAACCAACTACGGCGGACAGAACATCCCCGTGCCTACGCTCTACTATGAATACGACAATGGCGACCTGCGCCGCGACGTGAACTGCGTGCCTTACAAATACGACAACGGCTACACACTGGCCAAGCTCAGCGACAATGGTGCCGCTGCTCCCAGCTTCAACTTCGGCAAGTATGACTACGAACGTATGACGCGCACAGTGACTTCCAACGACGACGGTGTCAACCTGCCCGTGCTGCGCTACGCCGACGTGCTCCTGATGGCTGCCGAGATTGCCAACGAACTGGAAGGACCGGAGCAGGCCAAGCCTTACCTGAAGGAGGTGCGCAACCGCGCCTTTGCCGCTGCAGACCGTTCCGTTCATGTGGAGGCTTACGTCAATGCGCTCTCCAGCAAGGAAGCCATGTTGCAGGCCATCCAAAAGGAGCGTCTGCTGGAGTTCCCAGGCGAGATGTTGCGCAAGCAGGACTTGATACGCTGGAACATTTTGGGTTCGGCAGTGAAGAACACAGTGGCTAAGATGAAGGCACTCCGCGACCGCACGGGTGAGTACGCCAATGTGCCAACGACGGTCTATACGCGCACGGTGGACGGGAAACTCGAATACTACGGCCTGGCCAAGGGAGAGACGGGAACGCCTGCGGGTGAAGGATGGAGCAAACTTGACTACGACTTCGTCACCGCCACGGTGAAGGACAATATGGTGGCCAACTACTATGCCAACGACCCCGACTCCCGTCAGTACTGGCCCATCTTCGACTCCGACATCAGTGCATCCAACGGGGCTTTGATTAACAATTATGGTTATTGATATATGAAAGACTTAAAGACTAAACTCATGGTTCTGCTGCTGTGCACCTGTGGCACGGTGGCGGAAGCCCAGCAAATCAAAGGAAACAGCATCCTGTATTCCTCTGCGGAGGGGGATATGCGCATCGAGATGTGCTCGGAGACGATGTTCCGCGTGACGAAGGTGGCAGGGACGACCATGCCCGACAACGAGCGGTGGATGGTGGTGAACTACGACTTTCCGCAGGTGGCCTTCGCCGTGGACGGCAAGACGTTGACGACCAGTCAGCTGCAGGTGACGGTGGAGGAGTGTCCCTGGCGCATCCAGGTGGCTGACGCACAGGGCAAGGTGATCTACCGCGAAACGGCTTCGGGCTGCAAGGACAGCATCTACAATGCGGTGGCGATGAACCCCGACGAACACTTCTTCGGCTTCGGCGAGCGCATGGACCGCATCGACCAGCGCGGCCAGCGTGTACACCTCAACGTGGAACTGGGCAGTGGCAAGAAGCCAGCTGTGGGCGGCAAGGACATCCTGCGCGCCAACTACTGTCCAGTGCCTCTGATGCTGAGTAACAAGGGCTACGGCGTGTTCTTCCACACGGCGGTGGCCAACGACTGGGACATGGGTTGGAGCCAGGGCGACCAGTACAGCTTCTCGGCTCCCGGCGGCGACAACGACTATTACTTCATCTACGGGCCGGAGCTGGAGCAACTGATACACAGCTACCAGCAACTGACGGGTGTGGCTCCGCTGATGCCCCGTGCGGCCTACGGTCTGCACATCGGTTCCTACAGCGGCGGCACGTGGCACCATGAGAGCAAGGCCAACGACACCTACGTGGTCAACCTCATCGACCGCCTGCGCCAGGAGCAGATTCCCTTCGACATGATGTGGCTCGACTCCACCTGGCGGCATTTCGCCAAACTGGGCAACGGCGGCTGCACGTTCGAGTTCCAAGACCAGTTCCAAGACCCGAAGGGCATGATCAACCACGCCTACGAGAACCACGTCGCGATGTTCGGCCTGCACATCCGCTCGCTCGTGGACAACGGCAAGCGCAACACCCTGCTCACCACGGCGCAGAAGAAGGGCTTCACCATTCAGGACGGCGGCACCAATGCCATCATCAACTTCTTCGACGACAAGGCCGTGGACTGGTGGTGGAAGAATGCGGCCAAGAAGGTGACAGACCTGGGTGCGAAGTTCTTCAAGACCGACGTGGGCAGTGCCCTGCGCTACAACAGTGCGACCCCGGAGCAGAACGCGGAACACAACCTCTTCCCCATTGCGTACGCCAAAGCACCCTTCGAGCATTTCGCACAGCTGAACGGTCAGCGCGGCTTCAACCACACCCGTGAGGGCTACGCCGGCATCCAGCGTTACCCGTTCATCTGGGCAGGCGACTGGGGTTCCGAGTGGCAGTGGTTTGAACCCATCATCCGTGGCGGTCTGAACATCGGTCTCTCCGGTGTGGGCTACTGGAGCCACTGCATGGGCGGCTTCGAGCAGTATTCGCCCTACGACACCGACCTCTACCTGCGCTGGGTGCAGATGGGGATGTTCTCGCCGGTGGCCATCCTCTTCGGTATGGATCATCCCCGTTACCACGCGCCGTGGACCTACGGCGAGGAGGCACAGAAGATTTTCATCCAGTACGACTCCCTGCGCTACGCCCTGCTGCCTTATATCTACACCAGTGCCTGGGATATGTACAAGACCAGCCGTCCGATGATGACTCCGCTGTTCTACGACCACCTGCAGGACATCAACACCTATCAGATTGCCGACCAGTATATGTTCGGACGCGACCTGATGGTGTGTCCCGTGACGGTGAAGAACGCCCTCTCACGTCCCGTCTACTTCCCCGGTGGCGACTGGCTGGACTTCTGGACGGGCGAGCGCATCAGTGGTCGCCAGTACAAGTCGTTCCTGACTCCGATAGAAATCATGCCCATCTTCATCCGCCGCGGAGCCATCATCCCGCGCCAGGAGGCGATGCAGTATGTGGACGAGCGTCCGACGACCAACATCTCGCTGCTCGTCTATCCTTCGGAATACTCCACCTACGAGATGTACGAGGACGACGGCAAGTCGCTGGACTATCAGCAGGGCGGCTATGCGACGACCCGGATGGAGAGTCGCTTGTCGGGCAACGAATGGACGCTCCACATCTATTCCCCTAAGGGCAACTACCAGCCCACCACCCACTACTACAGCGTGAGCGTGTACTTGGACAAGAAGCCCAAGTTGGTGACCGTGGCTGGCAAGTTTGTGGACGGATGGAAATACGACGAGACGCTGCGCTGTCTGACGTTTGACGCTGGACAGGGCGACATGGAAATCGCGGTTAAGATGTAACGGCTATGCAGACACGCAGAATCTTTATTTCAGCTGCTGCCGTACTGGCCAGTGCGGTGGCCGTGGCACAGAACCCGTACAAGGCACTGAAGTTCAAGACGGCCACCTCGTTCTACAACTACGAGATGCTGCCCGTACACGCCCAGAACGCTGAACGCCAGCAGACCTTTGCCAAGGCTTGCCAGTCGCGTGCGGCCATGCAGGCGTATGTGAGTCGGCTGCGTGCGGACTTCACGCGCCTGGCCGGTGAAATGCCGGAGCGCGGACGGCTGGACGCTAAGGTCGTGGGGCGGTTGAAAGGCACGGGCTTTGTGGTGGAGAAGATTGTTTTCCAGAGCACGCCCGGACGCTACGTGACGGCGCATCTCTACCTGCCTGAAAACGTGCAGGGCAGGATTCCGGCCTGCATCGAGATGTGCGGTCACGGACTGGACGGCAAGGGCACGGGGTCGGGTTCTGCCGAGCAGTTGGCCGTCAACGGCATTGCCTCCATGGTGGTAGACCCGTTCTCGCAGGGCGAGCGTCAGCAGACCATCGACGGACAAGGCAAGAACCTCACCCGTGGAGTGACGACGGAGCACACGCTCATCGCGCCGGGCTTCATCCTCTTGGGCAGCAGTCTGGCCGCTCAGGAGTGCTTCGACAACAGTCGCGCCATCGACTACCTGCTGACGCGCAAGGACATTGACGGCGACAGGATAGGCTGTTATGGTTTCTCGGGCGGCGGCACCCAGTCGTCCTATCTGGCCGCGCTCGACAGTCGCGTCAAGGCCAGTTGTGTCGGTCTGTTCTTCTCCTCCCGTGAGCGCACGCTGGAGACGCAGGGACCGAGCGACGGTTGCCAGTGGATTCCCGGTGAGGGACAGGCGCACATCGAGATTGCCGACATGGCGATGATGAACGCTCCCAAGCCCTTCTTGGTGTTGGACGGCCGCTTCGACTTCGTGGACCACTGGGGTGCGTTGTGCGCCTTTGAGGAGGTGCGGCGGTGTTACGCCCTGTTGGGCGCACCCGATGCTGCCGAGCAGTTCTACTACGACGACGGCCACGCCATTCCCCAGAAGAGTCAGGAGCGGATGGTGCGCTTCTTCCGCCAGGCACTGCTGCACGATGGCAGTGGACAGGTGAAGCCTTACACCTACTGGCGCAGCGACGAGATGCGCTGCACCCGAACGGGACAGGTCAACATGGAATATAAGGACGCGCGCAGTGCGATGCAGGAGTGTGCGGACTGGATGGACCGACTGGCTACTGACCGCCAGGCGTTCTGTGCGCTGCCGGCAGACCAGCGGCAACAGCGCATCCTTCAGTTGCTGGGACTGTCGCAACTCAACGGTCGTTGGGAAGCCACGGAGACGCGCCACGAGAGTCTGCGCGACGTGGAGGAATACCGCTACCAGCTGGACTGCGAAGGGGAATACCCCGTACCCGTCGTCGTGCGGATTCCTACGGATGCCACGCCTCAGTCCCGGATTTGCATCCACTTGTCGGATGCTGGCAAGGGCAGCGTCTTGGCCGAGGCCGACCGCCGCGACTTCTTCTCCGACGGCACGGTTCACGTCTATGCAGACCTGCGGGGCTTCGGTGAGACCAGTGACATCTTCGAGTACAACCTCTCGAAATACTGGAACAGCCAGTACCGCGCCACGGTGACGGCACTGCACGCAGGTCGTCCCCTCATCGGGCAGCGTGTGCAGGACTTACACACCGTCCTCAACTTCTGTGCGGCGGACGAGCAGCTGAAGGGTCGCCCCATCACCATTGAGGCCGATGGTCTCAACGCGGTGGTGGTGATGCACGCAGCGGTGTTGGACGACAGGATTGCCGAAGCGAAGCTGACGCGGACGCTGAAGACCTGGCGCAGCTACATCCTCCAACCCCTGCAGCGCGACATGATGTCGAACGTCATTCCCGGTGTGCTGCACTACTACGACATTCCCGACCTCCTGACAATGGCAGGTGGTCGCATCACAATAGAAGATTAGCGAAATAGTACTCATTAACAAAAACAGACTGAGTCCCGTCTTTTAGTTGTGTGGCGGGATGAGAGGGAGGGATGCGTCGCGACGACGCGTCCCTTTTTTTAAGCTTTTCGCTTCATTCGCCGCTCCAAAATTTGGTTTTTCCCTCGCTTAATCGTACCTCTGACGCTGCGCGTCGAAGGTAGGCTGCACCTC
>CAVFBU010000109.1:0-1093 GCA_963620725.1 Vescimonas coprocola
TTTGGGCATAGCAGCCCTTATGCCTCGTCTTGTCCCAGTGCTGGGCGGCGCACCAGTGACGCACCGATGCTGACCACCAGCACGGCCACGATGAAGAGGAGGGAGGCGACGGCGTCAATTTCCAGATACTCGTGGATCAGCATCTTCACGCCGATGAACACGAGCAGGACGCAGACACCCACCTTCAAGTAGCGGAAGCGGTCGGCAATGGCGGCCAGCAGGAAGAACATGGCGCGCAAGCCCAGGATGGCGAAGATGTTGGAGAAGAACACGACATAGGGGTCGAGCGACACGGAGAAGACCGCCGGGATGCTGTCGAAGGCGAAGATCAGGTCGCTGAACTCGATGACCAACACGGTGACGAACAACGGCGTGAGGAGCCAACGGCCACCCTTCCGCACGAAGAAGCGGTCGCCCTCAAACTGCGGATGCATGCGCCCCGTCTTGGAGAGGAAGCGCACCAAGGGGTGGCGTTCCACGTCCATCTCCTCCTTCTTATTGCGGTTCAAGAACATCTTCACGCCACTGTACACTAACAGCGCACCGAAGAGCAGCAACACCCAGTCGAAACGGCTGATGACGGCTGCACCGAGGAAGATGAAGACGAAGCGGAGGACGATGGCACCTAAGATGCCCCAGTTGAGCACGTGCTGATATTCGTCCTTGCCCACGCCAAAGGAGGCGAAGATCATCATCATCACGAAGAGGTTGTCGACCGAGAGTGTCTTCTCGATGAGGTAGCCCGAGATGTAGGAGATGGTCATGTAGTGGCGGTACTGCTGCAGGCTGGACTCGAAGTCGTTGGGGTCGAGCTTCAAGTGCGTTGCATAACGGGAGGAGACGGCCTGCAAGTCCTGCATGGTCTCGATGCCGTGTACCATGTCGCCATGAAACCAGAGGAAGACGGAGAAGAGCAGGGCCAGCCCGATCCAGACGGCTGTCCATGTGCCGGCCTCCTTGACGGAAACCACGTGTGCCTTGCGGTCGATGACCAGCATGTCGAGCACGAGAATAGCAGCGATGAAGGCGATGAAGCCAACGAGAAACCAGATTTCGTTCATAGTGTATTTCTTCTTTTTGCGCGGCAAAGGTA
>CAVFBU010000109.1:1103-5266 GCA_963620725.1 Vescimonas coprocola
GGTACGAAGAAGCGAGTAGAATACACAAGAAAAATTCGTTTTTCTTTTTATTCTCGAGCGAAAGTACCTTCGACCGAAGGTCAAAGGTACGAAGAAGTGAGCACAAAAACGAGACAACGGGAGAAAAAACATCAACGGAAAGCGTTGACGAGGCGAGCCACCTGGGCCGCCTCCTCTTCGCGCATCAGCGGATGGCAGGGCAGGCTGAGTTCCTGCCGATGTATCCGTTCCGTGACAGGAAACGACCCGTTTAGCGAGGGAAAACAGGCCTGATGGTGGGGCGGAACGGGGTAATGGATGGCGGTCTCCACGCCGTTGTCACGCAGAAAACGCTGTAATTCGTCGCGCCGATCACAGAACACGGGATAGATGTGGTAGACGGCATCGGGCGACATCCGGGCGGTCTTGACCTCCGGATGGCAGAGCGAGGCATCATAAACCGCCGCGATGCGGCGGCGCACGCGGTTGTCGGCATCCAGCCACGCGAGCTTCACGTCGAGCACCGCCGCCTGCATCTCGTCCATGCGCGAGTTGCGACCACAGTGGTTGAACACATACTTCCTGCTGCTCCCGTAGTTGCCCAACAGGCGCACCATCTCCGCCAGCCTGTTGTCGCCCGTCGTCACCGCCCCGGCATCGCCGAGTGCCCCGAGGTTCTTCGTGGGATAGAAGCTGTGGCCGGCAGCATCGCCCAGAGAACCCGTCTTCCGTCCCTTCCACTCGCAGCCGTGCGCCTGCGCATTGTCTTCAATCAGTTTCAGCTCGTACTGCCGACAGAGGTCAGCCACACGGGACGTAAAGGCACAACTGCCGTAGAGATGGACAATCATCAAGGCACGGGTGCGAGGGGTAATGGCCTGCACGATCTGGCGGTCGTTGATCTGCAGCGTCTCCGGGTCGGCATCCACGAGCACGGGGACGAGGCGGTTTTCCGTAATCGCTAAGATGGAAGCCTGAAACGTGTTGGCAGGCACGATGACCTCGTCGCCCTCGTGCATCACCCCCAGTTCGATATAGGCACGCAGGATAAGCCACAAGGCATCGAAGCCATTGCCGCAGCCGACGCAGTGGCGCGTACCGATATAGTCGGCATAATCCTCCTCGAAGCGTTGCACGGCTTCCCCCTGCAGATAGCGTCCGCTTCGTAACACGCGGCACAGGGCCCCCTGCAACTGCTGCATCCGCTCGTCTGGAAGGTGTGTCAAGTCCAGGTATTTCATCTTCATCAGAGTGTCCATTGATACGTGTCGTAACAAATGCTCCGTGCGCCGAAGCCCTCCTTCTGATAGGCCAGCGATGCGTTCAGGTCGCAGGCGGCCGTCGCCGTAGACTTCCCGAAATCGAAATAGCGGCAACCAAAGTCCTCGTGCTGCAACAGGCGGTCAAACAGCGCATCGAGCACATGGAGGCGTTTTCCTTCTGCCGATGCTGCGATGTACTGCACATGAACGGTCCGCCGACAGACGTACACCACTGCCCCACCCTCGACACGTCCGTCCACCACGGCTACGAAGAGTCGGATCTGCCGGGGGAAGCGGCTGTGGAGCAACCGCATCTCGGACAGCGTATGCACGGGGGCAACGCCGTATCGCTCCCGAAGATTGTCGGTCAGTATCTGCCAGAAGGGCGCGTAGTCCTCCGTCTCCTGCACCACACAGCCCCACCGCTGAGCCACGCGTGCCCCATGCTTGCGGATGTCGCGCCACGGCAACGGGCGGTCCATGCAGACCATCGCCGACACGTCGCGCCCCACGAGTTGCGCACGGCACACCCGGAACAAGGCATACAAGTCCTCCTCCGCCCCATATTGATGGTAGATCCAAGGCACGGGTTTGTAGCGTACCGCCCGGATGCCCTCGCTGCGCCACCTGTCGTTAAGCGCAGCGAACAGCAGCGCGATGCGCTCCGCCGTGGCCTTCTCGTCCATCAGCAGTCCGCCGTAGGTCAGTCCGTCGTGCGAGCACAGCACGTCGCCGCACCGATGCGCCGGCAACAGTGCCACGAGCCGCCCATCGAGCCAGCACATCAAGGAAGCATCGTGGAAGCGGTCGGCATGATAGTCCATATACTGGCGGTGGAACAGAAACGTGGCATTCTTCGAACGAGCCACGAAGTCATTCCACGCGTCGGCATCCGACGGCTGGTAGGGAACTATTCGGAACATCGTGCGTACTCCAAAAACTCGTCGTAGTCTTCGATATAGTCTGTCGCGTCATAATGCTCGGAGGCCAGCACCAGACACACCGCGCCCGACGAGAAGTCGTCGAGCGTGCGCCAGATGCCCCGTTCGATGAGCAGACCCTGATAGGGATGGTTGAGCAGCACCGTCTTGCGCTCGAAGCCATTGTCGAGTGTGACATGGAAAGCACCGCTCACCGCCACGAGCATCTGACGAAGCCGGCGGTGGGCGTGTCCGCCGCGACTTCCACCGCCCGGCACGTCATACAGCCAGTACACCCGTTTGATTTCAAAGGGAATGGAATCCAGTGACTCAGCCACCGTAAGACTGCCTCTTGGGTCGGCTATCTTAGGGAGATAGACCAGCTTAATGCCTAAGTTTCGCATAGGGATCAGTGCCCAAGACCGTTGTGGCCAACCGCTTGGCCTTGTCGCGCAGTGCATCCGTGTCTGCATCGGTATCGCCGTAGCACAACACCACACCCATGCGCCGTCCGGGATGCGCCTCGGGCTTGCCGAAGATGCGCACACGCGTACATTCCTCCTTCAGTGCGTCGACGAGGTTATAGTCCAGCGGTCCCTGCTTCTCCTCGGGCGAGAGCACGACAGCCGACGCACCGGCGTGTTCCAGTCGGATGTCGGCGATGGGCAGTCCCATCACGGCGCGGAAATGCAGTTCAAACTCCGAGAGGTTGGTGGTATGGCCGAGCGTCACCATGCCCGTGTCGTGCGGACGCGGACTCAGCTCGGAGAAGATGACCTCGCCCTGCTTGGTCAGGAAGAACTCCACGCCCCAGATGCCAAATCCCGTCAGGGCCTTCGTCACCTGGTCCGCCATGTGCTGTGCCTGCTTCAACGCCTCGTCGGAAATCTTGTAGGGCTGCCACGACTCGCGGTAGTCGCCACCCTTCTGCACGTGGCCGATGGGCGGACAGAACAAGGTCGGCGCGTCTTTCTGCGTCACGGTGAGGAGCGTGAACTCCGACTCGAAGTCAATGAATTCCTCGATGATGACCTCCTTCACGTCGCCCCGGCTACCCTCCATGGCTTCCCGGAACGCCTGTTCCAGTTCACCATCGTTGTGGACGTAGCTCTGGCCGTGGCCCGACGACGACATCAGGGGCTTCACCACACAGGGGAAGCCAATCTCGTCGGCGGCAGCCTTGAACTCCTCATACGTCTTGGCATAGAAATACTTGGCGGTGCGCAGTCCCAAGTCGCGCGAGGCCAAGTCGCGGATGGCACGCCGGTTCATGGTGAAGTTGACGGCGCGGGCGGAGGGAACCACCTGGATGCCCTGCTTCTCGAAGTCAAACAGGCGTTCCGTGCGGATGGCTTCTATCTCGGGCACGATGATGTCGGGCTGGTGTTTGTTGACCACAGCCGTCAGTGCCTCGCCGTCCAGCATCGAGAAGATTTCCCGTTCGTCCGCCACCTGCATGGCTGGAGCATTGTCATAACGGTCGCAGGCCACCACATAGGCTCCTGCGCGTTTAGCAGCGATGACGAACTCCTTGCCGAGTTCACCGCTTCCGAGTAGTAGTATTTTCTTCATGGACAGTAAATGATATTATTGGTTTGCGTACATATTCTCGTAGTATTTCTGGTAGTCGCCGGAGGTCACGTTGTCGAGCCAGTCCTGATGGTCGAGATACCAGCGGACGGTCTTCTCGATGCCTTCCTCAAACTGGAGACTGGGTTCCCAGCCCAGTTCGCGCTGGAGCTTGGTGGAGTCGATGGCGTAGCGGAGGTCGTGGCCGGCGCGGTCGGTGACGTAGGTGATGAGACTCATGTCTTCGTCCTCCTTGCGACCGAGCAGGCGGTCTACGGTGCGGATGAGCACCTTCACGATGTCGATGTTCTTCCACTCGTTGAAGCCCCCGATGTTGTACGTCTCGGCCACCTTCCCTTCGTGGAAGATGAGGTCGATGGCGCGGGCGTGGTCTTCCACGAAGAGCCAGTCGCGCACGTTCTCGCCCTTGCCG
>CAVFBU010000110.1:0-4737 GCA_963620725.1 Vescimonas coprocola
TGCGTCGAAGGTCTCTTTTGGACTCAAAACAAGCCGTCGACGTGCGTCGAAGGTCACTTTTGGACCCAAAACACGCTGTCGACGTGCGTCAACGGCCATTTCCCGTTTTTTCGCCGATAGTTTTGTCGTGTCAAGAAAAAACGCCATGGAGCGCACGGAATTGACCGTGCGCTCCATGATTTTCAGCCCCCTCCTGCTGTTGTGGCAGGGGCAGCATCTTTACGTGAGCGACTGGATTTCCTCTGTCGTCAGTCCATTGGTAATCCTCGGCATCTGCTGCCAAATTCTTTGCTGCAAGAATACAAATAATGGCGCATTTTCCTGCTTAGCGATGCAAAAAGGAAGGGAAGATGATGGCTTTTCAGAATAATTTTGTAATTTCGCAAGCAGAAACAGAAACGATGAGCAAGAAGGATAAAGACATTGCAATGTTTGTTGCGTTCTGCATAGAAGAATATGGAACTGCTAAAGGTGTGGCAAGCGACAAGGTGTTTGAGTTATTCTCCCATTATGGCGTGGTAGACTACCTCAGCAAGTCTTTCGACCCGCTTCACACACAGGGTCGCCAATGGCTCATGGCAGAGATAGACGAATTTATCGACATAAGGAAAAGGAAAGAGGTATGAAGATCTATCACGGAAGTTTGGAAGTGGTGAAACGCCCCAAGATACTCCAGCCCAACCGGCAACTTGACTATGGCAAGGGCTTCTACACGACCACCTTGGAGCGACAATCGAGGGATTGGGTGGAGAAGCGTATGCTTGAACACCAAGCCCAAGGCGGCTACGTCAACATCTATGAGTTTGACGACAGATGGTTGCAGGAGCTGAGATGCCTCCAGTTTCCAGAACCGAGTGAAGAATGGGCGGAGTTTGTCATGGCCAACAGAACGCAAAAGGGGTTTACGCACGACTACGACATCGTGTACGGACCGGTGGCAAACGACCGTGTGTATTTCCAATTCGGACTGTATGAGAGCGGAGCCATTGGTGTCGACACACTAATTCGCGAACTTAAAACATACAAACTGATAGACCAATACCTGTTTCACACTGAAAAGGGACTGTCTACCTTGCATTTCACGGATGCAATAAAAATAGGAAGGTAATATGTTTCAAATCAATCAAAGCAACCTTCACTTGCTCTTGCCTGGCAAGGTAAGTTGGCTGGTAGAATATATGCACGATGAATTCGGATACTCGCTGCAAGAAAGCTTGAACCGCATCTACCATTCACAACTCTATAAGAAATTGTCAACAGAGAGCACCAAGTATTGGCACTTGGGACCGGTGGATTTGTACAACGAACTGAAAACGGAATTGTCCAGCAGACTGATGTAACGTTCTTCTGTGTTCATCGGATTTGAATGTTGAGTGTTGAATGTTGCCCCCGTACCTTGCGTCCTGCAGGGTGCGGGGAATATTATGCTGGCCACCTGCAGGCGTTTATGGACAAGTGGTTCGCAAGGTAGCCAGTCGCTCTGCTTCGCTCCGCGCGGGTTTGCCCGTTTGGGTTATGGGAAGCCGGTCAACGGTGAGGATGCTGCGCGGCTGCCAATAGCGCGGCAGACAACGCTGACAAAGGCTGCGGAGCATCTCCCTATCGGTGCTCTCGGTCAGCAGCACCACCTGTTGTCCCAATAGCGGATGAGGGGCACGGGTAATCATCAGCGGTAGGTCGGTATGCGTGCGCAAGAGTCGCTCCACCTCCTCCGTCTGGATCTTGATGCCTCCCGAACAGATGACATTGTCGCGCCGCCCGATAATGCGGAAGTGGCCATCGCTGCGCAGTTCCGCGCGGTCGTTGGTCACGAGGAGTCCCTCGTGCAAGGCCGGAGCGTCTATCACCAAACAGCCGTCGGCGGTCAACGAGAGGCTGATGCCCTCGAAGGGCGTGTACCAGTCGGACCGCTCCCGTCCGTTGACCCTGCGGAGGGCGATGTGTGAGAGTGTCTCCGTCATGCCGTAGGTGCTCCACACGCTGTTGGGGAAGTCGCGGAGTGCCGCTTCCAGGCGGTCGTCGATGGCTCCGCCCCCGATAATCAGATGGCGGACAGCCCTCAGCCGCTGCCGTTCCCCGTCCTGCTGCAACGACTGTCCCACCTGCAAGGGCACCATGGCAGCAAAGTCGATGGGCTTCTGCATGAGAGGCAGCTGTGACAGGGGATGGCTGCAGGGTTCTACGGAGACCAGCCGGAGACCGGCCACCAGTGCGCGCACCACCATCATCTTGCCGGCGATGTAGTCCAGCGGCAGGCAGAGCAGTGCCGTCTGTCCCTCCGTCAGTCCGAGGAAGCGGCAGGTCATACGTGCCGATGCCTCCATGCGCCGCTTCTCCACCCACAGCGGTTTGGGCGTTCCCGTTGAGCCGCTGGTGTGGACGAGCAGCGTGGCACTGCCGTCGTTCCATTCGCGGAGGAAGTCGTCTATCTGCATCGCCATAGCTTGTCGCCCTTGACAGTGAGGGGCATGGGTATGTTGTCCGTAAAGAGTTGTCCCGTGCCGAGTCCCTGCGGCATACGGATGGCTGGGCCATAGACGGCGGCAGCCAACTGGGCGATGGCATCCAGTCCGACGTTGCCCTCTAAGGCCGAGGTGATCCAGCTGCCTATCCCCATGCTCTTGGCGGTGTCCACCCACTCCCTCACACCCATCATACCCCCGTGCAGCGAGGGTTTCAAGACGATATAGGCCGGACGGATGATGTTGAGCATCTGCCGCTTCTGGTCCGGGTCGTTCACACCGATGAGTTCCTCGTCGAGGGCGATGGGCAATGGTGAGTTGCGGCACAGCTCCGCCATGTAGCTCCACTGGCCGGCGCGGATGGGTTGCTCGATGGAGTGGATGGCATACTGCGACAACAGCTCCATGCGGTAGAGGGCATCCTCATAGGCAAAAGCCCCGTTGGCATCGACGCGCAGCTCCACCTCGCGGTGGCTGTAGCGGTTGCGGATGCGCCGCACCAGTTCCAACTCATCATCGAAGCGGATAGCCCCTATCTTGAGTTTTACGCAGCGGAAGCCCTGTTCGAGTTTCTGTTCGAGACGCTCCGCCATCTCGTCGAAGCGTCCCATCCACACCAGGCCGTTGATGGGGATGCCCTCCTCGCCACGACTGAAGGGCGTGTCGAAGAGCCGGTCACCCCGTTGCAGATGGAGCATGGCCGTTTCCAGTCCGAAAAGCATCGAGGGACAGTCGCGCAGCAGTTCG
The DNA here is from genome assembly GCA_963620725.1 of Vescimonas coprocola. Classification (GTDB taxonomy): domain Bacteria; phylum Bacteroidota; class Bacteroidia; order Bacteroidales; family Bacteroidaceae; genus Prevotella. The sequence goes on from CAVFBU010000110.1 coordinate 3,210, forward strand.
GCATCCAACTGTCCCGTCCGTTCTATCTGGTCGCAGTACTGCCGCAGCACCTGCGGATAGTCCGGGCGGTCGTCACAGCTGAGCTGCGGCAGGGGCGCACATTCTCCCATCCCCGTTCTGTCGCCATCGGTCGCGGTCACGAGCCACGACACCCGTTCCGTATAGACACCGCGCGAGGTGCCTGCCGGCTGCCGGAAATGGAAGGTTTGTTTCTTCAAGTCAATCTTCAGGTTCATCGTTTCTGTTTTTATAGGGTCCATCGATATGCCTGTCCACGCCAAGCGTCAAGGTATCTGCGGATATTGGCCGAAGTCGGGTTTGCGCTTCTCAAGAAACGCCCGTCCGCCCTCCTGCGCCTCGTCAAGGAAATAGTAGAGCATCGTGGCATCGCCAGCCAGTTGCTGGATGCCTGCCTGTCCGTCCAGCTCGGCATTGAGTCCGGCCTTGATCATACGTAGGGCGATGGGCGAGCGTTCCATCATCTCCTCCGCCCATGCCACACACTCGTCCTCCAGCTGCGACAGCGGCACCACCTTGTTGACCATGCCCATGCGCTCGGCCTCCTGGGCAGAGTACTGCCGACAGAGGAACCATATCTCGCGCGCCTTCTTCTGTCCCACCATGCGCGCCAGATACGACGCACCGAAACCAGCATCGAACGAGCCAACCTTCGGACCGGTCTGTCCGAAGACGGCATTCTCCGAGGCTATCGTTAGGTCGCACACCAGATGGAGCACATGACCACCGCCGATGGCGTAGCCGTTGACCATAGCGATGACCGGCTTGGGCAGGCGGCGTATCTGCATCTGCACGTCGAGCACACTCAGCCGGGGCACACCCTCCTCGTCGAGGTATCCGCCGCGCCCCTTCACGTGCATATCGCCACCAGAGCAAAAAGCCTTGTCACCGGCTCCGGTGAGCAATACGACGCGGATGCGCTGCAGCTCGCGGCAGAGGGCGAAGGCCTGACTCAGTTCGAGGGTGGTCTTCGGGGTGAAGGCGTTGCGGTATCGCGGCCTGTTGATGGTGATCTTGGCAATGCCGTTGTATTCTTCAAAAAGAATCTCTTCAAATGCCCGGATGGGCTTCCATGGTCTGTTTGTCATAGTCTGTTTCTCTATACCTTATTATATAATGATGAAGTTTCTGTCCCGGAAAGGACGAAGCGATGATAGCGGCGCAGGGTCTGCTCATCGTCGGCAGCATCCGTCAGTACTTCGAGCAGCAAGGGACTGTCCGTTTCTGCCGCGACGAGCCACCGCAGTCCATCATCGAGCGATGTACTGTCGGCGGCGCGTCGGTAGGCCACCCCGTGCTGTCGGCAGATGCCATCGGCAGTGGTATGGTGGACACCGGCCACCAAGTCGTCGCGCGCAGCACTCTTCTCCAGTCCCGGCAGCAGACGGAAGAGTCCTCCGCCCCCGTTGTTGAGCAGCAGGATGCGCAGGTTGTGGGGCAGTTGGCGGTTCCAGAGGGCATTCTGGTCGTAGAAGAAGCTGAGGTCGCCAATGACACAGAACAACGGCAC
>CAVFBU010000111.1:0-457 GCA_963620725.1 Vescimonas coprocola
ATCTGACCGGCCTCCTTGGTAGCCTGACGCTGCGAGTCGGAGAAATAGGCCGGCACGGTGATGACGGCATCCGTAATCTCCTGTCCGACGTAGTCCTCTGCCGTCTTCTTCATCTTCTGAAGAATCATGGCCGAAATCTCCTGCGGCGTGTACTTACGTCCGTCGATGTCCACGCGCGGATAGCCATTCTCGTTGACTACGGTGTACGGCATACTCTCAGCCTCCTTACGGCTCTGCTCGTAGGTCTCGCCCATGAAGCGTTTGATGGAGTACACGGTATTCTTCGGGTTGGTGATGGCCTGACGCTTGGCAGGGTCACCCACCTTGCGGTCTCCGTCTTTCACGAAGCCAATCACGGAAGGTGTCGTGCGCTTGCCTTCGCTGTTGGCGATTACCACCGGCTCGCTACCTTCAAACACGGCAACGCAACTGTTGGTTGTTCCTAAGTCGATTCCAA
>CAVFBU010000111.1:467-4650 GCA_963620725.1 Vescimonas coprocola
ACGTTGATGCCGACTTATTAGCAAAGCACGTGCCAACGGTCGGAATGGGAAGGGAACGAACCTTAGGAATGTGACAATTTGTCATTAGTGCGTGCCACGATGGAACTTATTCGGCAGTCTTTACCGCTTCGGTAATCCTGGCTGTCAGTTCTTCGCACAACTCGGGGTTGTCCTTCAGCAGTTGCTTGACCGCATCGCGCCCTTGTCCGAGTTTTTGGTCGTCGTAGCTGAACCACGAGCCACTCTTTTTGATGACACCATGTTCCACGCAGAGGTCGAGGATTTCGCCAACCCTGGAGATGCCCTCACCGAACATGACGTCAAACTCCGCCTTGCGGAAGGGAGGTGCAACCTTGTTCTTCACCACTTTGACGCGTGTCTGGCTACCGAGTATCGTCTCGCCGTCCTTGATGGGTGCGCCCCGGCGGATGTCGAGGCGCACGGAGGCGTAGAACTTCAGTGCGTTGCCGCCTGTGGTCGTCTCCGGGCTACCGAACATCACCCCAATCTTCTCGCGCAACTGGTTGATGAAGATACAGGTGGTATTGGTCTTGGCGATGGTGGCGGTGAGCTTGCGCAGGGCCTGACTCATCAGACGGGCGTGCAGCCCTACTGCCGAGTCGCCCATGTCGCCTTCTATCTCCTTCTTCGGTGTCAGCGCAGCCACCGAGTCCACCACCAGGATGTCAATGGCCGATGAGCGGATGAGCTGGTCTGCTATCTCCAGTGCCTGTTCACCGTTGTCGGGTTGTGAAATCCAGAGGTTGTCGATGTCCACGCCGAGTTTCTGGGCATAGAAGCGGTCGAAGGCATGTTCGGCATCGATAAAGGCGGCGACACCCCCTGCCTTCTGTGCTTCGGCGATGGCATGGATGGCCAGGGTCGTCTTACCAGACGATTCCGGACCGAAGATCTCGATGATGCGTCCACGCGGATAGCCGCCTACGCCCAGTGCGATGTCGAGGGTGAGGCTACCGGTATGGATGACCTCTACATTCTCTATCTTCTCGTCGCCCATGCGCATGATGGCGCCCTTGCCGTATTCCTTTTCGATTTTCGACATGGCCTCCTCCAGGGCCTTCATCTTCTCGCTCTGTGCGTTGACGGGTTCGTTTTCAATTTCTTTCTTTGCCATAGTGGGTCGTGTAAGTGTGTTATATGATATAATAGGTGGGGTTGGTAGGATGGATGGTCGGTGGCGGTCAGAGTTCAAGGTCGCCGTCGAACACCTCGTGCCAGGGCAGTCCCTGTTTGTTGAGTTGCTCCATGAACGGGTCTGGATCGAACTCCTCCACGTTCCATACCCCCGGTTTCCTCCAGATGCCCTTGAAGAACATCATGGCACCGATCATGGCCGGTACACCGGTGGTATAGCTGACTCCCTGCATGCCCGTCTCCTCGTAGGCAGCCTGGTGCGAGCAGTTGTTGTAGACATAGTAGGTGTGTGGCTTGCCATCCTTTATACCCTTGATGCGACAACCGATGGAGGTCTCGCCCTCGTAGTTCTCGCCGAGTTCCTGCGGATTGGGCAGGACGGCCTTGAGGAACTGGAGCGGCACGATCTTCACCTTGGCCGTCCCACTGCCATCGGCCAGTGGTGCCTCGTATTCGATGTCATCGATGCGACTCATCCCGATGTTCTGTATCACGTCCAGGTAGGTGAGATACTGCTGTCCGAAGGTCATCCAGAAGCGTGCCAACTTGATGGAGGGATAGTTCTTGACGAGCGACTCCAGTTCTTCGTGGTGCATCAGATAGCTCTCGCGCGGCCCGATGTTGGGGTAGGTGAGTGCTTTATGAACGGCCAGCGGAGCGGTCTCTTTCCATTCCCCGTCCTCGTAGTACAGTCCCTTCTGGGTAATCTCGCGGATGTTGATTTCCGGGTTGAAATTGGTGGCAAACGCCTTATGGTGGTTGCCCGCATTGCAGTCCACGATGTCGAGCTGTGTCATCTCGTCAAAGTGGTGCTTGGCAGCATAGGCGGTGTAGATGCCGCTGACCCCCGGGTCGAAGCCGCAGCCGAGGATGGCGCAGAGCCCGGCTTGCTCGAAGCGTTCCTTGTAGGCCCACTGCCAGGAGTATTCAAAGTGAGCCTCGTCCTTCGGCTCATAGTTCGCGGTGTCAAGATAGTTACATCCGCAGGCCAGGCAAGCTTCCATGATGGTGAGGTCTTGGTAGGGTAGCGCGAGGTTGATGACCAGTTCAGGTTGGTAGCTGTCGAAGAGGGCTTTGAGCTGTTCCACGTCGTCGGCATCCACCTGTGCCGTCTGTATCGGCATGGTGTACCCCTTCTTATGGATGGACTCCACTATCCGGTCGCATTTCTCCTTGCGCCGCGATGCTATCATAAAGTCGGTGAACACGTCCGTGTTCTGCGCGATCTTGAATGCGGCTACGGTGGCCACGCCACCGGCACCAATCATGAGTACTTTTCCCATTGTCTTTTCTTCCATTATAAGGTGCAAAGTTACATCAAAAGCGACAAACGGCAAAATTTTCCTGTGATTTATTTCACACCGTGATTTCTCCCGAACCTAAGCAACGGTGGTGGTGTTCGTCGTAGACGACGCAGAACTGTCCGGGTGCTACGCCGTGTATGGCGTCTGCCGAATGGATGATGAAACGTCCGTCAGATTCATGTTCGATGGTGGCCGGATGGAACTCGGGCGTGTGGCGTATCTTGAAGGTGACGTGTGTCTGCTGGGGGGCAAGGGGGAGGGTGAGGTGGTGGAAATCGTGTACCCGGAAATCCTTTTTATAGGCCGTCTGTGGGTCGTAGCCGTGGCTGACGTAGAGGATGTTCTCCGCCACGTCTTTCTTGACCACAAACCAAGGACCGCCTCCGAATCCCAGTCCGTGGCGTTGTCCGATGGTGTGGAACCACAGTCCCTGGTGCTGTCCGATGCGTTCCCCTGTTTCAAGTGCTATCACCGCTCCGGGTTGCTCGCCCAGATAGCGGCGGATGTAGTCGTTGTAGTTGATCTTGCCCAGGAAACAGATGCCCTGCGAGTCCTTGCGCCGTGCGTTGGCCAGGTGCTCGCGCTCCGCTATCTCGCGCACCTCCGTCTTCATCATGTGGCCGATGGGGAAGAGCGCCTTGCGCAACTGCCAGTCGTAGATCTGAGCCAGGAAGTCGGTCTGGTCTTTCACGGGGTCAGGACTCGTGGTGAGCCATTTCCTTCCCGCCTCGTCCATCTCCGTCTGTGCATAGTGTCCTGTGGCAATGAGGTCGTAGTCCTTGCCGCACTTGTCGTGGAACGCCCCGAACTTGATGAGTCGGTTGCACATCACGTCGGGGTTGGGTGTCAGTCCCGCCTTTATCTTCTCCATGGTGTAGACGGTCACTTGGTTCCAATACTCCTTGTGGCAGTCCACGACCTCCAGTTTGCAGCCATACCTATGGCTCACGGCGGTAGCCATCTCCAGGTCCTCCTCCGATGAGCAGTCCCATTCTTCCGCTTCCTCCGGTCCGATCTTGATGTAGAAACAGTCGGGATGCAGTCCCGATAGCGCCAGTTGATGGAGCACGACAGCACTGTCGACCCCTCCAGAAAGTAGCACGGCGATGCGTTTTCCTTCCAATTCTTTGATGTTCATGCGTGCAAAGTTACATATTAAAGGTGAGTTATCCGCCATTTCCCTCCCATTTTTTTCTCGTCGGCCTCCCTCCCATTCCCAACAGGTCACCCCTCGCCGTCCCTATATATAATAAAAATGAGTGGGTGTATCTCCGTTGACCTACATCAATCAGTTAAAAAAAGTTTGGTAGGATATTAAATTTTCTTTTGGAAAAGTTTGTCAGTTCGCAGAAAAGTCGTACCTTTGCATCCGCTTTCACCAATTCGGGGTCAGTTCCCTGTGGTGTAGCAAGCAAAAGAGAAGCGTTCTTTGGAAGCATTACATAAAACAGAGAAGTAGTAGTACAAGAAGCGGGATACCTTTTCCCTCGCAAGATGGGTAGAGGTGTCTCGGGTAATGATTTACGAACCGTCGATTTACATAATCAGTAAGGTGCGAAAGAAAACCATAAACGATACTACCGGATATACGAAGAGAGGTTTGTCCAAGTCGGAAGAACGAGAACCCCTTATATATTTATATGTATGGGGTCTCCATGATATTTTTACAGTGGAGAGTTTGATCCTGGCTCAGGATGAACGCTAGCTACAGGCTTAACACATGC
>CAVFBU010000112.1:0-4383 GCA_963620725.1 Vescimonas coprocola
CTGGTAGATATGGCGCAGGCCTTACTGCAAGACACCTTCCACTACACGCTTCAGAATGGTGAGCGTTTAGGGTTCTGTTTCCCCACCCACGGCTGGCAACCGCCGCACCTCGTGCGACGCTTTATTCGAAATGCCGTTATTCAATGCCGTCCAGACACTTACACCTATGCCGTCACCACCTGCGGCGACAGTGCTGGCGAGGTGATGACCATCCTTAACAAAGAACTGCGGCGGAAGGGGCTGCACGCCTCCTCGCTGTTTTCTGTCATCATGCCCGAGACGTACGTCTGCCTGCCGTTTATGTACACCGACACACCCGAGCGCGAGAATGAGAAGCTGACGGAAGCCCGTCGTGTAGTGAAGCACATTGCCGACACCATTGTCAGCCGGCAGTCACCAGTGGTGGAGTTGGAGCACGGTGCAGCACCGCACATCTATTCTTATGTCATCGGCCCGTTCTTCAACCACTGCCTGATCAGCGACCGGAAATTCACCGTTGATGCCGATGCCTGCATCCACTGCGGACAGTGCGCCAAGGTGTGTCCTGTGGACAACATCAAAACGGAAGGTACACCGCCCGTGTGGCTTCACACCGGACAGTGCACCTGCTGTATGGCTTGCTATCACCACTGCCCCACGCACGCCATCAACTATGGTAAGATTACGCGGAAGCGCGGCCAATACTATTTTAATAGACGCGCGGACCGAAGATAGCCGTGCCAACGCGCACCATAGTACTGCCCTCTTCCACCGCGATGGGATAGTCGTGGCTCATGCCCCACGAGCGTTGGGCAAACCATGGAGCATCCGCGAACCAGCGTGTCTTCACCTCGTCAAAGAACTGGTGTGCCTGTCGGAACTCCGCACGTATCTGCGCCTCGTCGTCCACGTTCGAGGCCATCATCATCAGTCCACAGATGCGCACGTGCGTCATGTCGCGCCACTCCCCTCCGTCCAGCAGCTGTCGGCAGTCGTCGGGTGTCAGCCCGTATTTTGTATCCTCCTCCGCGATGTGCAGTTCCAGCAACACATCAATGGTGCGGTTGTTCCGGGCGGCCTGTTTTTCGATTTCCTTCAGCAGTTTGAGGGAGTCTACCGCTTCAATCATTGACACATAGGGGGCGATGTACTTCACCTTATTGGTCTGCAGGTGTCCGATGAAATGCCACTGAATGTCGTTGGGCAGGGCGGCAACCTTCTGTCGGAGTTCCTGCTCGTGGCTTTCGCCGAACACACGCTGCCCCTCCTCGTATGCCGCCTGCAGGTATTCCACGGGATGGTACTTGCTGACGGCCACGAGGCACACGCCCTCGGGCAACCGAGAGCGCACCTCGCGGAGCTGTCCCTTCACGTCAAATCCCGACATCATGCGTTTTCCTGCTGTTCGTATTCGGGTTTGTCGTCTGCCTGACTCTTCTTGTATTCAAAAACGTCCATCAGGGCGGTCTCTGCCACGGAGGCGATGACGTAGTCAATCATCGTGCCGCCCATCACCGTCTCAATGTTGCCCACAGCACCTCTCAGCGTATCGGCCTGCACCAGGTAGTTGACGGCAGTGCGCTTCTCCTTCTCCGTTTTCTCGTCAACGGTGATAAACTGTAGCTTAGCCTTGTACCAACGGTCAGCCATTGCATCTTCACTGAAGAAAATCTCCTTGTAGGGTGCGATTTTGATGTCCTTGATGGCAAACTCCCCACTGATATAGGACGACACCTCTTCCATAATGCGTTTCTCGGCCTCGGTAAAGCTCAGGGCATCGACGGTGTAGGTCTCGGTCACCTTCTTCTGGAGACCGTCTTCCATGGTCTTCTCGTATTGAATCTTACATTCAAACCAAATTGCTGTTCTGCTTCTCATTTTTTCTTACCTTTCTTTTTAACGTTAACGGGTGTATCTTTTCGAAGGTGCAAAAGTAATCATAATTTCCGAACGGGACAACGTTGGGGACGTTTTTTTCTTCCCGCGTGTCCAAAAATGATTTCACTTCCACTTTTGGCACGCAATTTGCAAACCCGAATTCCATAATCATCATACACATCAACAACTATGCAAAAAGGTAATATTGGGGTTACGACCGAGAACATCTTCCCCGTCATCAAAAAGTTTCTCTATAGCGACCATGAGATTTTCCTCCGCGAAATGGTTTCCAATGCCGTAGATGCAACCCAGAAACTCAAGACGCTCGCACAACAGGGCGAGTACAAGGGCGAGTTGGGCGACCTGGCCGTGCGCGTCAGCTTGGATGCGGACAAGGGCACCATCACCATCAGCGACCGGGGCATCGGCATGACGGAAGAGGAGATTGACAAATACATCAACCAGATAGCCTTCTCGGGCGTGAACGACTTCTTAGAGAAGTACAAGGACAACGCCAACAACATCATCGGCCATTTCGGACTGGGCTTCTACTCGTCGTTTATGGTGGCCAAGAAGGTGGAGATCATCACCCGGAGCTACAAGGACGGTGCGAAGGCTGTGAAGTGGTCGTGCGACGGCAGTCCGGCCTACGAGATTGACGAGGCAGAGAAGGACGACCGCGGCTCGGATATCGTGCTCTACGTGGACGACGACTGCAAAGAATTCCTTGACAAGAGCAAGCTACAGGGGCTGCTCAACAAATACTGCAAGTTCATGGCCGTGCCCGTGGTGTTCGGCAAGAAGCAGGAATGGAAGGACGGCAAGATGCAGGACACGGACGAAGACAACGTCATCAACAGCGTGGAACCGCTCTGGACTAAGGCACCATCCACCCTCAAGGACGAGGACTACAAGAGCTTCTACCGCACGCTCTATCCCATGCACGATGAACCGATGTTCTGGATTCACCTCAACGTCGACTATCCGTTCAACCTCACGGGTATCCTCTATTTCCCGCGCATCAAGTCGAACATCGAACTGCAGCGCGACAAGATCCAGCTCTTCTGCAACCAGGTGTTCGTCACCGACCAGGTGGAGGGCATCGTGCCAGAGTTCCTCACACTGCTTCATGGTGTCATCGACTCGCCCGACATTCCCCTCAACGTCAGCCGCAGCTACCTGCAGAGCGACCGCGAGGTGAAGAAGATTTCCACCTACATCACCAAGAAGGTGGCCGACCGCCTGCAGGCCATCTTCAAGGAAGACCGCAAGGCATACGAGGAGAAATGGGACGACCTAAAGCTCTTCATCAACTATGGTATGCTCAGCGAAGAGAGCTTCTACGACCGCGCCAAGGAGTTTGCACTGATGAAGGACACGGAGGGCAAGTACTTCACCTTCGACGAGTACAAGCAGCTCATTGAGGGCACACAGAAGGACAAGGACGACACCCTCGTCTATCTCTACGCCACCGACCGCGAGGAACAATACAGCTACATCCAGGCCGCTAAGGACAAGGGCTACAGCGTCTTGCTGCTCGACGGACAGCTGGACGTGCCCGCCATCCAGATGCTGGAACAGAAGTTTGAGAAGAGCCGCTTCACACGCGTCGATGCCGACATCATCGACCGCCTCATCGTGAAGGACGACGCACCGAAGAATACGCTCGGCGACGACGAGTCTGCCAATCTGTCATCCGTCTTCCGCTCGCAACTGCCCCATCTGGAGAAGGCCGAGTTTATGGTCGAGGTGCAGGCTCTCGGCGATAGTGCCCGTCCCGTCATGATTACGCAGAACGAATATATGCGCCGCATGAAGGAGATGAGCCGCTTCCAGTCCGGTATGAATTTCTACGCCCAGATGCCCGACTCGTTCAACCTCGTGCTCAACAGCGACCATCCGCTCGTGAAGCGCGTACTCAACGAATGTGGAACCGCTACCGCAGAGGCTCTCAAACCCATTGACAGCGAGCTGCGCGGACAGCAGGCGCGCCTCGATGCGCTCCGCCAGTCGCAGGAGGGCAAGAAGGCCGAAGACCTCACGCAGGAGGAGAAGGACGACAAGACCAACACCGAGAAGGCCATTGCCGAACAGAAGGACAAGAAGCAGCAGGTGCTGGCCGACTTCGGCAAGCAGAACGCCGTGGTTCATCAGCTCATCGACCTCGCACTCCTGCAGAACGGTATGCTGAAAGGCGAAGCCCTCGACAAGTTCCTGCAGCGCAGTGTAGACCTCATCAAGTAATCGCCGGCAACAATGCCGCATCACCCTGTTCCACACAGCCTGTGGGCAGAGCGACAACCATCGGGGACAGACGGGCTTTTTCCTACCGTCTGTCCCCGTTCTTTCGTGCCGTCAGAAGGGGATTTTGAGGGAAAATGGAAAATAAATGAATGAAAATTTGGATTTCCCGGAAATAATGAGTACCTTTGCAGCCGCAAATGGGAAATACCGCGGAGTGGAGCAGTTGGTAGCTCGCCAGGCTCATAACCTGGAGGTCGCATGTTCGAGTCCTGCCTCCGCAAC
>CAVFBU010000113.1:0-4369 GCA_963620725.1 Vescimonas coprocola
ACAACTTCGGGTAATGATAACGATTTGATAAGGAATGTTACGATAGATTGCGAAGTCGCTGGATTTCAGCGGCTTCGTTTGCGTTTAAAAATGGGCGGATTTTATAAGTTATAGCAAATTATAGTAAAATGTGGTAACAAATCCGTCACACCGTCCGTCACACCGTCCGTCACACGAGAACAGAAAACTTTAACGACAAAAACGAAGAGATATGGAAACAAGTGAAATCAATTTCTCGCCGGTGCTCATCAGGACGCGAGAACAGAAGAGTGGGAAGAAGACCATTTATCTGGAAATCAATTTTCACGGGAGAAGGAACAGAGAGTCACTGGGGCTGTACTTACTGCCAGGGAACGACCGTAAAACGAAGTTGCGAAACAAGGAGACCTTGAGGGCTGCCGAAGAGATCAAGTCCAAACGTATCCTGGAGCTCCAGGCAGACGAATATGACTTCGACAGCAAAAAGGCTGGGCATACGGTGGTGCTGGACTGGCTGGAAGATCAGCGCGAGTATTACCACGAACACGGAAACGGGAATTACTCCAAAACCATCAAGAGCCTCATCAAGCACCTCGGAATATTTGCCAAGAATGGTATGACGATGAGAGACATCACGCCCAACTTCCTCAGGCGGTTCCTCGACTACCTGAATGGGGACATCAACTCGCATAGCGGCGGAAAGCTGTCGCACGAAACGATATATACTTACTTCACGGTGTTCTGCATCCTGATGAACAAGGCGGTGCGTCTGGACCTCATCCCGAAGAACCCATTTCATAAGCTCGGGAAGGCAGAGAGACCCCAGCGGCGAACGAAGAAGAGGGAATATCTCACGCTGGAGGAAGTGAAGAAACTGGCAAACACGGAGTGCGACGTGTGGCAGGTGAAGTTTGCCTTCCTCTTCTGCTGCTTCACCGGACTTCGTTACATCGACGTGTCGAGACTCAAGTGGAAGCACATCGTCAAGACGAACGAGGGGGAGTGGCAGATGGAGATCGTGCAGCAGAAGACTAAGGAGCCTGTATACATCCCGCTGTCGAAAAACGCCCTCAGATGGCTGCCGGAGCAGGGCATTAATGGTAGGGAGAACTATGTGTTCCAGTTCAGGGACAGGTCGATGATATATGAATATCTCGACAAATGGGCGAAGAGGGCAGGCATCATGAAGCATGTCACCTTTCACATGAGCCGCCACACCTGCGCCACGATGCTGCTCTATTATGGTGCCGACCTATACACCGTGTCGAAGATCCTGGGGCACACGTCCATCAAAACCACGCAGATATATGCCCAGGTGGTGGACGACATGAAAGCGAAGGCGGTGAACAACGTACCCGAACTGGGAATATAACAGTAGGGAAGGAAAAACGGCAAGGATTAACGCCTTGCCGCCTTGATGATACATTCGTTGATGAAGTCGCTCTTGTTTCCTTCAAGGGAATTGAGGATGTCGAGTGTCTCCTGTGAGGCAGAGAAGAACATCCGCTTGGTGCATTTCTTCTTGCGTCCTGCGCCTTCCCTTGCTCCTCCACGTGTGCTTACTGGTTTGTTGATGTTTGTGTCCATAACGTTAAAAATTTGGTGAATTGAAAATAAATCCGTATCTTTGGCATTTCATCTCTCCTACTCTCTAAGGTTTTTAGTAAATGCAATGAATTGGAAACGAAAATCCCACCCAATCATCACGACTGGATGGGATTCCTGAATCAACTTTTTTACCTTAAAAAACTATTACCTAAAAACAAACTAAAACCAAAATCAAATATTCTATCCAAACTAAATCTTCTTTATCTTTCTTACAAGCCAAGCGACCACGCCCACAACCATGGCCGCAAGAATCCATCCGAATCCCTTGCAGAGGTATTTTCCGATGGTCATGTATCTTTTCTCGCTCTTGCCCAGCTCCTTCTCTGTCTGATACGGCACACGTATGCTGTCCGTCTTGCAGATGGTGTCAGTCCTTACCTTGTAGACATTCTTCACCCTGTCACGGTAGGCCACCTTGTTGATGATGACGGTATCGCCGTTGTGGTAGACAAACACGCTGTCCTTGATGACAACACTATCCACCTTGGCTACGGTATCGCTCCTCACGATATATTCCTTGTGGTATTCGGGCACGGTGACATACTTGGTCTTGCAGCCCGACAACAGCCCGATAGCCATCAGCACCACCATCAACACGATGCAGAGCCGCCAGTAGTCTATTCTGTCATCGTCGTATTCGTATTTTCTGTATTCGTCATTCATAGCTTGTGAACCTTTCCGTTATAGCTGAGACATCCGTAGCCGATGGCATTGACACGGTTCTTCCATCCTTTGAGGAACTTCGACTGCGAGGGGTTGGCCGTGACGATACCCTCCAGATGTGAGATGCGGCGTGCCTTCAGGGTGGCAAAGAGCTGCACCTGTCCCCTTGAATAGCCGTTCATGGCCGCAATGGTCTTGCTCCCCACCACGCCATCCGTAGCCACGCCCACAATCTTCTGTATGGTCTTCACGGCTCTCGACACACCGCTGTGCCAGGCATAGTCCACAAGCATGTCGGCCACGTTCTGGTCTTTGATTCCGTCACCGCCGCATTTGTCCCAAAAATATTTCTTGAAGATATGGCTCCATTCGTCATCGGTCATGTTCTTCAAGTCCGTCACTGTCTTGTCCTTTCCGTATACCATGCGGAAGGTGGCTATCGTAACGCCTCTGTTTGTCGCGCCTCCCGTATCTCCCTTGACGCAGGCAAAGCCTCCTTCCCAGCTCAGCACGAAGGGAACCAGTTTCTTATAGTCTGCCATAGATTAATCCTCCTTTTCCATTTTATCCCTGTCATCAGTCTGCATCCTCAATGCCTCCACAATGGCATTGGCAAGGTCGTGCCTGTTCTGGAGCACCACCCTCATGGTGTTCTCCTGCTTTCTGATTTCAGCCTTCTGCCAAGCCTTTTCCCTTACGCTCATAAACTCACAGAAGACGCAGTACGCGGCCCATATCATTGAGAACACGGGTACGGGGATTCCTGCACACGATGCAATGAGGTCGATGCACACCGTTACCATGAAGGGCGAAAAGTACTTCCTTGCCTTGTCGCAGGTCTTCTTCAGTCCTGTGCTCGTGGTAGCCTCCCCGTTGGCCTTGGCTTTCCTTACGCCGAAGATGAGGTCTACCAGCATGGCCACTATCATTGAAGCCATGCAGAGGGCCACTATCACGGCCAGTCTGTAAAGGTGCTCGTTGAGCAATGTCACAATCACTTCATCCATAGTCTTTCTTTCAATTATCCATTCTACAAAACAATATTTCAAACATGATACAAAGGTAAGAAAAATATTCCATATATCAAAGCATGTAAGGAACATATCATAAACACTTTTCAGAAAATGACAACTATTCTCCCGAACGGTTGCCATCACATTTAATACAATGTTCAATTATTAAATACACAAAACAATGGTAGTACGAAATATCTTCCTTTTTCCCTATATCAGCCAATACGTCACATACACGTCCGCAAAGGCCGCTACCTCCGCCCAGTACCACGGATGGAACTCTGTGCCGCTGGAGATGTACCAGATGCTGTCTGCGGCCTTGAACAGGTCGGTGAGCACTAAGTACACGGCATAGATTGCAGCGATGGCGATGGTGGGCCATACGGTTGCACTCATGCACCAGCCCACGCAACCGATGGCGGCAACGGTGGCGGCTACCTTGTGTACCTTGTACTCGTCCTTTTGCAGATAGTTGGGAGCGAAACCCACGAAGGCCAGTCCCGAACACCCGATAAAGGCAAGGAACTGTACGCCCTGCCCCGTGTCAAGGATGCACATGAGCATCATGAGGGCTGTGGAAAGCATGACCAAGGTAAAGAGCCACCCCATGTTCCTTTGCCTCCCAAATGGCACTATGTCACTGCCTGTGGTATTTTGAAGCTGATAGTATGTGTCGCTCACCATATTCGGCACGCCGAAGCGCATGGCGGCAAGCGTGAGGAATCCTCCAAGCAGGAGGAATGAAGCCAAACTGAGCATATACATGATAATTTACAATTTACAATTAATAATTACACGGTCATTTCGAGCTTGCTTGGGTAGTTGGCAGTGAAGTCATACGCCAGTACGTCCTCGATGCTCTCCAACGCAGAGACAGCCTTCTTATGTGCCGCGGTGACGTTGAAGCACTCCAGGGCGTACATCTCCAGTGCACTCAATAGCTGGATAGCCTTGTCGCACTCCACCTCCAGCTTCACCTCACCGAGCCACAGTGTGGTGGTCTCGCTGCCCATGCTCTTGGCGATGGTGGTGCTGTTCATCAGTCCTACTCTCGTTGCCTTGTCGAGCCATACCGATGCGCCGTTGAGCACGAAGCTGTTGACGGA
>CAVFBU010000114.1:0-3761 GCA_963620725.1 Vescimonas coprocola
GTAGAGGAAAAGCGAGCTTTCCCTCTACATTCGCTGCTCCAAAATTTGGTTTTTCTCTCGGTTTGCACTACCTTTGCACCATATATACAAGTAGGTGAATACAGAATGAAGGAATTTGTTATTTCCGAAGCCAAGGCCGAAACCGCTGTGCTCGTGGGGCTGATTACCCAGGAACAGGACGAGGCAAAGACGAAGGAATACCTTGACGAACTGGAGTTTCTGGCCGATACGGCAGGAGCCGTCACCGTGAAACGCTTCACGCAGAAGGTGCAGGGGCCGAGTCAGGTGACCTATGTCGGCAAGGGAAAGCTGGAGGAAATCAAGCAATACATCAAGAGGCAGGAGGAAGCTGCTGACGACGACCCGACGGGCGAGACGCAACCCGTGGGGATGGTTATCTTCGACGATGAGCTGTCGGCGAAACAGATGCGCAACATTGAGGCCGAGCTGAAGGTGAAGATACTGGACCGCACCTCGCTGATTCTCGACATCTTCGCCATGCGCGCGCAGACGGCAGAGGCCAAGACGCAGGTGGAGCTGGCACAGCACCGCTACATGCTGCCGCGACTGCAACGGCTGTGGACGCACCTGGAACGCCAGGGCGGCGGCTCGGGAAGCGGTGGCGGAAAGGGCAGCGTAGGACTCCGCGGACCGGGCGAGACGCAGCTGGAGATGGACCGCCGCATCATCCTGCACCGCATCACCCTGCTGAAACAACGGCTGGAGGAGATAGACCGGCAGAAGTCCACGCAGCGCAAGAACCGCGGACGGCTGATCCGCGTGGCACTGGTGGGATATACGAACGTCGGGAAGTCGACGCTGATGAACCTGCTGTCCAAGAGCGACGTGTTCGCAGAGAACAAGCTCTTCGCCACCCTCGACACCACGGTGCGCAAGATGGTCATCGACAACCTGCCCTTCCTCTTGGCCGACACGGTGGGCTTCATCCGCAAACTGCCCACCGACCTCGTGGACTCCTTCAAGTCGACCCTCGACGAGGTGCGCGAGGCCGACCTAATGGTACACGTGGTGGACATCTCGCACCCCGACTTCGAGGAGCAGATACAGGTGGTGGAGAAGACACTGGCCGACCTGGGCTGCGCCGACAAGCCCTCGATGATGGTGTTCAACAAGATGGACGCCTACCGCTGGGTGGAGAAGGAGGCCGACGACCTCACGCCTGCCACCCGGGAGAACGTGACGCTGGACGAGTTGAGGGCCACGTGGATGGCCAAGATGCCGGGCGACTGCCTGTTTGTCTCGGCACGCGAGCGACAGAACATCGACACGCTGCGCGAGGTGCTCTATCAGAAGGTGCGCCAGCTGCACGTGCAGAAATACCCGTACAACGACTTCCTGTACCAAGTGGAAGAATACGAATAAACCGACAAAACCGACAAGCAATGAGAACATACAGACCCTTGACACCGGAGGAGATAGACATCCTCGAACGCAACAGCTGCTGGGCAGAACACTGGGAAGACGTGCAGGTGGCCGACGACTTTTCGCCCTACGGCTTCCATCGTGTGGTATTCTACGGCGAGATACGCTTGGGTGTCTTCGACCGGCAGGTCGAGGTGACCAAGGGCTTCTGCAAGCACGCCGGCATCAACGATGCCACGCTGCGCAACGTCACCGTCGGCGACAACTGTCTGATAGAGAAAATCGGCAACTTCATCAACAACTACACCATCGGCGACAACTGCTACATCTCCAACGTGTCGACCATGGAGACCACCGAGGGAGCCACCTACGGCGAAGACCACATGATCTCGGTGCTCAACGAGATGGGCGACGGCAACCTCGTGCTGTTCCACGACCTCAACTCGCAACTGGCCGCCTTCATGGTGAAACACTTCAGCGACAAGGTGCTGAAGGAGAAAATCACACGACTCATCCGCGAGGAGGTGCGCATCACGCTGCCCGAACGCGGCACGCTCGGCAACGGCGTGAAGATCATCAACACCAAGGAAATCACCAACACCGTGGTGAAGGACGACTGCGAAATCAACGGTGCATCGCGACTGAGCGACTGCACCATCCTCAGCTCGAAAGACGCGTCGGTGTACATCGGCACGGGGGTCATCTGCGAGAACTCCATCATCTCCAACGGCTGCAGCATCACCAACTCGGTGAAGATGCAGGACTGCTTCGTGGGCGAAGCCTGCCAGATTACCAACGGGTTCACCGCCGAGGCCAGCGTGTTCTTCGCCAACTCCTACATGGCCAACGGCGAGGCCTGCGCCGCCTTCTGCGGTCCCTTCTCGGCCTCCCACCACAAGTCGAGCCTGCTCATCGGTGGGGAGTTCTCGTTCTACAACGCTGGCTCGAACACCAATTTCTCCAACCACGCCTACAAGATGGGGCCGTTGCACTACGGCACGCTGGAGCGCGGCACGAAGACCGCCAGCGGTGCCTACGTGCTGATGCCCGCCAAGATAGGGGCGTTCTCCGTCTGCTTCGGCAAGCTGATGAACCATCCCGACATGCGCTGCCTGCCCTTCGCCTACCTGATGGCCTACGGCGACACCATGTACATCGTGCCCGGACGCAACATCACCACCGTGGGACTCTACCGCGACATCAAGAAATGGCCCAAGCGCGACAAGCGCGCCGCCTCCTGCCGCAAGAGCATCATCAACTTCGACTGGCTGTCGCCGTTCACCGTGGGCGAGATTGTGGAGGGCAAGCGGATTCTGGAAGCACTCCGACAGGCTGGCGGCGACAACGTGTCGTCGTACAACTACCATGAATACATCATCAACGCCAGCTCACTGCGCAAGGGTATCAAGTACTACGACATCGCCCTGCGCATCTATATGGGTGCCGTGCTGAAGCGCGCCATCAAGGGCGGCTGGCTCGGCAAGCCGACCACCGACACGGGACTGGGACACTGGACAGACCTCTCCGGACTGCTGCTGCCCGTGAGCGAGGAGCAGCGGCTCATCGACGACATCAAGGGCGACAACATCGAGAGCGTGACGGACATCCTCGACCGCTTCGAGGACATCGACAGACACTACCGCCAATACCAGTGGGCATGGACCTACCGGCTCATCCTCGACTACTACGGACTGGAAGAGCTGACCGATGCCGACATGGCACGCATCCGCGAAGACTACATCCGCGCCCGGCGCGCCTGGGTGGCCGAAATCCGCAAGGACGCCGAGAAGGAGTTTGCCATGGGTGACGTGGAGCAGGGCGTGTTCGACGACTTCATCACGAAACTCGACCACGAGATTGACTTCGAAGACTGAAACATACATTATTTATAATCATCAAGTAAAATGAAAGCAAAACACATCATCTCCCTCCTGGCACTCGCCGTGGCCACCACCGCAGCCGCCAAGGAGTACAAGTACGAGACCGTGCCTGGCGATGCGATGAAAACGCGCATCTACACACTCGACAACGGTTTGAAGGTGTACATGTCTGTAAACAAGGAAAAACCACGTCTGCAGGCCAACGTGGTGGTGAAGACGGGTTCGCGCAACGACCCCGCCGAGACCACTGGACTGGCTCACTACCTGGAGCACCTTATGTTCAAGGGTAGCCAGAAGTTCGGCACAATCGATGCCGCCAAGGAGAAGCCCTATCTCGACGAGATAACGAAACGCTACGAGAGCTACCGCAAGCTCACCGACCCCGAGCAGCGCAAGCAGGCCTACCACGAGATTGACTCCATCTCGCAGCTGGCCGCCAAGTACAACATCCCGAACGAGTACGACAAGCTCATGTCGAGCATCGGCAGCGAGGGCACC
>CAVFBU010000115.1:0-3434 GCA_963620725.1 Vescimonas coprocola
GGCGAGCATCTCCACATCACTGCCAAGTACAAGGGCCGTCCCTTCAACCCTGCATCCTTATTCTCCCTCCTCCCATAACGCAAAACAGACCGACATGAACTAACTCCATGCCGGTCTGTTTTGATATATCACATCGCTACCGAACAGACATACCGTTCTTCGATATATGTCTTTATGTCATCCTGCTGACACTCATCAAGCACCTGTTTCATTCCACCGCTGATGCCCGTGCCATTCTTCTTCACCACAGCTTCTTTCTTTGTCCACAGGATGGTGAAGGCGAGGTCGAGGTCATCACTGTTCTGCACATCCGTCCATTCCCTTTCACTGAGGATATGTCGGGCAAGCGTCTCCTTGTAGCGGCCCCGACTTTCCACGTCTATCCCCACCTCCCGGTCAGCTATCACGCAAGCCACCGCCTCCCGGCAATGACTGATATTGAAATGCACATCGCCATGACTGGCCAGTTGCGGTTTCCCATGCTCGTTATACACAAACTCCACCTCTTCCTCTATCTGGCACTCCTGCCTCAATGCCGTCATGAGCAGAGCGAACGCCAATACGCTCTCCCTCCTCACATCGTCATTCTTCATCGCCAGCGCCTTCTCCTTGCGCCACTGTGGCAACGCCCCCATCAGCCGCTCCACCTCCGCCATCGCCACCTCCGGTATATCCTCCATCAGATACACCTTGGCACCGCGCCACTCAAATGTCCTTACGCCCGCAGGCAACTGCATTTCTAATCCGTTCAATCCCTTAAATCCGTGTTCGACCAAAAAATCTGTACTTTCCGTGCTATCTGTGGGAGTTTCTTATCGTCGTAATCTCCCTCACACTCTCCACGCTCTTATGCGCCACGCACCACATATATCTGCTGACGAATCGCATGGCATCGCCCGTGCGCGGCACGACGAGCACATTCCGCATCAAGTACCGTGCCACGATATTGAACCAAATCTTCGACGGTATCCCATGCAACCAACTCCCGTGCGAAGCCCCCTCTTGCCAGATGACGGTCTTTTCGGGACATACCCTCGCAGCAGCCAACGACCACCAGGAGAACACGCCATAAGATACCACCATGTCGTAATCCTTCGCATTCTCCTTCAGAAACGCCTTCATCCCTCCAGAGTACGGCATCACGGATGGCGGACATAACAACCGCCGCTCCGCCTTGAACCATTTCTTCTCAAATGGCATCTCTTCCTTCGGAGGCTTAATATCCGCCACGACACCCAATGTCACGTCATGCCCCTGCCGGCATAAATCCCGACACGCATCACATAACTCAGCATACTGCACTTCAAATATATTCCTATCGTCACCCCTCTTGCATAAAATCGGGGAAAGAACCAATATCTTCATTCATTCGTTCGATTAGTTTGATTTGTATTCGAACCTACATTCGCCGAATAGGCGAAACATCTGTGCTCTCTGTGATTTCTGTGGAAGAACCTAATATCTGCCTGTGGAAGCCACCTCAAATCCTATACAGTCCAAACTTTCTCCATGCGAAATGCAAAACTCTCGCTATCGGCTCACACATCACCTCTTCTGGGTAACTCGTCAGAAAACGAAGATTTCTCCCGAAACGGCGTTGCGCTTTCTGCAATTGATAGGACAGTTTCCCTTTCTTCACCTCCAAGGTTTTCATTCGCGCATCATAATGCCCGAAATTACCTGCTGCCATCATCTCGTCCAAGAGGAATGTGCCGTGCTTTTGGGAAGGGGCGCATAGCAGTTCGTCATTCTCCATACCGAACATCTCTTGCAACACATACATCAAGGCGGAAGCAAAGCGGTTCATGCCGCAGACACTTATCTGTTTCATCAACTCCTTGGGATTCATCAAGCCCGATTGCCCCGTAACCTCCTTGTTGTATTCCTTCAACAACACATAGAAATCGAGCACTTGCCGCATACCTACACCCTCATCCAAAAGATGCCTGTAGATATGGTTCATCTGGAATATCAAGTCATAATCCACACGGAGCTTTTTCACCATCCCCATTCCGTCCACTTCTGCTTCTTCAAATGCTGCAGAACGGAATAAGCGTTGGAACGCTCTGTCTCGCCAAGGAGCATTCAAGAAGGATGGTCTGAAATGAATCTCAACGGGAACACCTTGTATGGGTTTCACTTCCGCATGCAAGTGGCAAAGCGAAAGCAGGATGTTCTTACGCTTGCAGTAGTCAATAATACTCTTTACGGGATGAGTCACCTTCTCTTTTGGCCATATCCAAGCATCAATGTCTCCACAGTTTCTCAACTGACCAAGAGACTCCTCCAAACCAAGGGCATCGTAATAGACATGGTTGGCTTGACCTTTCAAGATGCAAACCTCAAAGCCGTCTTTCTCCAGTCCCTTCGTCAGCGACAGACAAACATCCGTTGTTTTCAAGTTCCTGCGCTTGATAGATTGGGCCGTCATTGTCCATTCCAGCACGATGTCGGCTTTTGGCCATTGTTCCTTCGGCAGTCTCTTGACTCCCTCAAAAACAATACCCGACAGGGCTTGCTTCTTCGCCAACAAGAAGACCGCCTTCCATTCCTCATCAGTAAGCGGATGTGGCAAGACTACCTGTTTCCCGATGGCAGACTGTAGCAACAAACAAAAGTCTTGCAGTATCATTTCCCTAACGATTGATATACATCCGCCACCTCGTCAGCAATCTTCTCCCAGTCATACTTGCTCATATCGTAGTCGATATGCTGCAATGGCTGCTCGATAATCTTTCCGAGCTTATTAGCCAGTTCATCCACATCGCCGCAATGGAAATAATCCTCCTTGGGCAGACCAACCTCCAAGTTGGCAGGAATATCGCTCACCACCACCTTCACACCATAACTCATCGCCTCCAGCAATGCTATCGGCAGTCCTTCGTGTGAAGACGGCAAGCAATAGCACTTGCAGTTCGTCAGCAGCGAGTGCAACTTCCGTCCCTTGATAAATCCCGTCAGCACCACTCCGTTCTTCCGTGCCATCTCCTTCAGTCCCAGCGAATACGAATCCTCAAAGTCCGTATCACCAGCCAGCACGAGCTTTATATCCGAACCACTTATATTATTTTCAGAGGAACCACATATATCATTTTTAGAGGAACCACGAATCTCACTAATCTCACTAATCTTTTCAGCATTGTCTTGCATGGCGTTAGCCTTATTGGCTTTCCCTTCGGCCGCCGAACGTTGTTTCGTGTTATTCGTCAGATTCGTGGTTAAAAAAGAACCTTCCGTGCTTTCCGTGCATTCCGTGTTCGAAAAAGAAGAATCCGTGTTCTCCGTGAGTTCCGTGTGCGACTTCTTCCACTTCAGGAAAGCCTCAACCAGGTGGTGCAAGTTCTTCTCTGGCACAAAACGACACATGCCGAGTATATACTTCCCTTTCTCTATCCCCAGTTCCTCGAAGTACTCAGGATAGTCGCATATCTCCG
>CAVFBU010000116.1:0-3203 GCA_963620725.1 Vescimonas coprocola
GTGCGTTATGCGGTACACGTATTCCGTCTTGTCGATGTAGAGGTTGTCTTTCCGTATGATTTCCTCAAACGTCTGGATGCCGATGGGGTAGAGTTTCCGTTTCATATCTATGCTCCTTACAATTCTTTTGCAAAGCTATGACTTTTATTTGAAATCTCCAAACTTTCGAGAGAAAAACCAAAAGAATCCCCAAATGTATGGCGAAGCCGTCACTCACTATATCGCTCTATTCGAACAGCATCACCAAATAGGCCAGAAGGCATCAACGCATCATCAGGTTGATAGATTTGCGGTTGAGCGAAGGTAACCCGTTCCCGCTCGGGCAAGCTGGAATCTCCTATCATTCTGTTGGACAAGACATTGTTCACCTTCAAAACCAACTGGTTTGTCCCTTTCTTCACATAGCGCGAGATATCCAGAGTCCACGGGGAGCACCACACGATGCCAGCATCCTGTCCATTGACCATTACGTCCACATTGCCGTTTACAGCAGGCATCCGCAGTAACCATTTATCCTCTTCACCACGTTTGCCGACCTTGAAGACCATGGTATAGTCACACGTTCCCGAGAAGTACTTGATTCTCGGATGGTCACTGCGCGTCCAGTCTTCGAGCGGATGGTTCTTCAACAGGATATCCTCCCCTTCAAAGTACTGGTCGGCGCGGTCTATTGCAACGATTGCGACGGGCTGCTCGTCATAAGGGCGCCAAGAGAGGCCGTCAACATTTTGGTCTGTAAGGACAATAAAGCCAGACTCATTGGATTCCAAATGCAGGGGAATGGTCGTCTGCTGCGCCGTGGCCTCGGTGATTTTCAACTGCTGCCGCGTTCCGTCCAACGGATTCCAGAAATAAGCCCGTGCTCCACTGGCACGCAGTTTTACCACGTCATGATAGGCTTTCGGACTATGGTTGGCCAGGAAATACAGTTCGCCATCCTGCAATTTCCGATGACAGAACCACAGCATGCTCTTGGGCAGGTGTTCACTATAATCCACCAAGTCTGGCAGTTCCGGCAAGGCGACCACAGCCGTATCGCCCAGTTCTGTCGTCACCTCCCAAGAATAGCCGCAAGGAATGTTCGGCAATCGGCGTGCCAGCAACTTCGTGGGAGGAATACTTGGCAATTTGACCACCACATCCACGATAGGCTGGCCTTGCCGCATCATCGTGGCACAGCGAGCCTGATAGTCCCAAAAGCCCTTGCTATCAGCCCAAAGCGTATTATTCCTGTTCAGACAGTAATGGCGACCACCGCCCGTACTGCCAGGAAACTTGTCCAGCCAAGGCTGATAGGCGGATGCACAGACCACAAATTCGTTGATGTGACACGAATAGGCGAAATCGGCCAAGGGTTTCATGTCGCTCAAGGTCTCTGAGAATTTCATGTCCGTGAACGCTTCACCCGATGCGATGCGCTTTCCATAGCGGTGGGCGGCCGAAGCCCCTTCCTTGATGTCGTAACTACCATCCTTGTCTCTCGCCCAAAACTCCGTCTGCGGCTTGTCCACCTGTCCTTTCACCCGGAAGTTGTCAGCCACACAACTCAAACCGTTACCCATGGCCTGAGCCGTCAAGGTTACACCAGCCTCCCGGCACAAGTGCTGGATAGTGGCAAAATAACGGTCGCTAATCAAGTCCGCTATCGTCAAGCGGACATCAGACAAGACACTGTCCGTCTTTTCGACAGACTCAATGACATACCCCACCATGACAGGTAGCCATTGGCGCAGGTCATAGCCCCGCCTTTTGTTGAATTCCTCCACGAAGTCCTGTGTCCAGTTCTGCGAGCCAGCCTCATGGCTGTCCATGCACACGCCGATGGGCTTGACGCCGATGGCCGCCAGACTGTCCAGAATCGGTTTGGTATAGCTGTTCCAGTGCTTCATCACGCCCCGGGGCGACAGCTTGTCCGCCTCCAGTCCCAGTAGGTTCTGCCTGCCGTGCTTGGACTTTCCACCCGTGATTTCGGCAGACAGCCGCACAATCATCCAGTCTCCTTCTGGGACGCGCCAGCACAGCCGGTCGCCGTCCAGTCTGTCGGTCACGTCAAGCATATCGTCTGGAGCTATGGCGCTGCCGATGAACGGTGTATAGTCTATCGGTTGTATAAACTCCGAACGCAGTCCGGCACGCTCCTCCCAGTTCGTCAACCGCGCTATGGGAGAGAGCTGCACATCCTTGATGAAGGTAGCATAGTCAGTTCGCTGCAACAAGGCCGGGTCTGTCACCCTCGTTCTGAAACAGCGTGCCTCGATGGGAGCAAAAGCGACCGTTTGTCCGCTGTATGTCGGTGAGCCATAGACCGGAGGCAACTCGCACACCTTCCTCCAGGTCACGCTGTCGTCTGAAGCCTCAAGCACTCCTATGGCCGGTCTTTCCACAAACATCACGCCGTCGGGGGCTGTCGGTGTGTTCATCGCACCGTTTTTGGACTTTCCAATAGCTCGTGTATTGTAAGTGACGGAGCGCACCGCATCCAAATCCTGCATACGCAAGCGGACAGCATACACCGCCACATCATAGGCATCCTTGTCTCGTGACGCTTTCGGCAACACGATTCCGTTATCCCTCTTGTCTTTTTTGCGCACCAGCGCACTGCTGCTCACCAACCGCTGCATCGCCTCCGCCTTTTCTATCCATTTCCCGCCGACGACATAACCGTTGGAGATGTTTATCTCGAAGGTTAAGCCAACGCGCCGGGCTTCCTGTGCCGCAAATTTCAGCATCGCCCACCATTTTGGCGACATGGCATCCAAAGCCAGTGCGGTAGGTTTGTGCACCTGGTCATAATAGACGACACCGCCCACTCCAGCCTTCTTAAAGGCCTCTAAGTCAGCCGTAATGCCCTCACGGGTCGTTTCCGTCTCGCCATGAAACCACCACACTTTCGTCCTGCAGGAGTCCTGTGGGGTTTGGAACACTTGCCATACTTGGTCTACTGTGGGCAAAACATCCCCAGCAGACACAGACAAGGCGGTCATAGACAAGAGTGTCCACACCACCATTTTCACGATCAGTTTCTTTCTGATGGTCATCGTTGTAGCAGTATTTCGTTTCAATGTAGTTTGCAGCTGCAAAATTACACATTGAAAACCACAAAACACCCAACTTTCTGTCCGAAGAGCTATAAAAAACTCATCTAATACCCCACTCCAAGCGGTTCACACCGTCCTTCAGCGAGAAATTCATGCCGACCTTCA
>CAVFBU010000117.1:0-3146 GCA_963620725.1 Vescimonas coprocola
ATCCAGACCCAGGCCGAGGCCGTGTGCGAGCTGTTTGGTGGTAAGAAAGAGGACATCAAGGTCATCGGCATCCGCCATGGTGAGAAGATGTATGAGACGCTGCTCACCAAGGAAGAGTGTGCCAAGGCCGAGGACATGGGCAACTTCTATCGCGTACCGGCCGACAACCGCGATTTGAACTACGATAAGTACTTCAAGGATGGCGATACCAAGCGTGCCACTATTGAGGAGTTCAATTCCGACAATACCCGTCGCCTAAATCTCGAAGAGACGAAGGAGAAGATTGCCGCGCTGGAGTACATCCAGAATGAGTTGAACGACATTCCTAATATCGTAAAATAGAAAACGAAGAATACCATGGCAGAAAGGAAACGAATATACCTTTGTCTGGCTCACATGAGCGAGGAAGGACTGGAGCAGAAGTACATCAAAGAGGCTTTTGATACCAACTGGGTCGTACCGCTTGGTCCCAATGTGAACGGCTTTGAGAAAGACCTGGAAGATTTCGTCAACCTTAACGATAACCTTGCCCTAAGCAAGCGGGTGGTGGCGTTGTCGTCAGGAACGGCAGCGGTACATCTGGCACTGCTCAATTGCGGCGTTGGCCCTGGTGATGAGGTGATTGTGCAGAGCTTCACGTTCTGTGCTTCCACCCATCCAGTGACTTATCTTGGTGCAACACCCGTGTTGGTGGACTCAGAGCCAGACACTTGGAATATAGACCCGGAGTTGATGGAGAAAGCCATCATCGACCGCAAGGAGAAGACCGGCAAGTTCCCCAAGGCCATTGTCCCCGTAGCCCTATATGGTATGCCCTACAAGGCAGACAAGATTATGGCCATAGCCAACAAGTATGGCATCCCTGTGGTGGAAGATGCTGCCGAAGGCCTGGGTTCGCGCTATAAAGGACAGGTACTCGGTACCTTTGGCAAGTATGGGGTGCTGTCGTTCAACGGAAACAAGATGATAACCACCTCGGGTGGCGGTGCACTGATTACGGCCAATGATGACGAGTGGCGCGAGATCATGATGTATGCCACGCAGTATCGCGAGAGCTACCCCTACTACCAACATGAGAAGATCGGCTACAACTACCGTATGTCAAATATCTGTGCAGGTATTGGTCGCGGACAGATGACCATCCTAAGCGACCACCTGGCTCATCATCGGCATGTGCAGGCTCTTTACGAGGAACTGCTGAACGACGTGCCGGGTGTAAAAGTTCACTCACAGCCAGAGAATGGTGACTACGACTCCAACTACTGGCTCTGCACCATCACCCTCGACCCCTCAGTGAAGGTGAAGGGTCAGGAAAACGCCTATAAGACCATCGTGCAGGGAGCCGTAGGCGGTGCAGCAGGTGTCATCCATGTGGCCGACAGTGCCACTACCGACTGTCAGCCCCATGACAATGTAGAAGCCCTTCGTGTCGCCCTGGACAAGGCCAACATCGAGGCCCGTCCCGTCTGGAAGCCCATGCACAAGCAGCCCTGCTATAAGCATGTTCCTGCCTACGTCAACGGCGTCAGTGAGTCCATCTTCAAGGTGGGTATGTGTCTGCCTGCCGGCCCGTATGTCACAGACGAGGAAGTGCGCTACATCGTAGATGCAATCAAAGCATCGATATTGTAGTGTTGGTGCAGTACCTGAAGGTGGAAACAAGGACGAAATTTAACGGCTGTAAAATTTACGGCGATAAAAAAGACGAGACGTGAAGAAATTCTACGACAGAGAGAAGGAGATGAGGCGACTGCGTGAGATGCAGCGGCAAGCCTATGGTGACTGTTCGCGATTCGTGGTGCTGACAGGCAGACGGCGTGTGGGAAAGACGAGCCTGGTGTATCGCCTAATGGAAGAGACCAAGGAGGAAGCCCCCTGCCTGTACTTCTTTGTGGGGCGCAAGACGGAGACAACGCTTGTAAGGACCTGGTGCGAGGAGGTGCGCCAGAAACTTGGGGAGTACGTGCCGGAGGGCATTGCCAGTTTCCGGGGATTGCTGCAGCTGCTCTTGGAGATAGGCAAACGGCAGCGGTTCACATTGTTCGTTGACGAGTTTCAGGAGTTTGACAATGTGAACGCGGGAGTGTTCAGCGACGTTCAGGAGCTGTGGGACCGGTACAAGAAGGAAACGAATGTGTGTCTAATCGTGTCGGGCAGCATCTTCCACCTGATGGAAAAGATATTCAAGGACGAGGGACAGGCATTGTTCGGACGTGACGACTGCACCGTCAGGCTGCAGCCTTTCTCCACATCGACGATGCAGGAGATACTGGGCGACTACAAGGCAAACTACACCAAGGAGGACTTGCTGGCCCTGTGGACGATAACGGGGGGCGTGGCACGCTACATCGAGCAGCTGATGAACAACCGTTGTACGGACGTGAAACGCATGCTGCACTACGTGTGTGGGAGTGGTGACAGCTACTTCATCGAGGAGGGGCGGTCGGTGCTCGTGCAGGAGTTCGGCAAACAATACGGGACCTATTTCAGTATCCTGGACCAGATAGCGCATGGCGACGTGACGCAGAGCGAGATAGAGGCTTCGCTGGGCATAAAGGTGCTGGGCGGACAACTGAAGGTTCTTGAGGAGCGGTATGGCATCATCCGCAAGAAACGACCCGTGGGGGCGAAGAGCGGTAGCCAGACGGTGCGCTACGAGATACAGGACAACTTCTTCCGCTTCTGGTTCCGCTACATCCACCGCTACAACTCGCTCATAGAGATAGGCAATGTGTCGGCTTTGGAGTCGATGATGCTGAAGGACTATCCGACATTCTCGGGCATCAGCCTGGAACGGTGGTTCAGACAGAAGATGATGGAGTCGCAGCGCTATCGTGTGATAGGCGGATGGTGGCAGAGTGGGGGCGTGAATGTCAAAGGTCGCAGCGACGACTTCGAGATAGACATTGTGGCCGAGACGCTGGAAGGCGAAGTGGAGGCCTATGAGGTGAAGCGTAACCCGGAAAAATACAGACCGGCACGGTTGGAGGAGAAAGTGGCCATGATGCAACGCCATCTGTTCCAAGGTAAGGAGGTGAAGATGGCGGGGCTGAGCATGGAGGAGATGTGAGTATCTCTGGGCTTCGCCCTTAGATAGGCGGCACCTCGGAAATAAAAATAAACGCTTGTTTATTTTGTATTTCGCT
>CAVFBU010000118.1:0-3121 GCA_963620725.1 Vescimonas coprocola
AAATTTGGTTTTTCTCTCGGTTTGCACTACCTTTGCACCCGAATTCAAGGGGTGTCGCCTGTTGGCGGCTGAGATGATACCCTCCAACCTGATGCGGATAATGCCGACGTAGGGATGAAAGAGCTTCTATCAAACACTGTTGTGAACCCCTTATTAGTTTGTTTTACATCATTAATAAGGAAAGAGAAATGAGAAAAACCATGATTTTTGCCGCCTTGCTGACCGCAGCGACGGGACAGGCGGAACAAATCGACTCGCTGAAAAGCGTGAAGTTGCAGAACGTACAGGTCGTGTCGACACGAGCCGGGAGGAAAACGCCGATGGCCTTCACCGACATGGACCGACAGACACTGAAGGCCGTCAACTACGGCAAGGACATCCCTTACCTGCTGTCGCTGACCCCCTCCGTCACGATGACCAGCGACGCAGGCAACGGTATCGGCTACACCACCCTGCGTGTGCGCGGCACAGACCCCTCGCGCATCAACATCACCGCCAACGGTGTGCCGATGAACGACGCCGAGAGCTCGCAGCTCTTCTGGGTGAACATGGGCGACTTCGCCAGCAGTGTGCAGTCGGTGCAGATCCAGCGCGGTGTGGGCACGTCGACCAACGGCACGGGAGCGTTTGGTGCTACGGTCAATATGCAGACGGAGAACATCGGGGCAACACCCTATATGGGTCTTGACCTCAGCGGCGGTTCCTACTACACCCACAAGCAGACGCTGCGCTTCGGCACGGGACTGCTGGGTGGACACTGGGGCGTGCAGGGACGGCTGTCGAACATCGGTTCGAAGGGCTACCTCGACCGCGCCAGCACCAAGCTTAACTCTTACCTGCTGCAGGCCGGCTATTTCGGCGACAACACCGTGGTGAAGTTTCTCACCTGGAACGGACAGGAAGAGACCTACCACGCCTGGAACTACACCTCCAAGCAGGAGCAGGCCCTCTACGGACGCACCTACAACTCGTGCGGCTACATGGGTACGGACAGCGAAGGGAAGATGCACTTCTACGACAATCAGACCGACCACTACCACCAGCAGAACTTCCAGTTGATATGGAACCAACACCTCAGCCGGACGCTGAACCTCAACGCCACAGCCCACTATACGCGCGGCGATGGCTACTATGAGCAGTACAAGCGCAACAAGAGCCTGGCCAAATACGGACTCTCCGGCGACAAGGGCGACGTCATTGAGCAGAAGAAGATGGGCAACGACTTCTATGGTCTCATCGCCTCGCTGGTCTATACCGGCAGGAAAACCAACGCCACGGTGGGCGGCGGCTGGAACCGCTACGACGGCGACCACTTCGGACAGGTGGTGGGTGTGCCCGACTTCGAATACTACCGCAACAACGCCAAGAAGAGCGACTTCAACGTCTACGGCAAGGTCAGCTACGAACTGGCGCGTGGACTGAGTGCCTTCGCCGACCTGCAGTACCGCCGCGTGGACTATCGGATGCAAGACCCCACCGACAGCTACGGCTACAACAAGGACGGCAAGTACATCATCGACGACGACTTCAACTTCTTCAACCCCAAGTTCGGCCTCTACTACGACATCACCCCGAACCACAAGGTCTATGCCTCGTATGCCATCGCCCACCGCGAGCCGACGCGCAACGACTATGAAGACAACCTCGGCAGTGCGCTGAAGGCCGAACGCCTCAACGACCTGGAGGCTGGCTACAAGTTTCAGAGTGGCCGGTTCTCGGCCGGTGTCAACCTCTATTACATGGACTACAAGGACCAGTTCGTACTCACCGGCGAGCTGAACGCCATCGGCGAGGCCGTGGCCAAGAACGTGGGAAACAGCTACCGCGCAGGTGTTGAGCTGGAGGCCGCCTGGCGACCCGTGGACTGGTTTCGCTGGGATGCTAACGCCACCTTCTCCGAAAACCGCGCCGAGGACTGGACCGTCACCGACAACGATGGCGACACACACAACCTCGGCAAGACACCGCTGAGCTTCTCGCCGGATGTCCTCTTCAACAACATCCTCACCTTCGAATACCACGGACTGAAAGCCGCGCTGCAGAGCCAGTACGTAGGCGACCAGTATCTGACCAACACGGGCTTCCGGGAGATGGAATGTGCGGATGCCAACGGCAACGCCACCCGTGAGACGCTGCTGCTGAAAGCCCATTTCACCACCAACATCGACCTCAGCTACCACTTTGCGCTGCCCTCCTGCGGCGTGAAGGACGTGACCGTCGGTCTGTCCCTCTATAACATCTTCAGCAGCAAGTACGACAACAACGGATGGGCTGCCCCACAGTTTGTGAAGTCTGGCAGCAGCGTCAAGGCCGTCAACCAGTGGGGCGTGCGCGACACGGATGCCGCAGGCTTCGCACCCTCCGCCCCCTTCAACATGATGGCGCACGCCAGCATCAACTTCTAAGCCATGGAGGAATACATCGCCCTGCACGGACTCGACATACTGACCACGATACTCGGCCTGCTCTACATCGGGCTGGAGTATCGGGCCAGCATCTGGCTCTGGCTGGTGGGCATCATCATGCCTGCACTCGACATCTGCCTCTACTGGCAACACGGCCTCTATGGCGATGCCGGAATGGCCGTCTACTACACGCTGGCCGCCGTCTACGGCTACTGCGTCTGGCAATGGGGACACGGTGAGAAGCCCATTCTCCCCATCAGTCACATGCCGCTGCGCCTCTACCTGCCCGCCACCGTGTTCTTCCTGGTGGCGTGGGGCACTACCTACTACATCCTCGTCACCTGGACCAACTCCACCGTTCCCCTGCTCGATGCCTTCACCAATGCGCTGAGCTTCGTCGGCCTGTGGGCCTTGGCACGCAAGTACGTGGAGCAGTGGCTCTTCTGGATGGCTGTCGATGTGGTGTGCGCCTATCTCTACGTCACCAAGGACATCCCGTTCAAGGCCGGACTTTATGCCCTCTACACCGCGATTGCCGTGGCCGGATGGTTCAAGTGGCGGCAACTGATGCGGCAGCAGGGCTGCGAAGCACTCCCAACCCCAACACGACAAGCCCTATGAAACCAATCCTTGACTTCCGTCCCGATGCCGTCATCCTGGCCAACGGCGTGTTCCCGACCCACGCCGTTCCGCTCCGCGTGCTCCACCAGGCCTCC
>CAVFBU010000119.1:0-2554 GCA_963620725.1 Vescimonas coprocola
AAGCCCTTGAAATACAATCGCTTTCAGGGGTCATTTTAATTTTGTCTCAAAGGGTCAATCAAATTTTGCCCGAGAGGGTCAACACCGCTTGCCCTCGGGGGTCAAACACGCTCGGCTTTTCCAGCCCACACGTATATGTATAGATATGCCGCTGCCATCCGTTGGTACGGGTGCAGTCGGGCAGTTCATATACATACCCAATGAGCATCTACAGTTGCTTTGCTTTTTGACAGACTTCTTTTGTTTGCGAGACATTTGAGAAGTCAAAGAACAAAGCGCCATAGTAGACACTTTTCCATCATATGTAGCCCACCCCTTCCGCTTCTGCTTTCGCACGGCTTCCAGATGAGGACGCTGCAAAGTTACATATTTTTATTTTATTTCCGCAAGACATCGCCTATTTTTTTTCTTATCTTCCCTTTCGAAAGAAGAAACCGAAGGCCGACAAGATTGATGGAGTTTAAGTGGGTAAAATGACGGAGTAAAAAAAACTTCGGGACTCACGGACAACCCTTAGCGGTCGTCTGCCAGTCCCGAAGCATATGGAAGGTAGAGGAGAGTTACTTCTCCTCTACTGCGGCTTCATTGGTAAAGTCGAGCACGTTCTTCTTGTTGGCCTGCATACGGTCGTACTCCTCCTTCGATCCTACGATGAGCTTCTCGAACTCGCGAAGACCCGTTCCGGCAGGAATGAGGTGACCCGTGATGACGTTCTCCTTCATGCCCTCCAAGTTGTCCACCTTACCGCGGATGGCGGCCTCGTTGAGCACCTTGGTGGTTTCCTGGAACGATGCAGCCGACATAAACGACTTAGTCTGGAGGGCTGCACGGGTGATACCCTGCAGGATCTGCGTGGACGTGGCGGGCACGGCATCGCGCACCTGCACCAACTTGAGGTCGCGGCGCTTCAGCATGGAGTTCTCGTCGCGCAACTTTCGTGCTGTGACGATCTGTCCCTTTTGGAAGTTCTCGGAGTCACCAGCATCGGTGACCACCTTCTTGCCCCAGATGCGGTCGTTCTCATCGGCGAAGTCGAGTTTGTCGACAATCTCCTGTTCAAGGAACGAGGTGTCGCCCGGGTCGTTGATCTGCACCTTGCGCATCATCTGACGGACGATAATCTCGAAGTGCTTGTCGTTGATCTTCACGCCCTGCAGACGATACACGTCCTGCACCTCGTTGACGATGTACTCCTGCACCGCCGTCGGACCCTTGATGGCCAGGATGTCGGCAGGTGTGATGACACCATCGGACAACGGTGTTCCGGCGCGCACGGCATCGTGCTCTTGCACCAGAATCTGCTTCGACAGCGACACGAGGTACTTGCGCTGGTCGCCCGTCTTGGAGGTGACGACAATCTCGCGGTTACCGCGCTTGAGCTTGCCCATGGTCACCTCACCGTCGATTTCAGAAACGATGGCGGGGTTGCTCGGGTTGCGAGCCTCAAACAGCTCGGTCACACGGGGCAGACCACCGGTGATGTCACCACCCTTGGCGGCGGCACGTGGAATCTTGACGAGCGTCTCACCCGTCTTGATGGTCTGTCCGTCCTCTACAGCGACGTGGCCACCCACGGGGAAGTTGTAGGTGCCAACCACTTCGCCATTGGCACCGATGATGTCGCAGGTGGGCACCTTCGACTTGTCCTTCGACTCAGTGACAATCTTCTCGGTAAGTCCCGTGGTGTCGTCGGTCTCGGCGCGGTAAGTGACACCTTCTATCACATCGTGGAATTTCAGTGTTCCGGCATATTCCGACACGATGACCGCATTGAACGGATCCCACTGTGCGAGTTTGTCGCCCTTCTTGACCAGGTCGCCATGTTTGAAATAGAGGGATGAACCGTAAGGCACGTTCATCGTGGAGAGTACAATCTTTGTGTTGGGGTCGATGAAGCGCACCTCACCCAGACGGCTGACCACCATCTCGCAGTCCAGTCCGTCTTCTTCAAACGGTACGGTGCGTACCTCTTCGAACTCGATGCGCGCATCGTTCTTTACCACGATGCTGGCGTTGGCAGCGGCGTTGGCAGCCACACCACCAGCGTGGAACGTACGGAGCGTCAGCTGCGTACCCGGTTCACCGATGGCCTGCGCGGCAATCACGCCGACAGCCTCACCCTTCTGTACCATTCGGCGCGTGGCGAGGTTGCGGCCGTAGCATTTCATGCAGACCCCATGCTTCGACTCACAGGTGAGCACCGAACGAATCTCAACGCTTTCGATGGGAGAGTCCTCAATGGCCTGTGCCACGGCCTCGGTAATCTCCTCACCGGCAGCCACGATGAGTTCACCGGTGGTGGGATGGATGATGTCGTGTACCGACACACGGCCGAGGATGCGCTCGTAGAGGCTTGAGATGACCTCGTCGCCGTTCTTCAGAGCGGTGCACACCAGACCGCGCAGCGTGCCACAGTCCTCCTCGTTGATAATCACATCGTGAGACACGTCCACCAGTCGGCGCGTCAGGTATCCGGCATCGGCCGTCTTCATGGCGGTGTCGGCAAGACCCTTACGGGCACCGTGGGTGGAGATGAAGTACTCCAACACGGACA
>CAVFBU010000120.1:0-2401 GCA_963620725.1 Vescimonas coprocola
TTGAGGCTGTCCTCGTATTCGCGCCGATCCTCAGCGTTGAACTTGGCAATCTCGGCCTCCTCGAACAGCTGGGTGAAGATTTTCTCCTTTAGGGCGGCAGGACGATTATCCAGGCGCGAGAGGTTCTTTAGGACGTAGAGCCACTTGTCGTAGAGTGTCTCCAACTCGGCCTCCGTTTTGTGGAACTTGGCTATTTCCACGTACTTGAACGTCATCTTGTCGTTGAACACGCGGTGGGTGTCCTTGTCCAGCAGACCCACCTCATGGGTGATGGCTTCGCGGTCGAAGGCCGGCTCTTCCAGGTCGAAGTTCAGCAAGGCCACCGTGTAAACGCGCTCCAGGTGGAAGTCCCAATTCGAACCCTTGGGAGCCTGTTCGCGGATGGGGAAGGTGGAATAGAACAGCGAGCGGTCTTTGAAGTGCTTCTGGAAGGCGTTCTGCATCTCCACGATGAACTTCTCGCCGCGCTCGTTCTCGCAGTACACATCGAAGATGGCCTTGCGCTCGCTGCTGCCATCGCCCAGGTGTTCGCTGTTCAGATAGCTCACGTCCTTGATGACCTCCGAGCCTTCGAACAGCGCATTCAGGAAGTTGATGAGCAGGGCCTTATTGGGCTTCGTGCCGAAGATGCGCTTGAAGCCGAAGTCGGTCAGCAGACTGATGTAACGTTCCTCTGTGTTCATTGTATTTCGAATGTTGAGTGTTGAATGTTGAGTGATTTAGGACTCTTTGACCTCGGTGAGGATAGTGTCGGGCGGTGTACCCATGCGCGTGATGGCGGAGAGTTTATGGCCGCCGTTGGCATTGAGGGAGTGGCCGCAGTGGTAGAGTGTATCGTCGACAACGCGACGAGAGGCCGTGCGGACGAGCCGCTCCAGTGCCACGCGGGCGGTATAGAAGTCGCCCTCGAAGAACACCATCTCGGCTGGTGGCGTGGCGGTGCGGATGAAGAAGTCGAGCTGCTGTTGCTGCTTGGCCTGTGTATCCTCGATGTTTGTCATGCGCTTGTCCATATGCTCCTGTAGGGCAATCAGATGTCGGTTGACCGAATAGCCCTGTAGGAGGTGTTGCTTGATAACAGTATTTGCCCATTGGCGGAAACGAGTTCCGACGGGACTTTTAACCCGATAACCGACAGAGATAATCACGTCGAGGTTATAGTATCTTGTCTTGTAGTTTTTGCCGTCTGCGGCAGTACGTAAGGATTCCTTACATACTGCATTTTCTTCCAATTCGCCCTCCTTAAAGACATTACGGATATGCATAGTTATGTTGTTTCGGGTCGTACGAAACAACTCAACCATCTGAGCTTGTGTGAGCCACACGGTCTCCCCGTCCAGCTTCACCTCCAGCCGTATGCTCTCATCGGGCTGATAGAGGACTATTTGGGAACTATTATCGGTAGTTGACATCGGTTGAGTGTTGAATGTTAATTCTTAATTCTTAATTCTTAATTAAAAATTAGCCACTTGCCATTCCAGCGTGTTGATGCCATCCTTGAGACTGAAGTTCAAGCCCACCTTCACCACGGGTTTATCCTGCAGCTGGAAGGCATCGGCGTAGCGGCGCGATTCAATCTGTGCGAGGGCTTCCTCCACGCTGCCGTTAATCTTCAGCTCCATCACGTAGATGGTGGTCTGCGTCATGAGCGTGATGTCTATCCTGCCTTTCGCTGTGTGCTGCTCCACCTGAATGCGGTAGCCCGAGAGCAGGGCAAACATAATGTAGAGCGTCTGTTGCCAGTGGCCCTCGTAGTGGGTGTTGTCGCAATAGGGCACGGTTTCTAAGAAGTCGGCCATGAGTTGCAGCGCACCATCGATGTCGCCATCGTTTAGGCAAGCGGACAACTCGGCAATGACGACGCGTCCCTCGTCTGTGCTGCGTTCCAGATAGCCAGGCAACAGACTGTCGAACAGCCCTACGGCAATCTCCCTGTTGGGAAGGTCCAGGGTATAGAGGTCCTGCCGTGGGTCATAGTCCTTGATGGTGAGGTAGCCGCTCTGGTAGAGCAGCGGTGTCAGCGACGACATCGTCTCCGTGGCTGCGTCGAAGGAGGCCGCTTTGGCCTTAGTCTTTCCCAACTGCGAAGGGTTCACACCGAACTTCCGCATCATATTAATAAGGTAGGTCGGTGTGCCCGAGCCGAACCAGTACGCCGCGATGTCCTGCGCATTCATGGCCTTGATCAGGCTGAACGGGTTGAACACGTCCTCGGATTTCTTACTGAAGTGGTAGCCGTCGTAGTAGTCCGTCAACCGCTGCAGGCACTCCTCGCAGGTCAGTCCCAGTGCCTGTCCCAGTCGCTCCACGTCAGGCTGCATCGCGGTGGTCAGCTCCGTCTTGCTGATGCCGCAGATGGCAGAGTACTGGTCGTACATACTGATGTTGTCGAGGTTGTTCA
>CAVFBU010000121.1:0-2197 GCA_963620725.1 Vescimonas coprocola
TCCATCAGTCGAGCTTCAAGTCCTTCTTGATGGCCTTGATGCGCTCGTCGGTAGCCTTCATGCAACGCTCGTAGCATCCGGCGCACTTGAACGAGGGGTCTTTGATTTCGAGGTAGAACTTAATCTTCGGTTCTGTTCCCGAGGGGCGCACGCTAATCTTCGTGCCGTCTTCGCAGAACCACTGGAGCACGTTGGACGTGTCGGGCATGGAGAGTTTCTCCGTTGTGCCGTCGGCCTTCCTGGCCTCCAGTGTCTGGTAGTCCTTCCACAGCACCACCTTTGCTCCGCCGAGTGTCTGCGGGGGATTGGCGCGGAAGTCGGCCATCATCTGCTTAATCTCGTCGGCACCCGTCTTGCCCGGGCGTACCACGTTGACTGTGGCTTCACGCGAGAAACCGTACTCGGCATAGATGTCCATGAGCAGGTCGTAGAGCGTCTTGCCGTTGTCCTTGGCCCATGCCGCAATCTCGCAGATGAGGCAGATGGAAGCGGGGGAGTCCTTGTCGCGCACCTTGTCGAAGGGCAGGAAGCCGAACGACTCTTCGCCGCCGCCGATGAATTTCTCCTTGCCCTCGGAGACGCGTATCTCATTGGCAATCCACTTGAATCCCGTGTAGCAGTCGCGCAGCTCCACGCCGTTCTTCTTGGCAATCTCGGCAATCTCTTCCGTGGTCACGATGGTCTTCACCAGGAACTCGTTGCCCTTGAGTTGTCCGAGCTTCTTCTTGTTGGCGATGATGTACCAGCAGAACATCATGCAGGTCTGGTTGCCGTTGAGGATTTCCCATTCGCCCTTGGCATTGCGGCAGACGATGGCGAGGCGGTCGGCGTCAGGGTCGGAGGCGATGACGAGGTCGGCGTTGAGGCGCGTGCCGAGCTTCATGCCGAGCGTCATGGCTTCGGCGTTCTCGGGGTTCGGCGACACCACGGTGGGGAAGTTGCCGTCAATGACCATCTGTTCCGGCACGACGTGGATGTTCTGGAAGCCCCATGAGCGCAGTGCCTCGGGAATGATGACGCGCCCGGTGCCGTGCATGGGCGAGTAGACGATGTTGAGGTCTTTGTGGCGCAGGATGACGTCCTGGTCCACCATAGCTTCCTTCACGGCCTGGATGTAGTCCCAGTCCATCTCTCCACCGATGATGTCGATGAGTTCCTTGTTGCCCTCAAACTTCACCTGGTCGATGGTCACCTTGTTTACCTCGTCAATGATGCCCTTGTCGTGCGGTGCGAGCACCTGTGCACCGTCCTCCCAGTAAGCTTTGTAGCCGTTGTATTCGCGTGGATTGTGCGAGGCCGTCACGTTGACACCAGCCTGGCATCCCAACTGGCGGATAGCGAAGGAGATTTCCGGGGTGGGACGGAGGCTCTCGAAGAGGTACACCTTGATGCCGTTGGCGGAGAAGATGTCTGCCACGGTCTCTGCGAACATCCGTCCGTTGTTGCGGCAGTCGTGTCCCACCACCACGGCAAGGTCTTTCCTGCCCGGGAAGGCTTTGAGGATGTAGTTGGCGAAGCCCTGTGTGGCCATGCCCACGATGTACTTGTTCATGCGGTTGGTGCCTGCGCCCATGATGCCGCGCAGTCCGCCCGTGCCGAACTCCAGGTTCTGGTAGAAGGCATCAATGAGTGCGGTCTTGTCATTGCTGTCAAGCATTTGCTGCACTGCTTTGCGGGTCTCTTCGTCGAAGGCCGGCGAGAGCCATTCCTTTGCCCGTGCTTCACATTGGGCAATCAGTTGGGTGTTGTTTTCCATAATTGTGTCGTATTTTTGTTAGTTATTGACCTATTGTCTGTGGGATTGCAGGGCAAAGATAGACAATTATTTCGTAACGGCCAAGGATTATCGGATTTTTCATCGGTGACGAATGTTTATCCTGCAAAATTGGACTCCAACGGAACTTATACCTACGCCTGATAATAAAAGGAATCTTCGCTGGCAGAGCGTTCGCAAAGGCCGGCATCTGCAAACAAACCTTCAAAGCAAAGGTCTTCGTCAATCTCAGGCCAATGAATGCCATAACGGCTCAGAAAGAAATTACCGCGTTGCTCTTGCGTCGCCTTGGCAAGATTGCGCCACTGGCTGAAGGGGTAGCCTGCCTTCCAGCCGTTACTGGTCTCAGCCCAAACGTGAGTTTCGTCCAGCCAAACTCTGTTGACTTTATACCGTTCCATATCGCTCTTTATGTAAAAACAC